>JANMBN010000303.1:0-2348 GCA_031360485.1 Betaproteobacteria bacterium | reverse complement strand
CTTCTCGTTCGCCTTCAGCAGGTCGGCTGCTGCTTTCACCTTGGCGGCATCTGCGCCGGCCGGGGTTTCCAGATGGCGCTCGAGGTTGGCCTCGCGGATGCGATTGGGCGAATCGCGGCCGTCGTCGACGTAGATGTCGGGCTCGATTCCTTGGCCTGGATCGAACGCCCGGACGGCGTGTAATAGCGCGCCGTCGTGAGCTTCAGTCCCGCGTTGTTCGAAAGCGGAAGGATGGTCTGCACCGAGCCCTTGCCGAAGGTCTGGCCGCCGAGAACGATCGCGCGCTTGTGATCCTGCAGCGCGCCGGCGACGATCTCGGAGGCCGACGCCGTGCCGCCGTCGACCAGCACGGCGATCGGCACTTTCTTGATGCCCGCGGGGAGATCCTTCAGGTAGTCGTCGCCGCGGCGCGTGTAGTGCTCCTTCGACGCGGTCATCCGCATCCGCGCTTCGGCGGTGCGGCCATCGGTATAGACGACGAGCGCGTCCTTCGGCAGGAACGCCGCCGAAACCGCGACCGCCTGGTTGAGGAGGCCGCCCGGGTCGCTGCGCAGGTCGAGCACGAGGCCCTTGAGCTCGCCTTGCTTGTACATGTCCTTCAGCGCCTTCGCGAGATCCTCGCCGGTGCGGTCCTGGAACTGGCGGACGCGGACGTAGCCGTAGCCCGGCTCCAGCATCTTCGCGCGGACGCTCTTGACGTTGATCTCCTCGCGGACCAGCTTGAACGTCAGCAGCCCTTCCGCATCCTTGCGCACCACCGTCAGCACGACCGACGTGCCCGGCTTGCCGCGCATCATCTCGACCGCCTTGGTCAGCGGCATCCCGCGCGTCGCGCTGTCGTCGATCTTGACGATCAGGTCGCCCGATTTGACGCCGGCACGGAACGCGGGCGTATCCTCGATGGGCGAAATGACGCGAATCGTGCCGTCCTCGACGCCGACCTCGATGCCGAGGCCGCCGAATTTCCCTTGCGTGGAAATCTGCAGATCCTTGAATGCTTCGGCGTCGAGGAAGTCGGAATGCGGGTCGAGCCCGTGCACCATTCCGTTGATCGCTTCCTTGATGAGCTTCTCGTCGGAAACCGGCTCGACGTAATCGCTCTTGATCCGGCCGAACACCGCGGACAGCAGTTGCAGGTCTTCGTAGGGGATCGGCAGCTTTGCGTCGCGCTGCGCGATCACCGAGAAATTGAGCGAAAGCAGGACGCCCAGCACCGCGCCCAAGCCGATCAGCCCTGCCTTCTTCCAGTTGTTCATCGTCGCTTTCCTTAGCCGGATCGTTCGAAGTATACCCGCCGGGTGCCCGAACGAGGCACGGGCGACCGCCACAAGCAGGTTGGGCCCCGGACTCTGCCGCAAGTTCCGTGCCCGGGCCCGGGGCCGCCGTCCGGTGCCCGATGGCCGGGAGACGGCGATGATAGTGAGTGTTTACTCTCTACAGGATCACCTCGGGGTCTCGAGCAACGAATCGACCCTGACGCCAACGCCACGAGCGACCGGCCGGTCATTTCCGCCCCTCGCGGCAGCCCAGCATCGCCAGCCTGCAGCGTCGGCGCCACGTCCTGCAGCGCGCCGTCGCTCGCCATGGTCGCCTTGCGTCCGACGCAGACGAACGGCACGAGATGCAGCGTGTGCATGATGCGCCGGGGCGGGCGCGACGCCGTGCGTTATCATTTTGGCTTTCTCCGATCACGGGCTCCCGTTCCATGTCCTTTATCCAGACCAATTGGATGCTGATTCTCGTCGTGATCCTGTCCGGGGCGATGCTCGTCTGGCCGCTCGTCCAGCGCCGCCTTTCCCCGGCCAGGGACGTCGGCAATCTCGAGGCGACGCGACTCATCAATTCCGGCAACGCGCTGCTCGTCGACCTGCGCGAGACGCCGGAATTCGCGGGCGGCCGCCTTCCGAACGCCGTCCACATCCCGCTCTCGCAGCTCGGCAGCCGCGGCGACGAGCTTTCGCGCCACGTCGGCAGGCCCGTCGTCACGTACTGCATGACGGGCACTCGCAGCCGCGCCGCAAGCAACGCGCTTGCGCGCCTGGGCTTCAAGGACATCTACAGTCTGCAGGGGGGATTCAGGGGGTGGAAAGACGCGGGACTGCCGGTGGAGAAGTGACGTGCCGGTGGTGACGATGTATACGACGGCCGTGTGCCCTTATTGCATCCAGGCCGAGCGTTTCCTGAAGGCGAAGGGCGTCGCGGAGATCGCCAGGATTCGCGTCGACCTCGACGCGGCGCTGCGCCGGGCGATGATGGAACGGACCGGCCGCCGTACGGTGCCGCAGATCTACGTCGATGACTTTCATGTCGGCGGCTACGACGATCTGGTCGCTCTGGATCACGCCGGC
>JANMBN010000267.1:0-19034 GCA_031360485.1 Betaproteobacteria bacterium | reverse complement strand
CAGCTCGTGTCGTAGCCGCGCTTCTCGTGCGGGGCATGCTCGGCAACGTAGGTCGCTGCACCGCCGTACTCGCCGCCGAGCGCCAGGCCCTGAACTAGCCGCAGCGAGACCAGGAGAACGGGGGCCGCCCAGCCTATCGACGCGAACGTGGGCAAGAGGCCGACCAGGACCGTTGCGCCGCCCATGAAAACGATCGTGACGAGGAAGGTGTACTTGCGGCCGACGAGGTCGCCGATGCGCCCGAACACGATTGCGCCGAAGGGACGCACAAGGAAACCCGCAGCATAGGTCGCGAATGCCGACATCAGCGCGGCGGTCTCGTTTCCGGGAGGGAAGAACAGGGCTGCAAAGAAGGGCGCCAGCGTTGCGTACAGATAGAAGTCGTACCACTCGAAGACGGTGCCAAGCGACGACGCGAAGATCACCTTCTTTTCTTCGGTCGATACGCCCTGTACCGGCTCACCCCCCACGTACCCCGTTGCCTTGGCGTCAGCCATTGCTTCCTCCATCGATTGGGTTTTCAGCAGGTGCGGCACGCAGTCGCGGCCCGATTTCCGGGACCGCGCGAAGCGCGCCGCGTGCGTCATACATCGGTCTGTTATTTTTGTGCGGCCAATGATAGCCCAGCCTGCGCGCCCGTGGAACTCATCTGCCGTATCGATTCGATTCCGGCGGATGTTGCATTGCAACAACAGGATCGCCGACCGATCGCCAGTCTTCGGCGATCGCGACCCCAACGTGACGGCCTCCGGCACGCAATTGGCTACAATCCAAGTGTCAAGGTGTGTGCGTTCGCCGACGGCGTAGACACCGAGGATCTTGCACCGGGCGACGGGACGGAACGCTCGCAACCCTCCGGCATCGACGGGCTTGCGGGAGATGCCGATGGCAGACGATACACGGTACGCGAAGACGCAAAAGGGCATGGTCGAGATCCGCGAGCGCGGGAAGGACCTCCGCGGCCGGATGCGGACGATGCTGATCCTGGTCGACCCGTCGAGACCTGTCGACCGTTTGCGCGCCCAGGCCGCACAGCTCGGCGTGGATGCGAATTTCCTCGAAATTCTGATCGGCGCAGGCTACATCGCGGTCGCCGCCGCCGGCCCGGGTGCGCCCGTCGCCGGTCCGGCGGTTCCGGCCGCGGCAGAACCGCAGTCGATGGCGGGCGACGAGCTCGAGCGGTTCCGCGCCGCCAAATCGTTCATCAACGATACCGTTGTCGATGCGCTCGGCGTGCGTGCATTCATGTTCACGCTCAAGCTGGAGCGTTGCGCGACGCGGGCGGAGCTCGCCCGGCTCCTGCCGGACTACGCGAAGGCGATCGCCAAGGGGCGGAGCGAAACCGAGACCCGCCTTCTCGTCGATCGTGCGACGGAGCTGCTGTCCTGAAACGGCGTTTCGGACCGCATGCACCGGCCCGGCGTGCGCGGCCGACGGGACCTCCGTGCTAGACTGCTTTCGCGTCCTTGGCCCATCCAATACGCGGCCCCACGAGTTGCGATGCCCGATTCCACGACCGCCCTCACGGCCCTGTCACCGCTCGACGGACGCTACGCGGCGAAGGTGGCCCCGCTCGCCGCACAGTTCAGCGAATTCGGCCTGATCCGCGCACGGGTGCGGATCGAAGCCGCCTGGCTCGTCGCGCTGTCCGACGAGCCCGGTATCGGTGAGATCGCCCCGTTCGGCGCGGAGGCCCGCGCCACGCTGGACGCCGCCTGTGCATCGTTCTCGCCGGCCGACGCCGCGCGGATCAAGGCGATCGAGCGCAAGACGAATCACGACGTCAAGGCCGTCGAGTACTGGATGAAGGAGCGCTTCGCGGCCGACCCGGAGATCGCGCGCGCCAGCGAGTTCATCCATTTCGCGTGCACGTCGGAGGACATCAACAACCTCGCCCACGGGCTGATGCTCGCCGAAGCGCGACGGGAGGTCCTGCTGCCCGCGCTGCGCGGGATCGCGGCGTCGCTCCGCGCGATGGCGCACGCAAACGCGGCCGTGCCGATGCTTTCGCGCACGCACGGTCAGCCGGCGACGCCCACGACGCTCGGCAAGGAGATGGCGAACGTCTATGCGCGACTCGAGCGGCAGATCGCCGCGATCGAGCGCGTGCCCCTCAAAGGCAAGGCGAATGGCGCGGTGGGCAACTACAACGCCCATCTCGTCGCGTATCCGGATGTCGATTGGGAGCGGCTCGCGGCCCGGGTCGTTGCCGGGCTCGGCCTCGAGTTCAATCCGTACACGACGCAGATCGAGCCGCACGATTACATGGCGGAGCTCTTCGACGCCGTGTCGCGCGCGAATACGGTGCTGATCGATCTCGATCGCGACATCTGGGGCTACGTCTCGCTTGGCTATTTCCGGCAGAACGTGACGGAGGGCGAGGTCGGGTCGTCGACGATGCCGCACAAGGTCAATCCGATCGACTTCGAGAATTCCGAGGGCAATCTCGGGCTCGCCAACGCGATGCTGCGCCACCTCGCCGAAAAATTGCCGGTGTCGCGCTGGCAACGCGACCTCACGGATTCGACGGTGTTGCGCAACATGGGCGCGGCGCTCGGCTACGCGCTGCTCGGCTGGACGTCGCTGGCGCAGGGGCTCGCGCGGCTCGCGGTCGACGAGACGCGGATTGCCGCCGATCTCGACGCCAATTGGGAGGTGCTCGCGGAGCCGATCCAGACGATGATGCGCCGCTACGGCGTGCCGAATCCGTACGAGCAGCTGAAGGCGCTGACTCGCGGGGTGACCGGAATGACGCGCGAGAGCCTGCACGCATTCATCGACGGATTGGCGATCCCCGCGGACGCGAAGGCGCGATTGAAGGCGCTCACGCCCGCGACCTACGTCGGCAAGGCCGTGCTCCTGGCGAAGCGGATCTGATCGCCGGTTCCGCCGTCACTTCGCCGGCGGACGCCTTTGCGAACGGCGTTCCCGGACGAACGTCGTCACGGCCGGGATCAGCGAAACCGCGACGATCGCGAAGACGATGAGCGTCAGGTTGTTCTTGACCCAGGGGATGTTGCCGAAAAGGTACCCCGCGTAGACGAGCGAAGCGATCCACGCCACGGCGCCGACCACGTTGAACGAGAGGAATTTGCGGTAAGTCATCCCGGCCACGCCTGCGAGAAACGGCGCGAAGGTCCGGACGATCGGCACGAATCGCCCGATGATGATGGTAATGGCGCCATACCGGTCGTAGAACGACTGCGTGCGGCGCAGATGGTCCTGCTTGAACCAGCGCGAGTCGGGCTTGTCGAAAACGCGCGGCCCGATGTAGTGGCCGATCGCGTAGTTGACGGTATCGCCGAGGACCGCCGCGGCGATCAGCACCACGACCAGCAGATGCACGTTGAGGCCGGCCGTCGCGACGACGGTGCCGGCGATGAACAGGATCGAGTCGCCGGGCAGCAGCGGGAAGACGACGAGCCCCGTTTCGGCGAAGATGATCAGGAACAGGAGCGCGTAGAGCCAGTGCCCGTACTGGGCGGCGAGCTGTGCGACGGTCTGGTCCAGCGCGAGCAGCGAATAGAAGAGCGTCGTCAGCATCGTGTGAGAGAAAGTGGGGTCGGAGACGACATTTCCGGAGCGCTGAGGGGCTCCAAGCCGCCAACGGACAAAAATCGTCTCTGACCCCACTTTCTACGGCAGGATTTTCTCGCCCTCGGGTCCGTCGCGCTTGCGTTCGGGCTTGACGAGATCCTCGCGCGACACGCCCATCCACATCACCAGCGGCGCCATGACGAGCACCGATGAGTAGATGCCGAAGCAGATGCCGATCGTCAGCGCGAGCGAGAAGTAGTGGAGCGTCTCGCCGCCGAAGAACAGGATCGACAGCACCATGAGCAGCGTGCTGCCGTGGGTGATGATCGTCCGCGAGATCGTGCTGGTGATCGCATTGTCGATCACGTGGGTCACCGTTGCCTTGCGCATCTTGCGGAAGTTCTCGCGGATCCGGTCGGCGATCACCACGGATTCGTTCACCGAATAGCCGAGCACGGCGAGCACCGCCGCCAGCACCGGCAGCGAGAACTCCCACTGGAACAACGCGAAGAATCCCAGGATGATGATGACGTCGTGCAGGTTGGCGATGATCGCGGCAATCGCGAAACGCCATTCGAACCGCATCGCGAGGTAGGCGACGATGCCGAGCGAGACGAGCAGCAATGCGAGCGCGCCGTTCTCGTAGAGCTCCTTGCCAACCTGCGGGCCGACGAACTCGACGCGCCGCTGCCTGGCCGACGGGTCGTCGGCGCGGAGCGCTCCCAGCACCTGCTCCGAGAGCTGGGCGCTCGAAACGCCTTCCTTGAGCGGCAGCCGGATCAGCGCCGTATTGGAGCTGCCGAAGCTCTGCGCGGCGTACTCGCCGAGATTCAGCTTGTCGATGGCGCCGCGCAACCGGTTGAAATCCACGGCATGTTCGTAGGTCACCTCGATCAGCGTTCCGCCGCGGAAATCGACACCGAGGTTCAAGCCCCTGGAGGCGAGGAAGGCGACCGCCAGCACGAACGTGACGAGCGAGATCACGTTGAACGTGAGCGCGAACCGCATGAACGGGATGTCGCGCCGGATTCTGAAGAATTCCATGGTTCGGTCTCGTGTGGGGCTAGCGTGAGGTCGTGGACGCGTCTGCGCCCGCCGCGAGCGCGCTGCGACGAAATGTCCGGTCGAGGGTCACGCCTCGCGTCCGTCCGGGATTCACTTCACTGCGGCGCCGGTCGCGGCGGCAGGTCGCCACACCTGCCCGATCGAGATCTTGGCGAGATGCTTGCGGCCGCCATAGATCAGGTTGACGATCCCGCGGGAGACGAACACCGCCGAGAACATCGACGTCATGATGCCGAGGCAATGGACGACGGCGAAGCCCCGGACCGGGCCGCTGCCGAAAATCAGGAGCGCGATGCCGGCGATCAGCGTCGTCACGTTCGAGTCGAGGATCGTGCCGAATGCGCGCTCGTACCCGGCGGTGAGCGCCGCATGCGGCGTCGCGCCCCAGCGGAGCTCCTCGCGGATCCGCTCGTTGATCAGCACGTTGGAGTCGATGGCCATGCCGAGCGTCAGCGCGATTGCCGCGATGCCCGGCAGCGTCAGGGTCGCCTGCAGCATCGACAGCAGGGCGACCAGCAGCATCAGGTTGACCGACAGCGCAACGGCCGAGATGAGCCCCATCAGCAGGTAGTACGCGCACATGAACAGCGACAGCACGATGAAGCCGTACGTCACCGAGTTGAATCCTTTTTCGATGTTCTCCTTGCCGAGCGACGGCCCGACGGTCCGTTCCTCGACGATTTCCATCGGCGCCGCCAGCGCCCCGGCGCGCATCAGAAGCGCGATGTCGTTCGCCTCGCGCGTGTTCATCCGGCCGCTGATCTGCACGCGGCCGCCGCCGATCTCCTCGCGGATCACCGGCGCCGTGATGACTTCGGCCTTGCCCTTCTCGACCAGGACGATGGCCATCCGCTTGCCGACGTTTTCGCGCGTCACTTCCTTGAAGATCCGCGCGCCGGTGCCGTCGAGATTGACGTGCACGGCGGGCTCGTTGTTGCGCTGGTCGAATCCCGGCTGGGCGTCGTTGATCCGGTCACCCGTCAGCACGACCTGGCGCCGGACGAGCACCGGCCCGCCGCCGCGCTCGGTGAAAAGATCGCTGCCGAACGGCGTCTGGCCCGCGACCGCGGCTTCCAGCGCACCCGGATCGTCGTTGACCATCCGGATCTCGAGCGTCGCCGTGCGGCCGAGGATGTCCTTCGCCCGTGCGGTGTCCTGCACGCCCGGGAGCTGCACGACGACGCGGTCCGCTCCCTGCTGCTGGACGATCGGCTCGGCAACCCCCAGCTCGTTGACGCGGTTGCGCAGGATCGTGATGTTCTGCTGCACGGCGCCATTCTGGATGCGCGTCTGCGCCTCCGGTTTCAGCGACCCGGCGATCCGGAGCTCGCCCGCGGCGTCGGCCTCGCGCAAGAGGAGGTCCGGAAACGCCTTCTCGATCTCGCCGCGCGCCTTGACCCGCTCGGGCTCGTCGCGGAAACGGACGACGACGTTCGTGCCTTCGCGCGAGACGCCGGCGTACTGCACCTTCTTTTCGCGCAGCAGCGAGCGGATGTCGGTCGTGAACCGGTCGGCGGCCTTGTCGAGCGCCGCCTTCATGTCGACCTGCAGCAGGAAATGCACACCGCCGCGGAGGTCGAGGCCGAGGTACATCGGGCGCGCCCCGATCACCGTCAGCCAATGCGGCGACGCGGAGAGCAGGTTCAGCGCCACGATGTAGTTGGCGCCGAGCTTCGCCTGCAGCGCGTCTTTCGCCTTCAGCTGGACGTCCGTGTCGTCGAAGCGCACCTTGATGCCGGTCGCGTCGAGCGCCGTGCCGCGGTACGTGATGGAAGCGGCCTTCAGCGCGTCCTCGACGGTGGCGAGGAGCGCGTCGTCGATCTTCACGGCCGTTTTCGACGAAGACACCTGCACGGCAGGCACTTCCGGGAAGAAATTCGGCGCCGTGTACACGACGCCCGCGATGAGCGCGACGGCGATGATCAGGTATTTCCAGAGGGGGTATCGGTTCATGGCGCTTGCAGGTGCGTGGGAGCGGACGCCCGCAGGGGGGCCGGATCAGGCACGGTCGTGGTCGTGCGCGGGATCGGAATGGCGCGCGGGACGCGGGGTGTCCCGGCGGCCCTCACAGCGCCTTGATCGTGCCCTTGGGCAAGAGCTGGGAGATGGCGCCCCGCTGGACGGTGATCTCCGTGCCGTTGGCGATGTCGACGGTCACGTATTGATCGCCGAGCTTCGAAATGCGTCCGAGGATGCCTCCGCCCGTGACGACCTCGTCGCCCTTCAGCAGCGCCTCCAGCATCGCCTTTGCCTCCTTGGCCTTCTTCTGCTGCGGGCGGATCAGCAGAAAATAGAAGACGACGAAGATCGCGACCATCGGCAGGAACGCCATCAGGTCGCCGCCGAACGGCGAGGCGGGGGCGCTCTGCGCGTACGCCGGGGTGATCAAGAGGTCGATCGGCACGTTTTGGTCCTCCGAAGAATGCGCTCGCGCGACAGGGGGCGACGCAGGGCGGCCGGGCGGGGCCGCGGCGCGAATGGTTAACTCAAGATTCTACCACGCGGGCGCGATCCTGGCGGAACTCGCCAGCCCAGGCGTCGAAGCGGTCCGCGGCGATCGCTTCGCGCATGCCGGCGGCGAGCCACAGGTAGTAGTGGAGGTTGTGGATCGTGTTGAGCCGGGCGCCGAGGATCTCGTTGACGCGCTGCAGGTGGTGCAGGTACGCCCGCGTGAAATGGCCGCACGTGTAGCAGCCGCAACTCTCGTCGAGCGGGCGCGTGTCCGCGCGATGCTTCGCGTTGCGGATCTTCACGTCGCCGAAGCGCGTGAACAACCACCCGTTGCGCGCGTTGCGTGTCGGCAGCACGCAGTCGAACATGTCGACTCCCGCCTCGACGCCGGCGACGATGTCCTCGGGCGTGCCCACGCCCATCAGGTAGCGCGGCCGTTCGGCGGGAAGGCGCGGAGCCGTGTGACCGAGCATCGCGAGCATCTCGTCCTTCGGCTCGCCGACCGACATGCCGCCGATCGCGTAGCCGTCGAAGCCGATGTCGGCGAGTCCCTCGAGCGACGCGTCGCGCAGGTCGCCGAACATGCCTCCCTGGACGATTCCGAACAGCGTGTTCGCGCTGCCGAAGGTGTCGAACTCCGTGCGAGAACGCCGCGCCCAGCGCAGCGAAAGCTCCATCGATGCCGCGGCTTCGTCGCGTGTCGCGGGGTAGGGTGTGCACTCGTCGAACACCATTGCGATGTCGGAGTCGAGCGAGCGCTGGACCCGCATCGAGATCTCGGGGGTGAGCAGCAGGCGGTCGCCGTTGACCGGAGACGCGAACGCGACGCCGTCCTCGCGCACCTTGCGCAGCGGCCCCAGGCTCCAGACCTGGAAGCCGCCGGAGTCGGTCAGCAGCGGCCGCTGCCAGCCCATGAACCGGTGCAGGCCGCCGTGCGCGGCGATCACCTCGACGCCGGGCCTCAGCCACAGGTGGAACGTGTTGCCGAGCACGATCTGCGCGCCGACCTCCGCGAGCTCGTTCGGCGCCATCGCCTTGACGGTGCCGTAGGTGCCGACCGGCATGAAGACGGGGGTATCGACGACGCCGTGCGCGAGCTGGAGCCGGCCCCGGCGCGCGCGGCCCGACGTCGCCAGCAGCGTGAATTGCATCGCGCCGATTGTAGCAGCGGGCGGATGCGGCGCCGGCCCCGCTACGTGCGCTCGAGCAGCATCGCGTCGCCGTAGCTGAAAAAGCGGTAGTGCTGGCGAATCGCGTGCGCGTACGCGGCGCGGATGTTGTCGTAGCCGGCGAACGCGGAAACGAGCATCAGAAGCGTCGACTTCGGCAGATGGAAGTTGGTGACGAGCCGGTCGACGACGCGAAAGCGGTATCCCGGTGTGACGAAAAGCCGCGTTTCGGCTTCGCCTTCGCGCACGTGTCCGTCGTCGTCGACGGCGGACTCGAGCGCGCGCAGGCTGGTCGTGCCGACCGCGACGATGCCCCCGCCGCGCGCGCGTGCCGCATCGATGGCGGCCACGGTCTCGCGCGGTATCCGGTACCGCTCTGCGTGCATCCGGTGCAGGGCGAGGTCTTCGGTTTCGACGGGTTGAAACGTGCCGGCGCCGACGTGCAGCGTGACGTAGGCGAGAGCAACCCCGGCACCTGTCAGCGCGCCCAGCATCGCCGCGTCGAAATGCAGGCCCGCGGTGGGCGCCGCCGCCGCGCCCGGGTGCCGCGCGTAGACGGTCTGGTAGCGCGCTTCGTCGGCCGTCGCGGCGGCGCGCGCGATATAAGGCGGAAGCGGCACCGTGCCATGCTGGTCGAGATAATCGAGGAGCGACGCGATCCCTTCGAGCCGCAATCGGACAAAGCGGCCGTCGCGCTCGATGACCGTGGCGCGAGCGCCGCCGGGCAACAGCAACGTTCCGCCCGCGTGCGGCGGATGGCTCGCCCGGAGTTGGAATATCGCGTCGTCCGGCCCCAGCGCGCGCTCGAGCAGCAGTTCCACCTTGCCGCCCGTGGGGCGCATCGCGAACAGCCGTGCCTTGATCACGCGCGTGTCGTTGAACACGACAAGATCGCCCGGCCTCACCCGTCGCGGCAGATCCGTGAACGCGAGGTCCGCGAGCGCGTTGCCGTCGACGTGCAGCAGCCGGCTGCCCGTGCGCGCGGCCGCAGGGCTTTGCGCGATCAGCTCCGGTGGCAGCGTGTAGTCGAAGTCGGAAAGGGCGAATCGGGCCACGGTGCGATGCGGGAGCTTCGAGTCCTCGGGCATGGAAGTGCGGGTCGCGAGGTTTCCGAATTCGTCCGGCACGCGTTGCGCTCGCGCCGGGACAGGAATGGGGAAAACCGTCGACCGATTTTACAATTGCCGCTCGCGATGAAGGCTGCCGATGCGTAAACGACTGATTTGAATAGCCGCGATTTCCATGGCACGAAGTATGCACGTCGTTCGGGCAGCGCGAATCGCAGCGATCATCGATTCGATGCATGCGGGCCGCGGCTAACCATCGGGTTCCCCGACCGCGTGCCGTCGGTCGAATCTCGTCGGCTACAACGTTTGGCGCCGGCGTGGATGGACTTGGGCACGCATTGCGTTTGTGTTCGTAGTTGTTGTTACTCCTCTGGCACGGCTTTTGACCCCCTCGTTGTTGGGGGTCCTTTTTTTGCCCGCGCCTGGATCCTGCTGACGCTCGCCGAGGTGTTCGGTTCGGACGAACCCGCCGGGCGCATGAAGCGCCGGCAAGCCACGATCGCGGCCGTCGACGCCGGATCGGCACGATGCTTGCATCGGTTCGGGTTTCGCACAAACCGCGGGCGCCATGGCATGGACTCCCCTATCCAGACTTATCTTGCCGAACTTCACGGCCGTCTCGCGGGCACGCATCGAGGCGAGCTGGCGAGCTACATTCCCGAGCTCGCCAAAGCCGATCCGCGGTGGTTTGGAATTTGCCTCGTCACGATGGACGGCGTGGCCTACACGGTGGGCGACACCGACCCGATGTTCACGATGCAATCGATCTCCAAGCCTTTCGTCTATGCCACTGCGCTTGCGGATCGAGGGATGCAGGTCGTCGCTGGCAAGGTCGGAGTGGAACCGAGCGGCGATGCCTTCAACTCCATCAGCCTGCATTCCCAAACTGGTGCGCCGCTCAATCCAATGATCAATGCTGGTGCAATCGCCACGACAAGCCTCGTCGCCGGCGAGGCGACCGAAGCCCAATGGCGACGGATCGAGTCCTCGATCGCCGCCTTTGTGGGACGCGACGTTCATGTCGACGAGTCGGTCTACCGGTCGGAGAGCGCAACCGGCTTTCGCAATCGTGCGATCGCGTGGATGCTGAAAAACTTCGGCATCATCGACGGCGAACCCATGGCAACGCTGGAGAACTACTTCCGGCAGTGTTCCCTTCTCGTCAACGTCCGCGATCTGGCCTGCATGGCGGCAACGCTGGCCAATGGTGGCGTGCACCCGCTCACGGGCCAACGCGCGCTGCCGGCGGAGCACGTCGAGCGAGTATTGAGCGTGATGGCCACCTGCGGAATGTACGACTATGCCGGAAGCTGGCTGTACGAGGTGGGCATGCCGGCCAAGAGCGGCGTGAGCGGCGGGATCATCGCCGTCGTGCCGGGACGCTTCGGCATCGGCATCTTCTCGCCGCTGCTCGACGAGAAGGGCAACAGCGTGCGCGGCATCGCCGCGTGCAAGAGTCTGTCGGAGGATTTCGGCCTGCACGTCTTCACCCGCACCGCGCGCTCCGCGATGGCTTTGGGCCGGGTCTACACCGGTGCTGCGGCCCCGTCCCGGCGCCAGCCTCCGGCGGAAATACGGACCTACCTGAACGAGCACGCACGCCGGATCAAGTACCTTTGCCTTCACGGCTTCCTGGCCGTGGATGCGGGCGAGTACATCATCCGCCGCATGCGAGACATGGCGCCGGACACTCACAGCTTCATTCTCGACATGCACGAGGCGATGGGGATCTCCGAGAGCGCCGCTCGCCTCCTGAATCAGGCCCGCCTCGGCTTCGGCGAGGACGGCATCGCCGTCGTGTGCGCTCGCATCCGGGACCGGCAGGCCATCATGGGTCCGTTGAGCAAGTCGGTGTCCAGGGGTGATCGTGGCTTTCTCGTCTTCGAGGACAACGACCTGGCGGTCGAGTGGTGCGAGAACCGGCTCGTCAGCGAGCTTTCCTTGACGTCCGCCCCGGCGGGATCCCTGACCGACTCGCTGCTGTTCCGGGGGGTGCCCGAGACATTGCTGCGGCAGGTCGCGGTGGCGACCCGTTCGCATGTGTATGCGCGCGGCGAGCAGATCTTGAGACACGGGCAGGAAAGCGACGGCCGCGTGTTCTTCATCGAATCCGGCCACGTCAGCATACTGGTGCCGCTGCAGACCGGCGCGCATCAGCGCATCGCGTCCCTGGGGCCGGGCATGGAATTCGGCGAGATGGCCCTGCTCGGCCAGACGACCCGCAGCGCCTCGGTCCACGCGGACACCGAGGTCCGATGCCGCATCCTCGAAGCCGCGGATTTCGGAACGATCTCGGATGGAGAGCCGCGGCTGAAGATAATCGTCCTGGAGAATCTCGCCCGCGACATGGCCGACAGGTTGCGCGGAGCGAACAGGTGGATCGCCGCGCTTGCCTGACGCGGGCTGAGCGAACGGCGGCGCGTGCGTCGCACCGACCGCAGGGCATCCGCACAAATTACCGTTTCCACAGATGGTGCCGGGAGGGGAAGTCGAATCCCCACGGTATTGCTACCGGCGGATTTTGAGTCCGCTGCGTCTACCAGTTCCGCCATCCCGGCCAGGGGTGCGGGACGCGACGACTGCCGCGTTGCCCGGCGGAGGTAAAGTCGGCATTATCGCGGAAACCCGCCGCGCCGCACAGTGAGTGCGTCGCGTCGTCCCTTCGCTTCGTGCCCCCGCGTGCCCGCGAGCAGGGAATTCACATCGGCGTCCGGTGTGCCGCCGGCCGTTCGACCCATCGCGTTCCTTTCGCAATGATTCCGGCCGCGCGGCACGCGAGTGTCGCCGGAGTCCGCATTTCCGTTCGACGCGTGGCGCGGCGGATCGCGGTACGATGAACGCCGCAACGGCGCGGAGGCCACGATGACGACTAACGCGGACGAGGGCAAGGCGGAGCGGCTCGACGAAGTGCTGAGGCTGGTGCGAACGCGCATGGCCGCGGCGCAACGCGGCGCGCTCGAGCGATTCGTCGTCCGCTATTTCGGTCAGGTCGATCCGGAGGACCTCGCCGAGCGGGCGCCGGCCGATCTCTACGGGGCGGCGCTTTCGCACTGGAACTTCGCCCGCAAGCGCGAGACGGACCGCGCCCGGGTGCGTGTCTTCAACCCGTCGATCGAGGAGCACGGCTGGCAATCGACGCACACGATCGTCGAGATCGTCAACGACGACATGCCATTCCTGGTCGACTCGGTGACGATGGAAGTCAACCGTCGGGGACTGACGCTCCACCTCATCATCCATCCGATCGTCGCGGTGCTGCGCGGTGCCGACGGGACGCTCGCCGACGTCGCGGCCGACGACGCTCGCGACGCACGCCGCGAATCGTTCATCCACGTCGAGGTCGATCGCGTGACTGAGCCGGAGCAGCTCGACGCGTTGGCGACGGATGTCGCGCGCGTGCTCACCGACGTCCGCTTCGCCGTCAACGACTGGAAGAAGATGCGGAGCGTGGTGTCGCGCGCCGTCGCCGAGATCGAAAAGCGGGCGCCACCGATCCCGCCGGAGGAGCTCGCCGAGGGCAAGGCGTTTCTCACCTGGCTTGCCGAAAATCATTTCACGTTTCTCGGATATCGATGCCACGATCTCGTCGACGTCGACGGCCAGGATGCGCTCAGGATCGTCGCCGGTTCGAGCCTCGGCATCCTGCACGAGGATGCGAACAAGAATATCGCGACGAGCTTCGCGGCGCTTCCGCCGGAAGTCCGTGCGTATGCGCGCGCGCCCGAACTGCTCATCATCACCAAGGCGAACTCGCGCTCGACGGTGCACCGGCCCGGATATCTCGACTATGTCGGCATCAGGCGCTTCGATGCCGCAGGCAACGTGTGCGGCGAACACCGCTTTCTGGGGCTCTACACGTCGACCGCGTACAGCGCCAACCCGGCGGACATCCCGCTATTGCGCCGCAAGACGGCCAATGTCGTCGCCCGGGCGGGCCTCGCGCGCGGCAGTCACGCGGGAAAGGCGCTGCTCAACATTCTCGCCAACTATCCGCGTGACGAGCTGTTCCAGACCGGCGAAGACGACCTGCTGCGCACGGCGGTAGGGATCCTCCATCTCGGCGAACGGCAGCGATTCCGGCTGTTCGTGCGCCGCGATGCCTTCGAGCGCTTCCTCGCGTGCATGATCTACGCGCCCCGCGAAAACTACAGCACCGAGTTGCGCGAGAAGTGGCAGGCGATCCTGCTGGCGGCCTTCAATGGGGCGAGCTCGGAGTTCAACGTCCAGCTTTCGGAGTCCGTGCTGGCGCGGGTGCTGGTCACCGTGCGCACCACGCCCGGCAAGATCCCGCCGTTCGACGTCCGCGAGCTCGAAGCCCGGCTCGCGGCTGCGGCGCGGCGCTGGGACGACGATCTCCGGGGGGCGCTGATCGGCACGCTGGGTGAAGCCCGCGGCAACGAGCTGTTCGGCCGGTTTGGCGGCGCGTTGCCTGTCGGTTACCGCGAGGATTTCGCCGCGCGGGCGGCGGTGCCGGACATCGAAATGATGGCGCGGCTATCCGCGGAGAAACCGCTGGCCATGAGCCTTTATCGCCCGCTCGAGGCGGAGCCCGGCATGCTGCGGTTCAAGCTGTTTCATCTCGGCGGGCCGGTGGCGCTATCCGATAGTCTGCCGATGCTGGAACGGATGGGCATGCGCGTGATCGACGAGCGCCCGCACCGGGTGTCCCCGCCGGGGACGCCGCCTGTCTGGCTGCACGATTTCGGGATGCAGACGCCGCTGGCGGACGCGGACGTCGACATTCACGGCCTGCACGCCGTGTTCGAAGACGCATTCGGACGCGTTTTCCGCGGCGAGGTCGAGAACGACAAGTTCAACCGGCTGGTGGTTGCGGCGCGCCTGCCGGCCACCAAAGTCGTCGTGCTCCGGGCGTACGCGAAATACCTGCGCCAGATCGGTTTCCCGTTGTCGCAGGCGTTCATCGAGTCGACGCTGGCTGCGAATGCCGGCATTGCGCGCAAGCTCGTCGCGCTGTTCAAGGCGCGCTTCGACCCGGATGCCGCCGAAAAGGGCGATGCGCTGGCCGCAAGCCAGGTAAAGGCGATCGGCACCGCGCTCGAGCGGGTGGAAAATCTGTCGGAGGATCGCGTGCTGCGGCAGTTCCTCGCGCTGATTCTCGCCACGACGCGCACTAACTTCTGGCGCCGGGATTCGCAAGGACGCCGCCGGAGCTTCGTGTCGTTCAAGTTCGATCCGTCGAAGGTGCCGGGCTTGCCCGATCCGCGGCCGATGTTCGAGATCTTCGTCTACTCGCCGCGCTTCGAGGGCGTCCATCTCCGCGGCGGCAAGCTCGCGCGCGGAGGCTTGCGCTGGTCGGACCGGCCCGAGGATTTTCGCACCGAAATCCTCGGCCTCGTCAAAGCGCAGATGGTCAAGAACATCGTCATCGTCCCGGTGGGTTCGAAGGGCGGATTCGTGCTGAAGCGCGCACCCGCGCCGGCCGATCGCGACGCATACCTGAAGGAGGGGGTCGCCTGCTACCAGGACTATCTCCGGGCGTTGCTCGACCTCACGGACAACCGTGTCGGCGAGCGCATCGTGCCGCCGCCGCAGGTCCGGCGGCACGATGCCGACGATCCCTATCTCGTCGTCGCTGCGGACAAGGGTACCGCGACGTTCTCCGACTATGCGAATGCGATCAGCCGGGAGTACGGCTTCTGGCTGGACGACGCGTTCGCCTCGGGCGGCTCCGCCGGATACGACCACAAGGCGATGGGCATCACGGCGCGCGGGGCCTGGGAGTCGGTCAAGCGCCACTTCCGCGAGATCGGCCACGACACGCAGACGACCGACTTCACCGCGGTCGGCATCGGCGACATGTCCGGCGACGTTTTCGGCAACGGCATGCTGCTCTCGCCGCACATCAAGCTCGTGGCCGCGTTCGACCATCGGCACGTCTTTCTCGATCCGAGTCCGGACCGCGAGACGAGTTTCCGCGAGCGCGAGCGGCTCTTCAAGCTTCCCCGCTCGTCGTGGGCCGACTACGACGCGGCGCGGATCTCGCCGGGCGGCGGCGTCCATGCGCGGAGTGCCAAGTCGATCGCCGTCACCCCGGAGGTCAAGGCGGTGCTCGCGATCACCCATGACACCATGACGCCGACGGAGCTCGTCAATGCGATTCTGAAGGCGCCGGTCGATCTGCTCTACAACGGGGGCATCGGCACGTACGTCAAGGCGACCGGCGAAACGCACGCGCAGGTCGGCGATCGCGCGAACGATGCGCTTCGCGTCAACGGGCGCGAATTGCGCTGCAAGGTGGTAGGCGAGGGAGGCAACCTCGGCTGCACGCAGCTGGGGCGCATCGAGTTCGCGCTGGCCGGCGGGCGCATCTACACGGACGCGATCGACAATTCGGCGGGGGTCGACACTTCGGACCACGAAGTGAACATAAAGATCCTGCTCGGCCTGCCGATCGCGGACGGCGAACTGACGGAGAAGCAGCGCAACGTTCTGCTCGCCGAAATGACGGACGACGTCGCGGCGCTGGTGCTTCGCGACAACTACTACCAAACCCAGGTGCTTTCCGTGACCGGCCGGATCGCGCGGGAACTCCTGGACGCCCAGCAGCGTTTCATCCAGTTTCTCGAAAAGGGAGGGAGGCTCAATCGCGCGATCGAGTATCTGCCGTCCGACGACGCGTTCGCCGAGCGGCGCGCGGCCGGGCAGGGGCTCACCGGTCCCGAGCGCGCGGTGCTGCTCGCCTACGGGAAGATCTGGCTCTACGACGAGCTCGTCGCCTCGGCGCTGCCCGACGATCCGTGGGTCGCGAGCGCGCTCGCCCGCTATTTCCCCGGCGCGCTGGCCGAGCGATACGCCGGTTACATGAACCGCCATCCGCTCAGGCGCGAGATCATCGCGACGCACGTGACCAACAGCATGCTGAATCGCGTGGGCAGCACGTTCGTCCACCGCCTGGTGGAATCCACCGGCGCGCGGCCGCACGAGATCGTCCGCGCCTACCTGCTGAGCCGCGAGATCTTCGGCTTCGTTTCGCTGTGGAAATCGATCGACGCGCTCGACAACCGGGTCGACGACGCGCTGCAGGCGGCGATGCTGATCGACATGAGCCGGGAGATGGAACGCGGCACGACCTGGTTCCTGCGCTCGCGGCGGCTGTCCGACGACATGGCGGCGACGATCGCCCATTTCGCATCGCGGGTCGAGGCTTTGGCTGCGCGGCTCCCGGCGCTGCTCGATGCCGGAGGCCGCGCGCGGGTCGGTGCCGCGGTCGCGCAGTACGCGGCGAAGGGCGTCTCCGAGGACCTCGCGACGCGCGTGGTCACGCTCGACCAGTTGTACTCGACGCTCGACATCGTCGAAGTCGCCGCGGCCCTGACGCGCCCGGTGGAACTCGTCGCCGAGGTCTACTTCGAGCTTTCCACCCGGCTCGACCTGCCCTGGCTCAATGAGATGATCGCCGCTTTGCCAGGGGACAAGCACTGGCAGATGCTCGCCAAAGCCGCGATGCACGACGACCTTTCCGGGCTGCAGCGGTCGATCGCGGGCGAGGTGCTGAGCGAAGGTGGCGGCATCGCCGCGCGGGACGAGCTGCTCGCCAGGTGGCTGGAGCGCAATCGACGCGCCATCGAGCGCGTGCTCCAGCTGCTGGGCGAGCTGCGGGCGGCGCCCGCCACCGACGCGGCGATGCTCGCCGTCGCGCTGCGCGAGTTGCGCAATCTCGGCTGAGGGGAATCCGGAAACCGGCGTCAGATGTGCGCGAAGGCCAGCGCGCCGAGCGCGATCGATCCGACGCCGACGCCGATCGCCCCCACGCCCATCGCCTTGTTGCGGGTGAGGATCGTGATCGCGGCGAGCGCGATCGCGATCTGGATCAGCGTCATCGCCTGCGCCCAGCGGTGGTGGAGGTGCATCGAAGCTGCGCTTTGGGCGTTGGCCTGCTTGCCGACATCCTCGAGCTTCTTCGCCTCGACCATGATGTCGTCCTTCTCCTTCTTGTAGCGCTCGATCTCCTGCCGGTACTTGGCCTGCGCGTCTCCGGTCGTCAGCGTCGCCCCCAGTTCGGCCAGGTTCTGCTTGCTGCTCTTCGCCTGATAGAAATTCCATTGGTCGGATGCCTCGAGCGTCTTGATCGCTGCGTCGTTCTTGAAGAGCAGCGCATCATTTTGCGTGGCGCCGGCCATGTATCCGAACAGCGCGCCGATCGTGGCGAAGATCGCGGTCATCACGGCGATTCGCGCCGCAAACGGATCGCCGCCGTGCGCCGCGTGCTCGACCTCGTGGTCGTGGGGACCGTGGACGTGAAAATGACCTGCCGACATGAACGAATACCTCCGTGGTCGAGTCACCCGGCGCGTGCGCGCTCGTAGGTGACATAAGCGTAATCGAACCCATCCGCGCCCCCGGACGCGTGCGGCTCGCGCGCGGTCTCCCGCCAGCCGCCGCCCGCGAATGGCGGGAACTCCGCATCGCCGTCGAAATCGCGCGCGATCTCCGTGAGGTGCAGCGTGTCGGCGCGCGGCAGTGCGGCGCGGTACAGCTCGCCTCCGCCGATGCAGAACACGGGTTCCGGCAGGCGCACCAGCGAAAGCGCTTCGTCGAACGACGCGGCAATCTCCGCGCGCTCCGCAGCGTACCCGCGCTGACGCGTCACGATGATGTTCTGCCGGTCCGGCAGCGCATGCGGCAGCGATTCCCAGGTCTTGCGGCCCATGATCACCGCGTGGCCGATGGTCAGCGCGCGAAAGCGCCTCAAGTCCGCCGCGAGGTGCCAGGGGATCCGGTTGCCGGCGCCGATGATGCGGTTCGCCGCGATCGCCGCGATCAGCGCGACGCGGGGCGACCCGGCGGCGTGCGATGCGTCGGTCGCGTGCGGGGTATTTTGCGTTTCCCGCATTGGCGGCGCCGGGCAGGGTGTCATAATTGCCCCAGATTATAGCGGCCCGCCTCGTGTATTACCCGCGCTCATTCCTCAAGTTCATCCTGCTGGGCTTCCTTCTGGTCAGCCTGCCGCTCGTCTACGCGCTGGGCGAGTTGATCCTATCGCTCGACCAGCTGCAGACACAGGGCCGCGAGGCGGTGCAGCAGGCGGCGGAGGCCGGTCGCGCGAGCCGCCAGCTGTACGAGCAATCGGTGACGCTCGAGCGCATCGTGCGCCAGCATCTGATCCTCGAGGACAACGCATTGCTGGACGACTACAGTCGCGTCCGCCAGGAGTACCGGAGCACGGCCCGGCAGCTCGCGCTGCTGCCGCTCGAGCCGGAACCGCTCGCCGCCCTCGATGCGCTCACCGACAGCGAGAGCCGGCTGCACAAGCTGCTGACGATGCCGCAGCGCACGACGGAGATGCACACGCAGCTCGCGGACGGCTACGCCCGCCTTGCCGACCGCACGCAGGCGATGCTCGCCGCCACCAACCAGCTGACCGAGGGAGCCATCGAGCGGCTGCAGGAAATCGCGACCCAGGGCCGGCAGAAATGGCTATACCTCGCGCTTGCCACCGCTGCCATCGCACTGGCGCTCGCGATTCTTTTCGCGGTGTTGATCGCGCGCCCGATCCGCCAGCTCGACCAGGCGATCCGCCGCATGGGCACGGCCGATTTCACGCACACGATCGAGGTCAACGGCCCGCAGGATCTGCGTTATCTGGGGCAGCGTCTCGAATGGCTCCGTTCCCGGCTGCACGAACTCGAGGAGCAGCAGAACCGTTTCCTGCGGCACGTGTCGCACGAGCTCAAGACGCCTCTGACCGCGGTGCGCGAAGGCGCCGAGCTGCTGCGCGACAACG
>JANMBN010000260.1:0-4300 GCA_031360485.1 Betaproteobacteria bacterium | reverse complement strand
TTGTCGCTGCCGCGGAACGTTGCAGCAGATGCCCAGGCCGTGGTGATCAGCTCGGAGATGGAGAGGCCAGATGCGAGAATATTGCCCTTCAGGGAGGCGATGTCCCTTTCATCAATCAACGCGTGATTGACCGCCGGGATGGGGTCCTGCCAGATGAGCTCTTCGGCAGGAACCTCCGGGCCGAGATAGCGTGCGCGCGGGCCCATGTCGCGGTGCGTCAGCTTGAACCACGCCCGAGCGAATGCGTCCGCGAATTGATCCGGATTCGCAAAAAAGTGCCGTGAAATCCTTTCGTAGGCAGGGTCGAATCGCAACGAGAGGTCCGTGGTCAGCATCGAAGGCGCATGACGCTTGGACGTGTCGTGGGCATCCGGCACGGAACCGGCGCCGGCGCCGTTCTTCGGTTTCCATTGATGCGCACCGGCCGGGCTCTTCGTCAGTTCCCATTCGTGGCCGAACAGGTTCGAGAAGAATTCGTTGCTCCACTTCGTTGGCGTGGAGGTCCAGGTGACTTCCAGGCCGCTGCCGATCGAATCGGCGCCCTTGCCAGTGCCAAAGCTGCTCGTCCAGCCCAGTCCCTGCTCCTCGATGCCGACCGCTTCCGGCTCGCGCCCGACATGTTTCACATCGCCGGCGCCGTGGGTTTTGCCGAAGGTGTGGCCGCCCGCGATGAGCGCCACCGTCTCTTCGTCGTTCATCGCCATGCGAGCGAACGTCTCGCGGATGTCCCGCGCTGCGGCGAGCGGGTCCGGATTGCCGTTCGGGCCTTCCGGATTGACGTAGATGAGGCCCATCTGCACCGCGCCGAGCGGAGCGGCGAGCTCACGGTCGCCGCTGTAGCGCTCGTCTGCAAGCCACTTGCCCTCCGGCCCCCAGTAGATGTCTTGTTCCGGTTCCCATATGTCATTCCGCCCGCCACCGAACCCGAACGTCTTGAATCCCATCGATTCCAGCGCGACGTTGCCGGTGAGGATCATCAGGTCGGCCCAGGAGATTTTCCGGCCATACTTCTGCTTGATTGGCCAGAGCAGCCGGCGCGCCTTGTCGAGGTTGACGTTGTCTGGCCAGCTGTTGAGCGGGGCAAAACGCTGGCTGCCACTGCCACCGCCGCCACGGCCGTCACCAGTGCGGTAGGTGCCGGCGCTGTGCCACGCCATGCGAATGAACAAAGGCCCGTAGTGACCGAAGTCCGCGGGCCACCAGCTCTGCGAGTTGGTCATCATCGCTAAGAGATCCTGCTTCACGGCCTCGAGGTCGAGGCTCTTGAACTCTTCAGCGTAGTTGAACGCCTCGCCCATCGGGTCGGACAGCGAGGAGCGCTGGTGCAGGATGTTCAGCTGCAACTGCTCGGGCCACCAGTGTGCATTCGTCGAGGCCCCGGCCACGGTGGGTTTGCGAGCGCCGCCCGAGAATGGGCACGTTGCTTCGTTTGTCATGGTTCTCTCCTTCGGTTGCTTGCAATTTACTACCCGATCCAGTGCAGGGTTTGGGCACCGATCGATCAAATGGGTATTACCAATTGCGTGAGAATCGCTCCACGTTGGCCGACGGGCGCGGAGTTGTTCCATGATACGAAGCCGAGACGGATATGGCCAATTGATTGTTCTTTCTCGTTCGATAGCGATAGTCTATCTGGACCCCGGTGCTCCTCAAGGCAGGTTTTGGCCGGAATCGGTAACTACCGCAAGCATAATGTGCGGTGTCGGCAAGCCGAACGGCTGCGTCGAGTAATTTCAGCGACGGCTTCCGAGCGCGCTGTAAGGCGGGTAAGTGTCAGGCACAGTTACCCGCTCTCTGCCGACGAGAGGCGGGTCTACGATCTACATCGGCCCTTCACGCCTGCATGACTGCTGTGCGTCACTCAGCGGCCACTCGGATCGGCAGGGAAGCGGGCGGTGACCGGCCAAGTGCAGCCGTAGCGCGAAATCGCCGACAACGGTCGCTGACCGGCGCTGCCGTCCCATTCCGGACATTCGCGAGCACGGCCGGTGGTACATTGTGCAATCGGTGCGTGTTCAATATCGCGGTAGGGCGAACGCTCAGGGGAGGGGCGCTTGGCGCGGGACCATCGGCGACTTGCGGCAATCGTCTCACTCGATGTGGCCGGGTACTCGCGCCTCATGGGCGTGGACGACAGCGGCACGCTGGCGGCACTGAAAGCCCACCGGCGCGAGGTTATCGACCCCAAGATCGCGGAGCATGACGGCCGCATCGTCAAGACGACGGGTGACGGCCTGTTGCTGGAATTTTCGAGCGTCGTCGATGCAGTGCGCTGCGCAGTTGACGTGCAGCGGGGCATGGCCGAGCGCAACAAAGGCATTGCCCCGGATAAGCGACTGGACTTTCGTATCGGCATCAATGTTGGTGACATCATCATTGATGGCGATGACATCTTTGGTGATGGCGTCAATGTCGCGGCACGGCTGGAAGCGTTGGCCGATCCCGGCGGGATCTGTGTCAGTCGGGTCGTGCGCGATCAAGTCCTCGATAAACTGAGCTTCACTTTCGAGGATCTCGGCGCGCAGCAGGTCAAGAACATCGCGCGACCAGTCGAGGTATTTCGAGTCGACCTCGGAAGCGTGGCACCGCAATTGCAAGGTCGAGATCATACGGACCGGCAACGATTGGCTCGATCTACCAGCCGGCGGTGGCTCGGGGCAGTATTTGTTGCGCTGCTGGTAATCGGAGCAACGATAGCGTGGTACATCCAATCCTCGCGAACGACGTACCGTGAGGCCGCTTCCGTGTCGCCCGCGACAATGCTTCCGGACAGGCCTTCGCTCGCGGTCCTGCCGTTCATTAGCCTTGGCGGCAGTTCGGAGAACAGTTACTTCGCGGATGGCATGACCGACGACATCATCACCGATCTTTCCAAGCTCTCCGGAATCCTGATCATTGCGCGCAACTCCAGTTGGACCTACAAGGGCAAATCCGTGAAGGTCCAGCAGGTCGCCAAGGATCTTGGCGTGCGCTACGTGTTGGAGGGAAGTGTCAGGCGCGAGGGTGACACCGTTCGCATCAACGCGCAACTCGTCGACGCGCTCACTGGTCAACACCTCTGGGCAGAGCGCTACGATGGGTCGATTCGGGACGTCTTCGCGCTGCAGGACAAAGTGATTGGGCAAATCGTCGCTGCGCTTGCGGTAAAGCTCACTCATGACGAACAGGCGAGAGTTCAGCTTGCGGAGACCCGAAGCTCCCAAGCCTACGATGCGGTTCTGCGCGGCTGGGCACACTATCGCCAGGGCTCCGAGGATGAAACCAACAAGTCGATTGCACTGTTCGAGCAGGCGATCGCGCTCGACCCTGGGTACGCGCGAGCACATGCCGCCCTGGCGGCGGCGTCCTGGCGGATCGTCCAATCTTTCTGGGAGTCAACGACCGAGGGCGGATACCAGCGCGCGTTTGACCGCATGCAAGCGGCTCTCGCCAAGGCGATGCGGCAACCCAATGCGCTGGCTCGCGCCGTGTCGGCCGAGGTCCTCTCAAAGCAGGGGCGCTACGAGGACGCCCTCGCTGAGATTGGCCACGCCATGGCGCTTGCTCCGAACGATCCCGACAATTACCTTAGCAAGGCGCGCATTCTCAACGCAACGGGGCGGGCGGCGGAGGCCGAGGAGTCGGTGCGCTGGGCGATGCGGCTCGATCCCCTGTATTCGCCGGACTATCTGCGCACGCTCGCGATTTCGCTTTTTCACCAGCAGCGTTACGAGGATGCGGTCGGGACCCTCGAAAGACTGTTGGCATTGCAAACCGATGTCGCGGACGACTACATCACACTGATTGCGAGCCTTGGACATCTTGGACGCAAGAGTGGCATCCCCGAGGCTATTAGGACGTTTAATAAATTGAGTGTGTCCGCGGGTTACAACACCATTACCATCCAGATGTTTGGAGGCTGGTGGTGGTACGGCGACATTTTCAACTACGATCCGGCATACCGCGACCGGCTGATGGAGGGCCTGCGCAAGGCTGGTGTTCCGGAGGGCGCGGGAACCGATATACCCTTCGAGAAATATCGCCGGCTGCTGCACAAGAGCGGCGGTTATTTCGACGTTACTGGCGCCACCACTATCGATCACAAGCAAGCAAGGACGCTGCACGACCGCCGCGTGAAATTTGTGGATGTGCGAGCTGCCAAGGACTTCGCCAGCGGCCATGTTCCACGCGCTTTCAACCTCGACATCGCCACCGAGTTGTCACGGGACGGCCTGACGCGCATCGTCGGCAAGAATGAGGAATTCGCCCTGTCCTGCCACGGCAAGAACTGTCCCGACTCGGCCTATGCCAGCGCGAAGGC
>JANMBN010000144.1:0-2592 GCA_031360485.1 Betaproteobacteria bacterium | reverse complement strand
GCCAGCGACGAGCAGGTCGTTTTTTACCGGCGGCACGTTGGGCGGCTGCTTTCCAAAGACCGCTACACCCGGTTTGGGCGGGACTCGGCCCTTCAGAATGCATGTCGAGCTGATCGGACAACGTCCGTCAGGCCCAACTCCGATCAGGACAGTTCACTTCGCGTTCGGATCGCCCTGCATCATCCCGAACAGGTTGCCGCCAATAGGCTTCCTTGCCCCACTGGCTGAACTCCCACCCGAACAACGCCGTGTAGAACCGGATCGCGCGTTCGGTGTTCTCGGCATGGATCTCGAAATGAATCGGGCGTGCCATCGGTTCTGCCCTTCGTTCGGGCGGCGCCCCCTCCGGTGCCGCATCCGGCTATCATAGCGCCGCCCCAACATCCTGACGCGGTTCACCCGATGCGCATCGTCATCACGGGCGGCGCCGGCTTTCTCGGCTTCCGTCTTGCCAGAAAAATCCTCGAGCGCGGCGCGCTCACAGACGCGCGCGGCGTTTCCCGGCCGGTGCGCGAGCTCGTGCTGCTCGACGTGGCCGTGCCGCCGGAACTCGGCGATCCGCGCGTCCGCGGCGTAACCGGCGATCTCGCCGATTCGGCGGTCATCGAGCGCGCCGTGACGAAGGATACCGACACGGTGTTTCATCTCGCGGCGGTCGTCAGCGGACAGGCCGAAGCCGACTTCGACCTCGGGATGCGCGTCAACCTCGATGCGACGCGGCTCCTGCTCGAGCGCTGCCGTCAACTCGCGGTTCCGCCGAAATTCGTGTTCACGAGCTCGCTCGCGGTGTTCGGCGGAACGTTGCCCGACCCGGTCGGGGACGATGCGCCGGTGACGCCGCAAGCGTCGTATGGCGCGCAGAAGGCGATCGGCGAGCTGCTCGTCTACGACATGACGCGCAAAGGCTTCATCGACGGCCGCAGCCTGCGCCTGCCGACCGTCACCGTCCGTCCGGGCAAGCCGAACAAGGCCGCATCGTCGTTCGCGAGCGGCATCATCCGCGAGCCGCTGGCAGGCGTGGACGCGATCTGCCCGGTCGCCCCGAATACGCGAATGTGGGTGACCTCGCCCCGCAGGGTCCTCGAGAACCTCGTCGTCGGCCACGAGGCGCCGGCGTCGGCGTTCCGACAGACGCGGTCGATCAACGTCCCGGGGATCGTCGTTTCGGTCGACGGCATGGTCGCGGCACTGCGCCGCGTCGCTGGCAATGCGGTCGCCGATCGCGTGAAGTGGCAGCTCGACCCGGCGATCGACCGGATCGTCTCGACGTGGCCCGCGAATTTCGCGCCGAAGTTGGGGCCCGCGCTCGGCATGCATCCCGATTCGGATTTCGAGACGATCGTCCGCGCGTACATCGCCGACGACATGCCGCGCGCGTAGTCCGGCCGTCATCGCGGAAACCGCCGGAAGCCTGCAAGGAGTGCACGGCAGCGCGTCCCCGAGTGTTTGATCGCTGCACAGTTATCGCGCCGCCTCGGCCATCCCTCAAGCTGGCCTTCGAAAGGACACGCCACCGTCCCGCGCTACCCGACGCCGGCGTCCAGGCCGTTTGATCGAGCCCTCGAGTCTGACCGACGAGGCGATCACACGGACAGCGCCTCGGCGCTCGAGTCCACCGGCTCCACCGCCGCCAGCGCCTGCAGGAAGAGCTCCGGGCCTGCGTCCCGTAACCGGGCCGCGTCGGAGAGAATCTGGCGAAAGCGCCGGCCGCCGGATCGTCCGTGATAGAGCCCGAGCACGTGCCGCGCGATCGCCCGCAGCGGCACGCCGCGGGCGAGTTGCTGCGCCGCGTACGGCACCATGGCATGCAGCACGTCGGCGCGCGAGGAGGCGGGCATGTCGTCGCCGAACGCCCGCCAATCCGCCTGCGCCAGAAAGTACGGGTCGTGGTAGGCGACGCGTCCCAGCATGGCGCCGTCGACGTGCGCGAGCTCGCCCTCGATCGCACCCCAGTCGGCGAGCCCGCCATTCAGCACGATCGTCAGCCCCGGAAAGTCGCGCTTCAATCGGCGCACGACATCGTAGCGCAGCGGCGGAATCTCCCGGTTCTCCTTCGGCGAGAGCCCCTTCAGCACCGCGTTCCGCGCATGGACGATGAAGACATCGCAGCCGGCGGATGCGACCGTGCCGACGAAATCGCGGACGAACCCGTACTCCTCGCCGTGGTCGAGGCCGATCCGGTGCTTGACGGTCACCGGGACCGAAACCGCATCGCACATCGCCTTCACGCAGTCGGCGACGACCGGCGGCTCCGACATCAGGCACGCGCCGAAACTCCCGGTCTGCACGCGCTCCGACGGACAGCCGCAGTTCAGGTTGATCTCGTCGTAGCCCCATCGCTCGCCGAGCTTCGCGCACGCCGCGAGCAATCCGGGGTCGCTGCCACCGAGCTGCAGGCCGATCGGGTGCTCGGCGGGATCGAAGTCGAGGTGGTGCGGAACGTCACCGTGCGTGAGCGCGCCGCTCGTGATCATCTCGGTGTAGAGCCGTGCCCGGCGCGAAATGAGGCGCAGGAAGTACCGGCAATGCCGGTCGGTCCAGTCCATCATAGGCGCCACGCACAAGCGGTGCGATAGGACGTTCATAAGATCA
>JANMBN010000135.1:0-3475 GCA_031360485.1 Betaproteobacteria bacterium | reverse complement strand
ATCGGGTATCGCAAGCGAGGGCACGGGGTAGCTCGCTTCGCCCGTCACGTGCAGCGGCTCGCGGCTGGACGCCAGAACCTTGAGGCGCGCACCCGATTGCAGCAACTGTCCGGCCAACTCGGCGCATGCGTCCAACAGGTGCTCGCAATTGTCGAGGATCAGCAGCATTTGCCGATCCTTCACGTGCCTTGCCAGCGCCTCGATCACCGGACGCCCGGCGTCTTCCTTGACCCCGAGCACGGACGCCACCGCCTGCGCTACCCGCCGCGCGTCCTCGAGCGGCGCCAGCTCGACGAACCATACGCCGTCGGGATAGTGATCGAGCGCGTCGGCCGCGACCTGCAGCGACAACCGGGTCTTGCCGAGGCCGCCCGCGCCGACGAGCGTCAGGAGCCGGGTCCTTCCAAGCAGCGCTTCGACGTCGGCGCGCTCACGCTCGCGGCCGATGAACGAAGTCACCTGCTGAGGCAGGTTGTTTGGCGAAGTCTCCAGCGTGTGCGGCGCGGGAAAGTCCGACCGCAGCCGCGGATGCACGACCTGGTGGACATGTTCCGGATTCCCGAGATCGCGCAACCGGATCGAGCCGAGATCGCGCAATGCGACGCCGGGAGGCAGGCGGTCACCCAGGATGACCGCCACCGCCTGCGAAAGCAGGATCTGACCGCCGTGGGCCGCGTCCATGATGCGCGCCGCACGGTTCAACACTCTGCCGAAATAATCGTTGTCGCGGTGCTCGACGATCCCGACGTGCAACCCGCAGCGCACCGGAAGAGCCACGCCCTCGGTCGCAGCCGGGTCGGCGAGCGACCATTGCACGCCCAGAGCGGCGTTGAGGGCATCGACGGGATCGCCGAAGGCGGCGAACATGCCGTCGCCGGTCATCTTCACGATGCTGCCTCGGTTAGACTCGACCGCCGTCCGGACGAGCGCGTCGTGGCGCGCCAATGCCGATCGCATCCGGTCCGGCTCCCGTTCCCACAACCGGGTGCTGCCTTCGATGTCGGTGAAGAGAAAGGTCTTGACTACCGATGGGTCGTGCACGCCGGCACCCTCGATGCAGCGATTGCGGTGCGTCTACTCTACGGCAGCGGCGCGGCCTTCGCCACCGGACGGACAGGCGGACAGATGCGCGATCCAGACGGCGGCCGCGGCATGGGGTCCCGCTCGCGCCTTGCGGGAACGTGCGAGCGTTGTTGCGCAAATCGATCGGATGGCCGCCCGAAAGCGATGTTCGCGAATCGGACCAGCGTTCAACGCACTGTGTTGTGCTCGATCCACCGCGCAAAGGCGTCGAGAAATTTCTGCAGAAAGGCACGCGTGGAGTCGTCAGCGAGCGCTCCTTTGTCATCGAACAGCTTCGCGGCGTTGCCTATGTAAGCCTCCGGCATCGGCATCATCGGCACGTTGAGGAAGACCATCGACTGGCGGAGAGCGTGGTTGGCGCCGAATCCGCCCAGCGCACCGGGAGAAACGCTGATGACGGCGCCCGGCTTGCCGTCCCATGCGCTTTTTCCGTAGGGGCGCGACCCCACATCGATCGCGTTCTTCAAGACACCCGGAACGGAGCGGTTGTACTCCGGAGTCACGAACAACACCGCGTCAGCCGCCGCGACTCGCTGCTTGAAATCGCGTACAGCCTGTGGCGGATCGGCCTCCAGGTCCGGGTTGAAGAACGGCAGCTGGCCGATCTCGACAATCTCCAGTTTCAAGGGTGCCGCCGCAATGCCGACCAATGCCTTCGCCAGCTTGCGATTCAGCGATTCCTTGCGGAGGCTGCCCACAACGACCACGATGTCGCGTTCAGTGCTCATTTCGATCCTTCCCCGGCGCCGTCAACCCGAGGCCCACCGGAAGTCAACGGTCCGAAGCTTGGCCGCTTCGACCGTCACGCTGCGATCGATCGCGGTGTCAAAAGCGGTGGCTCGGATCCGATAGTCCTTACCCAACAACAGCCATTATCCGCAAGCCCCCCAAGCAATCTGTGCGCTGGCGAACATGGAGTTGCGCTCGGCGGCGAGCAGAATGTGATCGGAAGGCGACAATGCAAAATTTCCGGATCGACCATTGACCGCGGTGCCGGAACGGACAGGATGTATCCGGCGTGCCCGTGGAGCAAAGGAGAACGCCGATGTTCAAGATCGAAGTCGAAGACGATCGTGGCACGTGGACCGACGTGCGCGGCGGGGATGGCGCCATCCTGACCTTCGAGCGCGAGGACGATGCGCGCGCGAAGCTCGCCGAGCTCTTTCCGGTGCTCGTGCAGATGGAGAAATACGCCGGCGGCAAGCGCACGCGCGTGATCCGCATCCTCGAGGACGAGGACGACTGGCCGAAGCGGCAGCCCGCGGGCTGATAGCCGCTGTCTCCCATCGCCGGACTCGATCGGTGCGGACGACGGGCGAGCGTCGACGTCCCCACGTATGGCCTAAGCAACGCGACGATCCGAAGGAGCCCCCGGGCCCGCGCCGCGACGGGCGCGACCGCCGGGGCTCTTATCGCCGATCCCATTTGAGCGTATATTTTTCGACGCCGGGGAGTTCACGGGCGAGAAACACAAACTCAAACGCGGGAGGAGAACAAATGACCTTGGTCCGGTCCATCGGAGTCTCGTTGCTGGGTTTTTCCGGGGTGCTGGCGCTTGTCACGGTCGCGCCGCCCGTCGCGGCACAGGAGGTGACGGTACTCTGCAACTTCGAGGTCGACTGGTGCGAAGGCCTGAAGGCCGCCTACGAGCGCACGACCGGCCAGAAGGCGGTCTTCATCCGGCGGACCGATGGCGAAAGCCTCGCGCAGATCAGGGCCGAGCGCAGCAATCCCCGCGCCGACGTCTACCACGCGGCCGAGTCGGCCTCGGCCAAGCAGCTCGCGTCCGAGGGCCTCCTCGAAGCGTACAAATCGCCGCGCGTCTCCGAGCTGCACGACTGGGCGCAGCGGATCGCCGAGGAGAACAAATACTTTCAGACGCCGATCTACACGGGCGTCCTGGGTTACGGCTACAACACGGAGCTTCTCGCCAAGAAGAAAATGCCGGAACCGAAGTGCTGGTCCGACCTGACGAACCCGGCGTTCAAGGACGAGATCCAGATGGCCAACCCGGGATCGTCGGGGACCGCGTTCAACATGGTGTCGACGATCCTCCAGCTCATGGGCGAGGATGCCGGATTCAAGTTCCTCGCCGCCATGAACAAGAACGTCAATCAGTACACACGCTCCGGCAGCGCCGGCATCCGCGCGGCTGCCAAGGGCGAGACGACGATCGGCATCACGTTCCTGCATGACTCGGTGGCGCAGACCGTCCAGGGGTATCCGATCAAGACCGTCGCGCCTTGCGAGGGGACGGGATACGAGATCATCTCGTCGGCGATCATCAAGGGGGGGCCGAATCCCGACGGCGCGCGCAAATGGATGGATTTCGTCCTGTCGCCCGCCGGACAGAACGTCGCGATCACGGTGGGCAAGTTCCAGATACCCTCGA
>JANMBN010000123.1:0-11627 GCA_031360485.1 Betaproteobacteria bacterium | reverse complement strand
GCACGTACCTGCGCGACCTGCTGTCCGGTCTGGCTGGCGGTGGCCCTCAGCAGTTGTTCCGTGTCAGCCGCAAGCACCCTCAAATGGGCCATCAGATTGTCGGTCGTGACCCGATCACCGTTCGCACCCGTTACCGATTCTCTTGCATTCATGCGCATCGACCTCTGTGTTTTCGTGATGTTCGCTTCCGTTCGCATGCCGACGGCTCATCTCGCGATCGGAGAAACGCCGTGCCTCGCGGCCCGCACGCGACGATGGAATGTGCTACCGCGGCGGGACCGTCGCATCGCGGTCATGCTTCGCCCTATGGCGATCCCGAGCGCGATTGCACGCCGGGGATCGGCCGGGAATCCAGCAACTATAACGCGCGTCGCCCGCTGATGAGGTTCACCAGGATCATTACGACGGCCACCACCAGAAGAATGTGGATAAAACCGCCGAGCGTGTAGGAAGAGACGAGCCCGAGGAGCCACAAGATGAGCAGAACCACAGCAATGGTATAGAGCATGGAATGCACCTTTTCAATGTTCGGTTTGACGGTTGACCGCCGACGCTGCTTCCAGCGCAGGCTGGCTGACAGGTCATCCGGTGCCGGACCGATCTCGACGGCCACTCAAATCTGCAAGGCACGAGTGGCATGCCCTGCAACGCGCCTCGGGATCCGATGACAGTCTGAATGGCTTCGCGTTCGCCGTCTGTTCGCTAGCGCACGCGACGTCGGTCCGGCGAGCGGACGTAGACAGCGCTAGACGACGCTGGCAATGATGTTGATGCTGAGCGCGAGCACGGCGATGTTGAACAGGAACGCGAGGATGCCGTGGATCATCGTCAGCCGGCGCATGGACCGCGACGCGACCGCAACGTCGGACACTTGCGAGGTCATCCCCACGACAAACGAGTAGTACGCGAAATCCGCGTAGTCGGGCTCGTGGCCGCCGGGAAAGAGCAGCGGGGGGCCGGCGGCGGATTCGCCGTGCGGGCCGACGTAATACCGGTGCGCATAGTGGAACGCGAACACGGTGTGGATCAGCAGCCACGACGAGAACAGCGCGGCGATGGTCAACGCGAGATGCCAGGCGCGGATCCAGAACGGCAGGTCCCGGATCGTGCCGACGACAAAGCCGATGGCGACGATGCTGGCGCACGATGCGCCGACGACGAACAGAAATATGATGTAGCCGCTCTGATCCTGGCTCAACGCGTGGTCGCGCGTGGCCCTGGCGTCGGCCTGGGCCACCAGCATCCACGCAAGACCCAGATAGGCGAGAGCGCCGAGATCCCAGCTGGCGACGATGCGCGTATGCCAGGAGATCGAGTCGGGCTGGACGAGCAAGGCGACGATCGCGACACCAAGCGCCGAACCCAGTCGCTGCATGGCGCCGAAGCGCACTATCCACCGCGTATCCGGCTTCTTGCCCATGCTTGCGCCTTTCCCATCCCTGCTCGGGGATCGTGATGTGGCCGCAATTGTAACGAACGACGCGGCGGCATTGCTGCGAATTCGCGGAAGTGCGCGCCGTTTCATAGGACGCTGCAATCCGATCGACGCAAACCGGAAACGAGCGGTGCCACTGTACGCCAGCGCACAGACGCATTCCGCAGGCAAAGGCATCGTGGCCGGTATCGGGTCCCCGCTGTCCTTTTCGTCGACTCGGGCGGTCGCAGAGCGATCGCCGCTGCACTGACACTCTTGATCGGAACCAACGATGAACATGACATTGAGTCTCGCCCCGCTCGTTTCGCTTATCGCCGGCATACTGATTCTGATCGTGCCGCGGATGCTGAACTACATCGTCGCCATCTACCTGATCGTCATCGGACTGCTCGGGCTGTTCGGCGCCGGCAGTTTCCATCTGAAGTGACCGTCCCCCTCCCCTTCCACCTCGATCCGATCAGGCACTCGGCGCGGGCGGGGGTCGACGGCCGCGTTCCGGGCACGCTGGCCGCACACGCCTCGATTCACGCGCGCTCGCCGGCGCGATCGATTCACCGGAGGCTGGCGCTTCTCGGGATCGGCCTCGTATCGTTACTGGCGGGCTGTGCGTCGCTGCCGCCGGGTTCCGATTTTCCGAAGACGACGTCGATCGCCCTGACTCGCCCGGAAGAAACGCGTCTTGGCCATCAATTGGCGGCGGCGAAGGCAGACCACGCGGGGACCTCCGGCTTCAAGCTGCTCCCGGTCGGCATCGACAGCTTCCTGCTGCGGATGGAGATGGCCGAAGCCGCAGAGCGGACGCTCGATGTCCAGTATTTCCTCATTCAAAGCGACGACACGGGCCAGCTGCTGATCGAGGCGCTGCTCAAGGCCGCCGATCGGGGCGTGCGGGTTCGCGTGCTGCTCGACGACGCGGGTTCCTTCGGGCGCGACGCCCAGATCAGGACGCTCGCGGGGACCCCGAACGTCGAGCTGCGCGTGTTCAATCCGTTCGCGTATCGCGGGAATGTGGATTTCGTTCACGTCGCCGAGTATCTGGCCAATGCATCCAGGCTCAATTACCGGATGCACAACAAGCTCTTCGTCGCCGACAACGAGATCGGCATCGTCGGCGGGCGCAACGTCGGGGACGAATATTTCCAGGGGGGCCGCGACTTTGAATTCGGGGATTACGACATCGTCGCCGCCGGTCCGGTCGTCAACCAGATCTCGAACAGCTTCGACGCGTTCTGGAACAGCCCGATGGCGATTCCGATCGAAGCGCTCGCAGGCGGCAAGCCGACGGCGCAGGAGCTCGACGACTATCGCGGCGTTCTCGCCGCGCACCATGCGCGAATGATCGGAGCCGACGCCCCGTACATGCGCACGTTGGCAGCCGGCGAGCCGCTCGCGGCACTGCTGCGCGGCAAGTCGACGCTCGTGTGGGCGAAGGCGGAGGTCATCTACGACAGCCCGGAAAAGGCGAAGGTCCAGGACGGAGCGCAGCGCGGTCGATTGCTGCGGCAACGCCTCGGCGACGTGGCGAACGAGGTCCGGTCGGAGCTGATCATCGTGTCGCCGTACCTGGTGCCGGGGCCCGAAGGGATGAAATTCTTCGAGGCGTTGCGCGAGCGTAACGTCAGCGTGCGAATCCTCACCAATTCGCTCGCATCGACCGACATGTCCATCGTGCACTCGGGTTACCGGGCGTTCCGTTCCCCGCTGCTGGGTATCGGTGTCGACCTGTACGAAGTGCGGCCCGTGCTCGGGCAGCCGGTCGTTCGCGGCAACCAGTTGAAATCGCCGAGTTCGGGGATGTTTGCGCTGCATGCCAAGGTGTTCGTGTTCGATCGTCAGCGCATATTCGTCGGTTCGATGAATCTCGACCAGCGCTCCTTGTATCTCAATACGGAAATCGGGCTGATCATCGACAGTCCCGAGCTTGCGCGCCAGATTGCACTTCGCTTTGCGGACATCGCGCAACCTTCCAACAGCTACGTCCTCATGCTCGGCGAGGCCGACGGATCGGGTCAGCGCCCTCTCGTCTGGCGCACGCTGGAGGACGGGAAGCCGGTGGACTTCCGGCAGGAGCCTGGAGTGACGCCCTGGCGCCGGCTGCAAGTCGACATGTTTTCGTTGCTGCCGCTCGACGAGGTACTCTAGAATGACGCGCTGGCCGCCACCTGCGGGGTCCCGCATGGCTTTGCGCTTGCGTTGTCGCCTTCCCGAAAAACCGACTGAGCGGACCCCGATGGATCGACGAGGGATCGGATCGAAGATGCTGGCGGCTCTTCTGCTGGCGGTTCTTCCCGTCTGCGCCTGGTCCGCCAACGTCGATCAGGACATCGTCGTCCGTGTGCAGAAGAATGGACAGAACATTGTCGTGGATGTCGACTGTCCGGTGGACGCCCCGCCGTCCGTGGTGTGGGAGGTTCTTACCGATTACGAGCACATGGCGCAATTCGTATCCAATCTCGAGTACAGCGGCGTCGAGGATACGGCGGGCAACGTGCTGCGCGTGCGCCAGAAGGGGAAGGCGTCGAGGGGTCCCCTGACGCTGGCATTCGACAACGTCCGCGAGGTCCAGCTGGTGCCGCGCAGCGAAATCCGTTCCCGGCTGATCAGCGGCGATCTGAAGGCGTCCGAGTTCACGACTCGGATCGTCGAGGTTTCGGCACGGGTCCATATCGTCAACAGCGGCCGCTACACGCCGAACATATGGGTTCCCCCGGTGATCGGCCCGGCGTTGATCGAGGCGGAAACGCGGAAGCAGTTCGGCGAGATCAGGACTGAAATCGTGCGCCGGAGCGCGGCTGTCCGCCCGCCGGCGTAATCCTCCGATCCGCTCATCGCGCTCGATTGGCACCCGTCCATTCCGGACTGCCCCGGCACGAGCGTCGTCATACCAGTCGGCCGGACTTCCCCGGCGCGAGCGACATTCCAGTCGGCGAAGCATGAATCCAAACGGCGAAGCATGAAAAAAGCCGGAGCGCGATCGCGCCCCGGCTTTGCGGATGCCCAGACGAATTACTGCGGACGATACTGGTAGTTCTGCGATTGGCGGAACGAATCGCGCTGCCAGTCCGGCCTGTCGCCGTACGGATAGTCGTTCGAGATCCGGCGCCCCGACGAGATGACGTTGTTCATGCCCGGCAGCGTTGCATAGTCGCCTGGACCGAAGGTACGGCAATCACCGCGGAATTCGGAGTCGCTGCAGAAGATCCAGTAGCCGCTCTCGACGCGCAGCGACGACGCGCGGTCGTTGAACCCAGTCGTGCCCAGGTTTCGCATCACGTCGTTGATCGGAAAGGAGCGCCCGGACAGATTCGGACCTTCGTAAAGCGTCGCGCGCGCCTCGCGGTTGCGGCCGCGGTCTTCAGGGCGATAGTTGTCGGGACGATTGCCGGAGTAGCGTCCGTCGACCGGGCGGACGGAACTGATGCGCCCGGCGTAGGCTCCGAGATTGGGATACGCGCCGGGGGCGAGGATGCCGCAGCTGCCGTTGAAATCGGCGTCGACGCAGATCTCCCATCGGCCGTCGTGCACCACCGCCGAATGAACCCGGTCGTTGAATCCGTTGCGGGCGAAGTTGGTCACCGGCCGATCGGCGGTGAATTGGCGGCCGCCGTAGTTGTCGTCCGTGTAGAACGTGATGCTGTCGGCCGCGGCCGACATCGCTGCTCCCGCCGAAATGATGCCGATCAACAGGGGAATGAGTTTTCGTTTCATGATGTCGCTCTCTCGTCTTGGTGAAGACCCGGAAATCGCGAGCCATCGACTGGCCGCGGAGGCGTGGATTAGGAAATGGAGCGCCGGCGGATCGGCCTGCAGGCCGTCGTGGTTACGGTTGCGCCGGGGAAACGGCGGACGGAGCAAGGTTGCCCCCCTCGTTCTCCCAGGTCTTGAGATTGGTCTTGTGTTCCAGATCGTGCCCGGCACGATGCTGGCGGCGCCGGGACCGCGATGCGAGAAACGCACCGACCGCGGCGCTTACGGCAACGGTGAGCAGCAGGGACCAGCGTTTGTCGATGTTCATTGAGGGTTCAATCGAAAAGAACAAATGGTGGGTTCAACGGGAATACGCGGCGATGCCTTCGGCCGCCGCCCATTCGCCTTGCGTCTCATAGGGATTGCCCGTCGCGCCCACGCTCGCTCTGGGACATCCGCGCGGCGATTCGAGCAAAGCCGGACCAGCGTCGGGAAGCGCCAGCGACGTGTCGAGACCCTCCTCGATCGCATCCCAATGAGCGGCGGAGGTCGTGCCGAAATCCGAAAAGCGCGATTGATCGAGTTTCATTCCGATACTCCTTTGTTCCGTGGCACGCGCGGAGCACGGCCATGCGACAAAGGTTAGACGAACGGGCGAGCGCAGTCGGTGCGCTGGCGCACGTACGCGAAGCCGTAGCGAATCCGATGGTGGCGCGTGTGACCGGACTTTTCCGAAACCCCGGGCAGTCCCGCGCAACGTGTCGCCAAAGCGCTCGAGCCCGGCGCTATTTTCCGGCCGCTTGCACCTCGACCCGCACCTGGTGCGCGGCGCGGTCGTCGACGAGTTGCACGGCGCCGTCGGTTTGCACGACGCCATCGACCGTTACATTCGCCGCGCGGACACCTGCGCCGTCGCCGGCGAGCGTCTGCCGGACGGCGATGTCGTAGTGGGTCGCACGGTATCGGTAACGCATCGAGAATTCCGTCCAGCCCGCGGGCAGGCACGGCGTGATGCGGAGCCGATCCCTTTCGACCGTGAGCCCGAGCAGCGATTCGACGATGAGCCGGTACATCCAGCCGGCGGAGCCCGTGTACCAGCTCCATCCGCCGCGGCCGGTGTGCGGCGCCAGCGCGTAGACGTCGGCGGCGATCACGTACGGTTCGGTCTTGTAGGTCGCCATGCCCTCGGGCGTTCGCGCATGGTTCACCGGGTTGATCAGCGTCGTGAGTTCCCACGCACGCTCCCGGTCGCCCAGCGCGGCGAAAGCCATCGCCGCCCAGATCGCGCCGTGCGTGTACTGCCCGCCGTTCTCCCGCACGCCCGGTACATAGCCCCTGATGTAGCCGGGGTCGAGATCCGACCGGTCGAACGGCGGATCCAGAAGCTGGATCAGCGCATGGTCGCGGCGCACGAGGCGCTCGTCGACGGCCTTCATCGCCATCTGCGAGTGTTTGACATCGCCTGCGCCCGACAGCACCGACCAGCTTTGCGCAACGGAGTCGATCCGGCACTCGACGTTGCTCGCCGATCCCAGCGGCGAGCCGTCGTCGAAGTACGCGCGCCGATACCATGCGCCGTCCCAGCCGTGCTGCTCGAGGTTCTGGCGAAGCTTGATCCCCTCCGCCTCGCATCGCTCGGCGAACGGCGCGTCGCCATGCAGCCGGGCGACCTCGGCAAACTGCTGCAGCACGGTGCAGAGGAAGAAGCCCAGCCAGACGCTTTCGCCCGCGCCCTTGATTCCCACCAGGTTCATGCCGTCGTTCCAGTCGCCGGAGCCCATCAGCGGCAATCCGTGCGCGCCGAATCGCAGACCATGGACGATGGCGCGGACGCAATGCTGGTAAACGCTGGCCGATTCTCCCGACCGGCCCGGCAGATCGTAGTAGGAGTCGTCCCCCGCGTTCACCGCGCGGCCTTCCAGGAACTGTGCGGATTCGTCCAGCACGCCGGTGTCTCCGGTCGCCTTCACATAGCGCGCCGTCGCGAGCGGCAGCCAGAGATAGTCGTCCGAACAGTGCGTGCGCACGCCCCGGCCCGACGGCGGGTGCCACCAGTGCTGGACATCTCCTTCCGGGAACTGACGGCCTGCGCATCGAAGCAGATGCTCGCGCATGAGCGCGGGCTCGTTGTGGACGAGCGCCATTACGTCCTGCAGCTGGTCGCGGAAACCGAAGGCTCCGCCCGACTGGTAATAGCCGCTCCTCGCCCAGATGCGGCAGGCCAACGTCTGGTAAAGGAGCCAGCCGTTGGCCAGCACGTCGAGCGACGCGTCCGGCGTTTGCACCTGCACGGCGCCGAGCGTGCGCTTCCAGTGCGCACGTACCGTGTCCAGCGCGCCATGCGCGGCGGCCGAGCCACGGAAGCGCTGCACAAGGCTGCCGGCATCGGCGGCATTTCGGCCCACGCCGAGCCGGAAGACGATCTCGCGCTCGTGACCATCGGCCAGTTCGAACGGGACCTGGATCGCGGCGCAGGGATCGAGCGCCGCTCCGACCTTGCCCGAAAGGCGCGATCGCGCCATCGCGGCCGGATTGCGCATCGCGCCGTTGCGCCCAAGGAATTCGGTGCGGTCACCGCTCACCCCGCGAGTCGGATCGTCGACATCGAAGAATGCGACGCGGTCGGGGAACTCCGCATTGTAGGAGTTGCGCGCGAGGAGCGCGCCGCTCCTGGCCTCGATTTCGGTGATCACGTGCATCGCCGTCTTCGGCCGCAGATCGCCGAGCACCCATTCCGCATAGCCGGTGGCCGAGAGGCGGCGCGACCGGCCCGACGCATTGCGAACTTTCAGCACCGAGAACTTCACCGCGGCATCGAGGGCCACGTATACCGTGAGCTCGGAGCTGATTCCATCCTCGTGGTGCTCGAAGACGCTGTAGCCGAATCCGTGCCGGGTGACGTAGGTGCCGGCTCCGCGGCTGGGCAACGGCGAGGGCGACCAGAAATGGCCGGTCTCTTCGTCGCGAAGGAAGATCGCTTCGCCGCTCGCATCGCTCACGGGATCGTTGTGCCAGGGTGTGAGACGGAACTCGTGCGCGTTCTCGCTCCATGTATACGCGAGCCCGCTTTCGGAAATGACGGTTCCGAAATTCGGGTTCGCCAGCACATTGGCCCACGGCGCCGGCGTCGCCTGACCCGGGCCCAGCGTGATGACGTACTCGCTGCCGTCGGGCGTGAATCCCCCGAGCCCGTTGGACAGGATCAATTCGCTCGATGGTGGCTCGCCGGGCAGGGTTTCGCTGCGCTGATTGCGGGTCGGCACGAGGCGAGGAACCCGCACCTCCGCGGGGCCGCGTCGCGTGACCTGCTCCACCAGGCTGCCGCGGCGGTCGGTGATGATGGCGCGCGCCACGGATTGCAGCAGGATCCGGTCCTCTTCCGAGATCTGCTCAGCCCGCCGCACGAAGATGCCGCCCGGACGATCCATCACGTGCGCTTCGACGCCGGCGGCGATCAGCCCCATGATCTGGTCCTGGAGGACCTGCCGATAGCCGCCGCGGTCCTCGTTCCAGATCACGAGGTCCACCGCCAGCCCTTTCAACCGCCAGTACGCATGCGCCTGCACCAGCCGGCGCACGAGCTCGATGTTGTCCGCGTCTCCGATCTGCAGCAGGACGATCGGCAAGTCGCCCGAAATCGCGTAGCTCCACAATCCGGACTGCCCGCGCCGGTTGCGGAGGAGAACGCTGGCTTCGGCGCGCAGCGAAGCGTTGGCGTAGACGACGGAGCTGGCGAGCCGCGAGTAGAGCTGCGCATCGGACTCCGTGGCATTGATCTGCCGCAGCGTCACCCAGCTGTGCGTCCATGCGAGGTCGAAAACGCGGTCCGCGAGATGCCGGTCCTGGTATTTGCCGGCAAGGCCCAACGCGGCGTCGCGCGTTTCGCAGATTCCGGACGCGATGTCGATCGTCGCCGTCTGCTGCGGATCGAGCGTCATCCTGTGCCGGATCGCGACGATCGGGTCCAGTACCGATCCCTGGTTGCCCGACAGCCTTCCCGCATCGGTCATCGCCTGCGGAGCGACAACCGTGCGGCCGCGGCCGATGAACGCCATGCGGTCGGTCTCGTAGGAGACATCCAGCGAATCCGGGCCGTGGACGGCCATCAGGTGAAACATCCAGGGCGCCTGCTCGTCGTGCGAGCGGGGCCGGCGCGTGCACAGGATGGCTTGCCGCTGCGGGACGATCTCCGTCTGCACGAAGAGGTTGGAAAACGCCGGATGCAGCGCGTCCGCGGCCGGCGACGCGAGCACGACTTCCGCGTAGCTCGTCACATCGATCGTCCGACGCACGCGCGAGCGGTTGGTGATGCGGACCCGGCGCAGCTCGATGTCGTCTTCCGGCGAAACGACAATCTCGGTATGCGACTCGAAGTCGTTGTCGCGCCGGCGAAATTCGGCGCGCGCTTCGGTGAAGATGGCTTCGTAGTGCGCGGGGCGCTTCTGCGTCGGCTGATGCGCGGTCGACCAGAAGTCCCCGCTCGCGATTTCGCGGATGTAGCAGAACGTGCCCCAGTTGTCGCAGGTGCTGTCTTCGCGCCACCGGGTGACGGCGAGGTCCTTCCATCGGCTGCTGCCGCCGCCCGCGTTCGTGACCATGACGTGGTATCGGCCGTTCGACAACAGCTGCACTTCGGGTATGGGCGTGTCGGGACTGCCGAGTACGCGCACCGGGGCCCCCGGGCCGCCGGCAATCCCGCGAATCGCGGACAGTTCGGCGGGGTGCGAATAGAGCGCGGCGGTCCTTGGAATGCGCTCCTGCAGCAACAGCAGGGTTGCCTTGAACAGCGGGTCCGACTCGAAACGCTTCTGCATCGGACGGGCGAGCAGCACGTGCGCGGCGGCGAGCAGGATCATGCCCTGGTGGTGCGCCATGAACGAACGCACGACGGCGCTCGTCTGCCCTCGCGGCAGGCGCGCCGGCGTGTAGTCGACGGCCTCGTACAGGCCGAATCTGCCGGCGAGCCCGTCGCCGGCGAGCCGCTGCAGGTTGACGCACGACTCCTCGGGCGCCACCATCAGCGCGAGCGCCGACGCGTAGGGAGCAATGACGAGATCCTCCGCGAGTCCGCGCTTCAACCCCAGGCCGGGCACGCCGAAGGCGCGATACTGGTAGCTGAGGCTCGCATCGACCGAGTTGTAGCCGCACTCCGAGATGCCCCAAGGCACGCCGCGCTGCTTCCCGTACGCGATCTGCCTGTCGACCGTCACGCGATAGGTCTGGTCGAGCAGCGTGTTGTCGTACGTGGGCATCACCAGGAGCGGCATCAGGTACTCGAACATCGAGCCGCTCCAGGACAGCAGCACCGATTGGCCCCCTGCAGTCGTGAGCAGGCGCCCGAGCGCGAACCAGCACTCCTGGGGCAGCTGTCCCTGTGCGATCGCCACGAAACTGGAGAACCTCGCTTCCGACGCGAGCAGATCGTAATAACTCGGGTCGCGCCTGCGCTCGCCGACGTTGTAGCCGATGGCCAGCAGGTGACGCGCCCTGTCGTAGAGAAAGTCGTAGTCCATGCGGGCCAGTTCATCGCATTGCAGCACCAAGCCCTCGATCTCCGTCATCCGCTCGGCGGCGCGATGGCTCGCTTCGGTGGCGCCGCGGGCCAGCTCGTCGAGCCATGCCCGGTCCGCGGGCGAGGCGTCCGCGCGCCGCCGTTCGATCGCCGGCAGCAATTCCGCTTCGAGTCCCGCGAGCTCGCGCAACGTCGGAATCTCGCGGATGCCCGGGAGGTCGCCGAACCCGCTCGGTGCGGCGGGAAGCGCGCTCCACGGCGCGAGAAGCGCCAGCTCGTCCTGCATGATCCGGCACTGGCGGACGAGCGCATCCGCCCAGAAAACCGTTTCGCTCGCAGGCGCGGGCGCGCTGGCGGAAGCGGGACCGGGAACGCCGGCGACCTGGGGGGCGAACACTGCTGCGACCTCGGCGACGCCGGCGGCGAGCCGGTCGAGCCACTGCCGTGCCGCGGCGAGGGTCGCGGGGCGCGAGTCGTACGCGGTTTCGGTATCCCGTTGCAGGCGAACGAGCGGCGCCGGGGCGGCCCCGCCCACGGCGTCGGCGAGTGTGCGCAGCGTGTCGCTCAAGCCTTCGAACCATTGCAATTCGATGATCCTGCCATCGGCAAGCGCGGCGAGGCCCGGCCGCAAGGTCATCAGATGACCCGCGAGGTTCCCGCTATCGACCGCGGAGACGTAGAGAGGCGGCAGCGGCTTGAGCGACAGCGTGTCGTACCAATTGTAGAAATGCCCCTCATGCCTCTCCATGGCCTTCATCGTGGTCATGGCATTCGCCGTGCGCAGCAGGAGCTGTCCAGCCGGGATGTAGCCGAAGTCGTAGGCCGTCAGATTCGCCAGCAGCGCAAGCCCCATGTTCGTCGGCGACGTGCGGTGCGCGACGCTCTCGACCGGATGTTCCTGGCAGTTGTCCGGCGGAAGCCATTGGTCGTCCGGACCGACGAAGGTCTCGAAGAACGCCCAGGTCCGCCGTGCCAGCTTGCGGAGGAAGATCG
>JANMBN010000463.1:0-6758 GCA_031360485.1 Betaproteobacteria bacterium | reverse complement strand
GCGATGTGGGCTTGGATCGGGTTGTTCGCCGGAGCGTTCGTCGGCAACCTTCTGTGGCACGAGTGGGGCGCCGCGCTGGGGGGCATCGCCGGCTTCGTCGCCGGCGCGAAGCTCGCGGCGCGGCGCGCGCCCGCGGCGATTGGCCGGCCGGAGGCGGCCGCCGCCCCGCCGCTCGCCGGTGCGAACGCGGCGCCAAGCGCGAGCGCCGCAACCGGGGGCGAGGATGCGCTGCGCCGGCGGATCGCGGATCTCGAGCGACGGGTCGCGATTCTCGAGCGCGACGAAAATGTCGGCTCCGATCCCGCCCGCGAACCGCCGGCGCCGCCCTCGACCGGCGCGCCTGCAACGGAAGCGGCCGAGTCCGCCGCGGCGGCCGAATTAGCCTCCACGACTGTCGCCGCGCCGCGGCCGGAATTGCCCGCCGACGCGCCCCCGGTCGAGCCGCGCGTGTCCGATCATGGGGTTTCTCCGGCGGAGGCGAAGGGGAATCCGTTGTGGACTTGGTTCACGGGCGGCAATGCGCTGACCCGCATCGGCGTCGTGGTGCTTTTCTTCGGCGTCGCGTTCCTGCTCAAGTACTTCGCCGAGCACTTCACGGTCCCGATCGAGCTGCGTCTCGCCGCGGTCGCCGCGGGCGGATTCGCGCTGATGGGGCTCGGCATGCGCCTCGCCGGATCGCGTCCGGGCTATGGACTCTCGTTGCAGGGCGCGGGCACGGGGATCCTGTACCTGACCACGTACGCCGCCTTCCGGCTCTACGGCGTGTTGCCCGAGGTGCCGACGGTCGCCCTGCTCGTCGCCGTGTCGGCGCTGACCGTCTGGCTCGCCGTGCGCAACGACTCGCAACCGCTCGCCGGGCTGGCGATCGCCGGCGGATTCCTCTCGCCGATGCTGGTCGCGACCGGCGGCGAGCCCATCCATCTGTTCGGCTACTTTGCCCTGCTCAACGGCGCGATCTTCGCGCTGGCCTGGACCAAGGCGTGGCGCGGGCTCAATGCGCTCGGCTTCGCATTCACGTTCATCCTCGGTGCGGTATGGGGCCACGGCTTCTATCGGCCCGAACACTTCGCCGTCGTGCAGCCGTTTCTGGTGCTCTTCTTCGTGTTCTACGTGACGATAGCGATCCTTTACGCGCGGCGCGGACCGCTCGTCGCGAAAGATCCCGTCGACGGGCTGCTCGTGTTCGGCGTCCCGCTGGTCGGCTTCGCGCTGCAGGCGGCGATCGTGCGCGATGCCCGGTACGGCGCGGCATGGAGCGCGCTCGCGATGGCCGGCGTCTACGCGTCGCTCCACCTCGCGCTGCGCAAGCGCGGCGAGCCCGGGTTTCCCTTGCTCTCCCGGGCGTTCCTTGCGCTGGCCGTGATCTTCGCGACGATCGCGATACCGTTCGCGCTCGACAACCGCTGGACCGCGGCGCTCTGGGCGATCGAGGCGGCCGGCGTGTATTGGATCGGCGTCGAGCAAAGGGCGCGGCTCGTCCGCGCGTTTGCCCTGCTCGTCGAACTCGGGTCCGGCATCGTGTTCGTCGCGTCGGGCGCCGGGGCCGCGGACGATCCGTTGTTTGCGAACGCATTCTTCGCCGGGGCGCTGCTGATCGCGATTTCCGGCGTTGCGACCGCGCGCGTCGCCGACCGCGCGGGCGACGTTCTGCCGGCGGGCGAGCGCAAGCTTGTCCCCGTGTTGCTCGGCTGGGGCGTCGCGTGGTGGCTCGGCGCCGGCGGGGTCGAGCTCGCGCGCCATTTGTCCCGTGCCGACGAAGTCCACGCCGTCCTCGCGTGGGTGACCGCGAGCGTCGCGCTGGCGCTCGTGCTGGCGCGAATGCTGTCCTGGCCTCGACTCGCGGGAGCGGGCATCGCCCTGCTGCCGGCGATGGCGATCGCCGCGTTGGGCGATTTCCATGCCGCGCGCACGACGCTTGTCGCGCAAGGCTGGATTCTATGGCCGCTCGCGTGGTTCGTGCACTGGCGCGTCCTTCGCGCTGCCGACGCATTGCCATGGCGCCTTCCGGCGCGAGACGGCCAATCGCCGATCGCGGGCTCGCTTCTGCACGTGGCGCACACGGCGTCCGCGCTCGCGCTGATCGTCCACCTTTCGTGGGAAGCGAGCGAATGGACCGGCCGCTGGACGGCGTTGCGGACGGCGTGGACCCCGTGCGCCGCCGCGCTGCCGGCGATTCTGTTCCTGGGGATATGCGTCCGGTGCCGCGAGAGTGTTCGCTGGCCCGCGGAGCCGTACCGGCGCGCGTACGCGGTAGGAGCCGGGACGCCGATTGCCCTGTTGCTGGCGATATGGTTTTTCGCCGTCAACGTTCTTTCGCCGGGCGATGCGACACCGCTGCCCTATCTGCCGGTGGCGAGCCCTCTGGACATTACGCTCGCGCTGGCGCTGTGGGCGCTGGCCGCGTGGGCCGCGCGATTCACGGCGATACCGGAACACGCGCTCTTCCGCTGGGTCGGCGCCGGGCTGTTCGTCGCGCTCAACGGGATCGTGCTCCGCACCGCGCATCACTGGGCCGACATTCCCTGGCGGCTCAGCTCGCTGCTCGCCTCGAAACCGCTGCAGGCGGCGCTGACGCTCACGTGGACCGCCACCGCGCTTGCCGTGATGGTCGGCGCGGCGAAGCGACGGCTGCGCCCGCTCTGGATGCTCGGAGCGGCGCTGCTCGCCGTGGTGGTAGGCAAGCTCTTTCTCGTCGATCTCGGCGCGTTGTCGGGACTGCCGCGCGTGATTGCGTTCCTCGGGGTCGGCATCCTGCTTCTCGCGATCGGCTTTCTGTCGCCGCTGCCGCCCGCGCCGCAGCCGGACGCGTCGCGCGACGCGCCGTAGTCGCCGTTCGCTGCGTGCTACACTCGAAACCGGTCACCCGCCGCCCCCCTTGTTCCGGTGCCCCATGTCCGGCAACACGCTCGGCACACTCTTTTGCGTCACATCGTTCGGCGAATCGCATGGTCCCGCGATCGGTTGTGTCGTCGACGGCTGCCCGCCGGGGCTCGCTCTCGATACGGCCGACATCCAGCGCGACCTCGATCGGCGCAAGCCGGGCACGTCGCGGCACGTGACGCAGCGGCGGGAAACCGACATGGTCGAAATCCTGTCCGGGGTATTCGAAGGGCGGACGACGGGAACTCCGATCGCGCTCCTGATTCGCAACGAGGATCAGCGCAGCAAGGACTACGCGGCGATCGCCGAGACTTTCCGTCCCGGGCATGCCGATTACGCGTACTGGCAGAAGTACGGCATTCGCGACTACCGGGGCGGCGGCCGTGCCTCGGCGCGCGAGACCGCGGTGCGCGTGGCGGCCGGCGCCATCGCCCGGAAATGGCTGGCCGAACGTCATGATGTCCTCATCCGCGGTCACCTCGTGCAGCTCGGGACCAACGCGATCCCGTTCGAGAACTGGGCGCACGTCGACGCGAACCCGTTCTTTGTCGCCAACGCGACGGTCGTGCCGGCGCTCGAGTCGTTCATGGATGCGCTGCGCAAGTCCGGCGACTCCTGCGGCGCCAGGATCACCGTCGTCGCGAGCGGCGTGCCGGTCGGCTGGGGCGAACCGGTGGACGGCCGGCTCGACGCCGATCTCGCGCAGGCGATGATGGGGATCAACGCGGTCAAGGGAGTCGAGATCGGCGCGGGCTTCGCGAGCGTCGCGCAGCGCGGCAGCGAGCACTCCGACGAGATGACGCCCGAGGGGTTCCTGTCGAACAACGCCGGGGGCATCCTCGGCGGGATCTCGACCGGCCAGGAAATCGTCGTCACGATCGCCGTGAAGCCGACGTCGTCCATTCGGCTCGACCGCCGCTCGATTGACAAGGCGGGTCGGGCGGTGACCGTCAACACGCATGGCCGCCACGATCCCTGCGTCGGCATTCGCGCGACGCCGATCGCCGAAGCCATGCTCGCAATCGTGTTGATGGATCACGCGCTGCGGCACCGCGCGCAGAACGCCGGCGTGGTCACGACGACGCCGAAGATTGCCGCACGCGCCGGCGCCGCGGCAAAAGCGAGGCCGCCCGCCGCGATCGACGACCCGGATCCCGACGAGGCGTGACGCAGGGTCCTGCCTCGGCCAACCGCGCGCCGAAAATGCGATGCGACGGCTAGTCGCGACGGGTGATTTTCGCGCCGGCTTCGCCGCGTCCGAACGTAAGCGCCACGTCGTCGCCGACGCGCAGCCGCGCGGCATCGTCGACGATTGCGCCATCGGCCGCGGTGACGATGGCGTAGCCGCGCTCCAGGACCTCCTGCGGGTTCAAGTGCTCGAGGCTGCGCTCCAGGGCGTCAAGACGCGTCCGCGAGCGCTCGAGGCGAATCGACGCGGCGTGCGACATCGCGACGCGAAGGGGAGCAAGGCGAGCCGCCTGCGGGAGCGGCTGGCGCAGCAGCCACGCGAGGCGCCGGCCGCCCGCACCGACCTCCGTGGTGGCCGACGCGAGGCGATTCCGATACGCGCGGGCGAGCCGACCGGCAAGCCCGCTGGCGTCGAGGCGCTGCAGCAGGAGCTTTGCCGCGGGATGGACGAGGCGCCGTGCGAGACCGTCGACGCGCTGAATGCGCGTCTCGAGCGCGCGCAGGCTCGCGCGACGCCAGCGGTTTGCGAGGCCCGCGACGTTCGTCCGAACGGCGAGATGGTCGGGCACGACGAGCGCCGCCGCGCCGGTGGGCGTCGGCGCCCGGGCGTCGGCGACGAAGTCGCATATCGTGAAATCGGTCTCGTGGCCGACCCCGGAGACGATGGGAATGCTCGACTCGAAAACGGCACGCGCCACCGCTTCCTCGTTGAACGCCCACAGATCCTCGATGGAGCCGCCGCCGCGCGCGACGATCAGGACGTCGACTTTGGCGTGCGCGCCGGCCGCGGCGATGGCCGACGCGATCTCCGCGGCGGCGCCCTCGCCCTGGACCGCGGTCGGATAGAGAATCACCGGAAGCGTCGGCCAGCGGCGTTTCAGCGTCGTCAGAATGTCGCGAAGCGCGGCCGCGCGGGTCGACGTCACGATGCCGACGGCGCGTGGAAACGCCGGCAGCGGACGTTTGCGTTCGGCCGCGAACCAGCCCGCGGCGCCGAGCCGCGCTTTAAGCTGCTCGAACTTCTCATGGAGCGCACCGACGCCGGCGAGACGCGCGGTCTCGACGTTGAGCTGAAACTCGCCGCGCGCTTCGTAGATCGACGCCGTCGCGCGGACTTCGACGGAGAGGCCGTCCTTCAGCGCGAATCCCGCGAACTGCGCCTTGTGCCGGAAAAACACGCACCGCACCTGCGCCCCGCTGTCCTTGAGATTGAAATAGCAGTGTCCGGAGGCGGCACGGGTGAAATTGGAGATTTCGCCGGAAACCCAGACGAGACCGAGGTGCCGCTCGAGGATGAGCCGCGCCGAGCTGACGAGCAGCGACACCGGGATGACGGCGGCGGCTGGCACGGCGAAGTCGGGGCCGGAACTCGCCGACGCGGTTCCGGGTTCAGGACGAAACGGCGAGTTCACGGGGCGGAGATGAGGTTTGACAACGCGCGCACCAAAACCGATTTGTCCAGGTCAGGATTCTTGCAAGGGTCGCGCGCGAGGACTTGTCCCTCGGCGTCGATCGCGGCCTGATACGCGGTCGCCCGCTCTCGGCGTGGCCGGGCAAGTCCATGAAATAAAAAGGGAAAACTAGGCATGAAATCGGGCACCGCAACACTTTCTCCGGTGGGCGCACCACTTAGCGTCCAAATTTACAAGATACGCACACTTTTATCCACAGGATTTGTGGACAACACCGCTGCGCCGGGCGGGGCAACCCTCCGGAAAGCCTTATCCGGTGCGGGTTTCCGGGCATCGCGGCGCCCGCACTGGGAACATGGGCACTCACGGGGAATGACCCTCCGGTTAGAATGTCAGATGGGTAACGATTGTTCATGAACAAACGCCGATGAGTGCTGCGCCGCCGCACGAAAAATCGTCCCGCATCGTCCCGGGCGCGGGTCAGGATCGCGCCGCCGGCGACCGAACACCGGGGTCCGCCGCGCCGGGATCGAATTTTCTGCGCGTCATCATCGCGGAGGACAACCGGACCGGCAAGTATGGGGGCCGGATCGTCACGCGCTTCCCGCCGGAGCCCAACGGCTACCTGCACTACGGTCACGCCAAGTCGATCATTCTGAATTTCGGTCTGGCCGCCGAGAACGGCGGCCAATGCCATCTGCGCTTCGACGACACGAATCCGGTCAAGGAAGACGTCGAATTCGAGGACTCGATCGCCGACTCGGTGCGCTGGCTCGGCTTCGACTGGGCCGGGCACCGGTATCACGCGTCCGACTACTACGATCGGCTCTATGACTTTGCCGAATGGTTCATCGAGCACGGCCTTGCGTATGTGGAAAGCTCGACGCCGGCCGAGATGCGCGCGCTGCGCGGCACGCTGACCGAGCCGGGAACGGCGAGCGTGCACCGGGCTCGCGGCGTCGCGGAAAACCGGGATCTCTTCCGGCGGATGAAGGCGGGCGAGTTTCCGGACGGCACGCACGTGCTGCGGTTGAAGATCGACATGGCGAGTCCGAACATCAACATGCGCGACCCGACGATCTACAGGATCCGGCACGCGTCGCACCACCGGACCGGCGACAAGTGGTGCGTCTACCCTCTCTACGACTATACGCATTGCATCTCGGATGCACTGGAGCGCATCACCCACTCGATCTGCACGCTCGAATTCCAGGACCATCGGCCGCTGTACGACTGGATACTCGAGCGCCTCGCCGAGGGCGGCCGGCTGGCGCGGCC
>JANMBN010000081.1:0-5880 GCA_031360485.1 Betaproteobacteria bacterium | reverse complement strand
AGGGCTGGAGCGCAATCGGCAAATGGAAGGGCGCCCGGTTGAGCGCGGTGTTGGAGGCGGTGCGGCCGAAGCCCGAAGCGCGCTTCGTCATGTTCTACTGCGCCGACCCGATGGAGGACGACGGCACCAGCCCTTATTACGAAAGCATCGATCTCGAGGACGCGTTTCATCCGCAGACGATCCTCGCCTACGAGATGAACGACGCCGTGCTTCCGATTGCCAACGGCGCGCCGATCCGCTTGCGAGTCGAACGCCAGCTCGGCTACAAGCACGCGAAGTACGTGATGCGGCTCGAGCTCGTCGAAAGCTTCGCCAAGATCGCCGGCGGAAAGGGTGGCTACTGGGAAGACCAGGGCTATCAGTGGTTCGCCGGAATCTGAGATACCGGCGGCACCCGCACCGGAAACGGATTTGAAACGCCTGCTCGGGCGGCGGCGTCCGGCGGCGGCGCCGGTGCGCGCGCACTCCTGACCGAGCGCGACTCCGAGGATCCGGGCGCGGCATCAATGGCCGCCATTGCCGGATCGGCACCGGTTGGTGACCGGACACCGCTCCCAATGGCCGCCCCGCATTCGCGTCCCGAGGCATCCGGGCACCGCAATCGCATGTCGGCGGTTCCTCGCCCCGAACGAGGTGTCGGCTCGCAACGCCTTCGCCCCCCCGTCGAGTGAATTGATTCGTTTGGATTTTCCAGGTGGCGAATCAGGAGGGCTGGTGACCGCCGGGTAGCCCAAAATTGTACTTAACAAAAATTTTAGAAATGTATTAATCATCATTGTATTTATTATGCTAATGTCTATTTAAATCTTATGCCAATGTCAATTTCTCAAACGCGCCAGGAGGTGCCCGCCGTGCACAGACTCCCCCCATTCCTGCACACACTCGTCCTCGTTGGATTCGCAACTGCCGTGTGGGCATACCCGCTCGACGGGACGGCGACACCAACGGCGGCCGCCGAACTGTCCGCCCACCGTCGCGACGCGCAGGACTCGACGATGTCGTTGCTCGACGCCCGCACCCGGCATGCGTTATCCGCGGCGACTGATCGTGCACAGCGCCTGTCCGAGTTGCTGTCCGTCGCGGGCAGCCGCCGCGACACGCTCGCGGCCATGATGGAGTCGGATCCGGCCGAGGTGTTGCGCGTCGCGCTGCCGGCCGAGATTCGGGCCGGATTTCCCGCGCAGGCCGTTCCGCTGCTGGAACAGGACACCGAAGAAGACGGAACCCTCGAGGTCCTTCATTTCGACCACGTGGACCACGCGGCCGACCACTATGAATATTTCCTGCAGACCGCGAAGGAGCGGCTGACCCTTCATTTTGCGGGCAGGGCGCCGCAGCATGTCTCGGGCACGCACGTGCGCGTTCGAGGCGTGAAAGTCGGAACCGCGGTCGTTCTGGCCGACGGCGCGTCAGCGAGTGTGATGGCGTCCGTGCCGACACTGCCGAACACGCTGGGTGCGCAGAAGACGCTGGCCATCCTGGTGAATTTCAGCAACGCGCCGACGCAGCCGTACACGGTCGCCTACGCGCAAAGCATAATGTTCGCCACGACCAGCAGCTACGACTACGAAGCGTCGTACCAGCAAGCCTCGCTCACCGGAGCGGTCGCCGGCTGGTTCACGATCGCCGAGACGAACTCGACCTGCAATTACACCAACATCGCATCCCAGGCGAAACAGGCCGCGGCCGCGGCGGGATTCGTGCTGTCGAACTACAACCGATACGTCTATGTATTTCCCCCGAACGCCTGCGCATGGTGGGGGCTGGGTACCGTCGGGGGCAATCCATCGCAAGCGTGGATTCACAGCAAATGGGGCTACACGCTGCCTGTCGTCGGGCACGAGATGGGACACAACTTCGGCCTCTATCACTCGCACTCGCTCGATTGCGGCACCGTTTCGATTGCGGACAGCGGCTGCGCCGCATCCGATTACGGCGATATCTTCGACATGATGGGCGGCAGCAACAACACCCCCCATTTCAACGCCTACCAGAAGGAACGGCTCGGCTGGCTCAACGCCGGGGTGTCGCCGCCGGTCACCACCGTTCCGATGGTTGCAGGGACGGCCCAATACACGATCGCCCCGATCGAGGACGCGCGGAGCGGCGTGCCGCGCGCGCTGAAGATTCCGCGGGGAACGTCCTGCGCGGCCAGCAACGAGTGGCTCTACGTCGAGTCGCGGCAGGCGAAAGGCTTCGACGCGTTTCTGGCGGGCAATGCCAACCTGCAGGGTGGGGTGCTGATCCACAAGGTGACCGAGGGCGATGCGAACAGCAGCTACCTGCTCGACATGACCCCCGGTACGACCGCGTGGGCGGACGCTGCGCTGCCCGCGGGACAGGCTTTCGTCGATCCATTGAGCGGCCTGCGCATTACCCCGCTGTCGGTCGGGAGCGCGTCGTCGACGATCGCAGTGACCTTTCCGGCGGCCGCGTGCACGCACACCGCACCAACCGTGACCTTGACGCCAACCGGCACCGTGTACGCTTCGGCCGGCGCCAGCGTCAGCTACGCCGTCAACGTGCAGAACAATGATGGATGCACATGTGCGACTTCGACCTTCGACGTGAGCGCGGTCGTGCCATCCGGCTGGGGCGCAACGACATTCCGGACGGCCGGCATCTCGCCCGCGGGCTCCGGGTCGACGAGTCTCCTCGTCACGATGCCTTCTTCTGCGGCCGCCGCGTTCTATCCGGTGACGGTGACGGCCTCGAACACGGTGTCGCCGGCATCGGTCGGATCGGCCGCCGGCACCATCGCCGTCGCCGCCCGTGCCGCTCTGTCGGTCGCCACGTCGGCTGACAGCGCGACCTACACGCTGCCCCGCAAGGGCACGATCTACGCGGCGATCACCACGGGTGTGTCGAGCAATGGAACCGCAGTGGGTGGCGCGGCGGTGCGCGTGCAGGTGTCGGACCCATCCGGTTCGATCACGACGCTGTCCGGAACGACCGACCTGTCCGGCACGGCCAAGGTTTCCTTCGCGTTGAGGGCGCACACCGCCGGGACCGGGACATACACGGTCACCAGCAAGGCAACGGTGGGATCGACGAGCAGCACGGCGACGACGAGCTTTGTCGTGAGGTGACGAACCGACGGGGCGTGCTCGCGGCATGCCGGCCGGATATCCGCACGGGTCGGCGCTCACGCAAATAACCCGTGTAAAAACCACTCGCCGTCGTCGATTCCGTAGCGGTGGTCGCGGTAGATCCACGCTGTCTCGCCGCGCGGATTCTCGGCGACGAAGTAATCGCGACGCACGTCGGCGCCATCCCACCAGCCGGACTCGATCCGTTCCGGCCCGTCTTTCAGCACCCAGGGCCGCGTCTCGAGGAGATGACCGAGCGGCTCCGGCTCGGCGAGCAGCCAGACGGGGCGGGGGACTGCGAAAGCGGGGTCGGCCTCGATTTTTCTCGCTCGCGTATTTCTTCCTGCCAGGCTCTCGGAAAAGCCGAGGCCGACCCTGCTTTCGTGCCAGGCCCGCTCGGGCCGGTGCTCGGCATGCGACGCGACGAGCGTCACCGCGTCCTCGCCCAGGCGTGCGCGCAAGCGGTCGAGCAGCGGCACGGTCGCGGCCGCGTCGTCACCGGGAAGCAAACCGAGATTGCGGCCGGCGAGCGGCGCGGTCACCCGGCTTGCGAGCGTGATCGTCTCGACCGCCGCCGGCAGCCCGACCCGTGCGAGCCGCTCGCGCAGCACCGCGACGAGATGCGCGGGTTCGCGCGCCGGCGCGGCGAGCGCCAAGCGGACGGTGGTGGCTAGTACGCCGGTCTTCACGCCGACGTAACGCTCGTGCGCGAGCGCGAGCGACATTTCGACGACGCCGAGCCCGCGGCCGGACAGCCATCCCGCCAGCTCGTGGACGAGCCGGTTCACCGCGAACGCCAGCGCCTCGACGTTTGCCACCGGCGCCGGCAGGTCGATCTTTCCCTCGTAGCGCGGCGGCGGCACGAACGGCGGCCGTGGATCGTGGACGAGGCCGCGGACGCGGTCGAGGAGGGTGACGAAGTCCGCGCCGACGCGCCGGATCAGCGCAGCGCGCGGCAATGCGCACGCCTGTCCGAAGGTCGTGACGCCTGCGGCGGCGAGCATGGCGACGACGGCGGGATCGGCATCGAGCAACGAGAGCGGCAATGGCGCCAGCGCGCTGGGCAGAGACGCCATTTTTCCGGAGGGAGGGCGCTCGTTGCCGATGTTCGCGCGCGCGAACAGCAGCGCGGCGGCGGGTGTGGGCGCGAGCGCGAGCCGCATGGCGTAACCGAGGTCGTGCACTCCCCGGGAAAGTCGCGTTGTCAGCTTGGGCAGGCCGTCGAAGAGCCGCACGCTGCCGCCGATCTCCACGAGCACCGCGTCGGGTGGTGCGAGAGCGACGGCCGGAGTGAACTGCGTCGCCCATGTCGCAACGGCTGCGAGCGCCGCGGTTTCGGCATCGGGGTCGCGGTCGCGCAACACGAGATCCGGCGAGAGCGCGAGCGACGCCGAGACGAGCTGCCCTGTGCGAATCCCTGCGTCGCGCGCGGCGGCGTTCGCGCTGACGATGCGCGGCGTGCGTCCGCCGGTCGCCACAGCGAACGGCTTCGCCGCATCAGCGGGCGGCTGCGCCCGCGCGAAGAGGTCGAGCGGGAGCGATGGCAGGAGCAGGCAGGCCCAGAGCATGGCGAAGCGCAGTGATGCTCGCACTCATCGGGCGGAGGGATTGCCCCAGATCGCCGCCTCCGAAAGACCGAGCTCGGAGAGTTCCGCGGCGCGCAGCGGGGCTTCGTTCGCGCAGAAGAATTCGTCGAGCTGCGGGGGCTTGACCGGCGTGCCGGCGAGCATCGCATGCGCCTGCCCGCGATGGTGGATCTGGTGCTGGAACAGGTGCGCGAGGAGCCGCGTGGCGTTCTCGGTTTCGATGCCGGTGCGGCGCTGCATCGGAACCGGGCTCCCGAGCTTTGCATCGGTCGCTGCGGCGCACACATCGATCAGGCGGCGGTCCGTCGCCTGTTGTGCCTGCTGCAGCTCCGCGCACGTCGCGAACGGTTCCGCGGGCGTGAAGAAGCGGTCGGGGGCGGTATTGGGCGGCTCGCGGCGAAAGGCCCGTTCCAGCGCGTCGACGTAATACCAATCGACGGTGAGGTTGTGATTGAGCGTCGCCTTGAGCGAAGGGAAAAAGCCCGTCCGCGCCGCGACGAAGTCGGCCTGCGACAGCCGGCTGCACGCGGTGAGCAGCCGATGGTTCGCCCATGCGTTGTTGCAGGCCATCGTGAAGAAGTGATGGGGGAGGGGAGAAAGGGGCATGAGGTCGTCTTCCGAAGGGAGCCGGAGTCACATCTCGCGATGCGCAATGCCGGGTTGCGGCGTTCCCGGATGAAGTGTGATGCCGATCCCTTTTTCATTCACGTCGACGAAGACCGGCTGCGCGAGATCCCCGCCGCGGCGCTTCAACACGCGCACCGCGAGCCGGCCCTCCTGCGGCGCCAGCGCGAGCCGCAGCGACGCGGTGGCGGCGACCGCGCGCTGGCCGGGGCGCCGCCACAGCACGCCCCACGTGCCGCCCTCGCGCGCGGCGACCGCGAGCCTCCGCATGACGCGGTCGTCGTGCTGGCCGAGCCACGCGAACGCGGCACCGCATTCGGGCGCGCGCAGCGCCTGCTCGTACGCCCATAGCTGATCCGCGGGACTCCCGCAGCGCACGACGAGAAGCCGCGCGAGGTCGAGTCCCGGGGCCGGCCCCCCCCGCCCCACAGGGCCCCGCCGGGGGGGGTCCGGGCGCTGCGCCGCGCCGTCGTCTGCACCCCCCCCCCCCTTGTCCCCATCGGGGCGGGGGGGGCCCGCCCGGGACTCGACCTCGCGCGGCTTCTCGTCGTGCGCTGCGGGAGTCCCGCGGATCAGCTATG
>JANMBN010000559.1:0-3298 GCA_031360485.1 Betaproteobacteria bacterium | reverse complement strand
CGATCGACATCGACCTCGAGCGCTTCTAGAGCCCGCGCGGACCGACGAACTGAACTGGTAGCTCCGATACAAATCCTTCGGGAGTACGCATGAAAGCACTGCTCGATCTTTTCAAGCAGGTTACGCAGGAACAGGAATTCGACGCGATCAAGACCGGCCTCGCATCGCCGGAGAAGATCCGCTCGTGGTCGTACGGCGAGGTGAAGAAGCCGGAGACGATCAATTACCGGACCTTCAAGCCAGAGCGCGACGGCCTGTTCTGCGCCAAGATCTTCGGGCCGGTGAAGGACTACGAGTGCCTTTGCGGCAAGTACAAGCGCCTGAAGCACCGCGGCGTCATCTGCGAGAAGTGCGGCGTCGAAGTCACGCTGGCCAAGGTCCGCCGCGAGCGGATGGGCCACATCGAGCTCGCCTCGCCGGTCGCCCACATCTGGTTCCTGAAATCGCTGCCCTCGCGGATGGGCATGGTGCTCGACATGACGCTGCGCGACATCGAGCGCGTCCTGTATTTCGAGGCGTATGTCGTGACGGACAACGGACTGACGCCGCTCAATCGCGCGCAGCTCCTGACCGAGGACGACTACCTCGCCAAGCTCGAGCAGCACGGCGACGATTTTTCCGCGTCGATGGGCGCGGAGGGAATCCGCGAGCTCCTGAAGGCGCTCGACGTCCCGCACGAGATCGAGAAGCTGCGCAAGGAGCTCGAGACCACGGGCTCCGACACCAAGATCAAGAAGATCGCCAAGCGGCTCAAGGTGCTCGAGGCGTTCCACAAATCGGGCATCAAGCCCGAGTGGATGATCCTCGAGGTGCTGCCGGTGCTGCCGCCGGAGCTGCGCCCGCTGGTGCCGCTCGACGGCGGCCGCTTCGCGACCTCCGACCTCAACGACCTGTATCGCCGCGTGATCAACCGCAACAACCGGTTGAAGCGCCTGCTCGAGTTGAAGGCGCCCGACATCATCGTGAGGAACGAGAAGCGGATGCTGCAGGAAGCCGTGGACTCGCTGCTCGACAACGGGCGCCGCGGGAAGGCGATGACCGGCGCGAACAAGCGGCCGCTGAAATCGCTCGCCGACATGATCAAGGGCAAGGGCGGTCGCTTCCGCCAGAACCTGCTCGGCAAGCGCGTCGACTACTCGGGCCGCTCGGTGATCGTCGTCGGTCCGCAGCTGAAGCTGCACCAGTGCGGGCTGCCGAAGCTGATGGCGCTCGAGCTCTTCAAGCCGTACATCTTCAACAAGCTCGAAACGATGGGCCTCGCCACCACGATCAAGGCGGCGAAGAAGATGGTCGAGGCGCAGGAGCCCGTCGTCTGGGACATCCTGGAGGACGTGATCCGCGAGCACCCGGTGATGCTGAACCGCGCGCCGACGCTGCACCGCCTCGGCATCCAGGCGTTCGAGCCCGTGCTGATCGAAGGCAAGGCGATCCAGCTGCACCCGCTCGTCTGCACGGCGTTCAACGCCGACTTCGACGGCGACCAGATGGCCGTCCACGTGCCGCTGTCGCTCGAAGCGCAGATGGAGGCGCGCACGCTGATGCTGGCGTCGAACAACGTGCTGCTGCCGTCGAACGGCGAGCCCTGCATCGTGCCCTCGCAGGACATCGTGCTGGGGCTCTATTACGCCACGCGCGAGCGAATCAACGCGATGGGCGAAGGCATGCTGTTCTCGGATCTCGCCGAAGTCCAGCGCGCGTACGAGTCGCGCCAGGCCGAGCTGCACGCGAAGATCCACGTGCGGCTGAAGCAGACCGAGATGGCCGCATCGGGTGAGGCGGTCGAGAAGCTCGTCCGTTTCGAAACGACCGTCGGGCGCGCGCTGCTGTCCGAGATCCTGCCTGCCGGCCTGCCGTTCGCGACGATCAACAAGCCGCTGAAGAAGAAGGAAATCTCGAAGATCATCAACGCGAGCTTCCGCCGCTGCGGCCTGCGCGAGACGGTGATCTTCGCCGACAAGCTGATGCAGGCGGGCTATGCGCTCGCGACGCGCGGCGGCATCTCGTTCGCCGCCGACGACATGCTCGTCCCGGTGGAGAAGCACACGATCATCGCCGAGGCCGAGACGCAGGTGAAGGAGATCGAGGCGCAGTACACGTCGGGCCTCGTGACGCAGGGCGAGCGCTACAACAAGGTCGTGGACATCTGGGGCCGTGCCGGCGACGACATCGCGAAGGCGATGATGGGGCAGCTGGGCTCGGTGGAGGTGACCGACCGCGAGGGCAACAAAGTCAAGCAGGAGTCGTTCAACTCGATCTACATGATGGCGGACTCCGGCGCGCGCGGTTCGGCGGCGCAGATTCGGCAGCTGGCCGGCATGCGCGGCCTGATGGCGAAGCCCGATGGCTCGATCATCGAGACGCCGATCACGGCGAATTTCCGCGAGGGACTCAACGTGCTGCAGTACTTCATCTCGACGCACGGCGCGCGCAAGGGGCTGGCGGATACGGCGTTGAAGACCGCGAACTCCGGCTACCTGACCCGCCGCCTCGTCGACGTGACGCAGGACCTGGTCGTGACCGAAGACGACTGCGGCACGACCAACGGCGTCGCGATGAAGGCGTTGATCGAGGGCGGCGAAACGATCGAGGCACTGCGCGAGCGGATTCTCGGGCGCACCGTCGCGGCGGACGCCGTCAATCCCGAAACGCAGGAGACGCTGTACCACGCGGGCACGCTGCTCGGCGAAGACGAGGTCGACGAGATCGAGCTGCTGGGCATCGACGAAGTCAAGGTGCGCACGCCGCTCACCTGCGACACGCGGTACGGGTTGTGCGCGAGCTGTTACGGGCGCGACCTCGGCCGCGGGCATCTCGTCAACGTCGGCGAGGCGGTCGGCGTCATCGCCGCGCAGTCGATCGGCGAGCCGGGGACGCAGCTCACGATGCGGACGTTCCACATCGGCGGCGCGGCGTCGCGGACCGCCGCGGCGTCGCAGCTCGAAAGCAAGTCGGCGGGAACGATCCGCTTCTCGGCGCTGATGCGCTACGTCACCAACGCGAAGCGCGAGCTCGTCGTCATCGCGCGCTCCGGCGAGCTGACGATCCACGACGACAACGGCCGCGAGCGCGAACGCCACAAGGTGCCGTACGGTGCGACGCTGCAGGTCAAGGACGGCGACCAGGTCAAGGCGGGCAAGGTGCTCGCCATGTGGGACGCGACGTCCCGCCCGATCGTCACCGAGTATGCGGGCCGGGTGAAGTTCGAGAACGTCGAGGAGGGCGTCACGGTCGCGAAGCAGGTCGACGAAGTGACCGGGCTTTCCACGCTGGTCGTCATCGATCCGAAGCGCCGCGCCGG
>JANMBN010000534.1:0-6586 GCA_031360485.1 Betaproteobacteria bacterium | reverse complement strand
CTGTCGTGAAAATACCAAGTGACAAGAACAACGCGCCCGATCTCATGGGTCAGTGCCGCTCGAAAGGAATTTGAGAGCTTCCCCGAGGGGGCACAGGAAGTCTGCCTGACGGCATTGACCATCGCAGCCGAAGGCGGCAAGGCGGACATCGCCAAGCCGCTGAAGGGTTTGGGTTCGGGCGTACTTGAAATCGCCTTGCCTTACCGTGGCAACGCTTTTCGGTTGGTGTATGCGGTACAGATTGGCGTGCAGCTGTGGGTCGTGCACGCGTTCCAGAAGAAATCGACCCAAGGAATCAAGACCCCGAAGCGCGAGATCGATTTGATCTTGGCGCGGGTCAAACAGTTGAAGGAAATGTTGCTATGAAAAGGCAACCGCTCGAAGTGATCCGCGGCAGCGGCAATGTCTACCGTGACCTTGGCCAAGACGACGCCGACGTGAAGCAGTTCAAGGCGCTGCTGGCTGCGGAGATAATCAAGGCCCTCGATCGTGACCGATTGACTGTGCGGGCTGCACATGCGCGCACCGGCATCGCGGCGGCTGACTTCTCGCGCATTCGCAACGCGGACCTTGCCCGCTTCACGCTCGATCGTCTGGTCGGGATCATCAACCGCCTCGGCGCGCGCATCGAAGTCAAACTGAAGATCAAGCCCGCGGCGCGGACAGCCCACACAGCACTGGCGTGACGTGACGGATACAGAAATTTTGGCACTTGAAAGACGCCAGCGTGACCCTGCTGTAGGCGTTTGCGTGAGCAAAGTCACGCGAGAGTCGCGCAGACTGGCTAGCTAAGTGCTTGAATCTTGGCGCGCCCGGCAGGAATCGAACCCACGACCCCCTGGTTCGTAGTTATACAAGAGGTCTTTAACGAGTTGATTTTATTAGTGGTGAACGCCCGGCGCGCGAGTTTTCGTCCCTATGGTTCCGCATCGTTCCCGCGAAAAGTCGCGCAGAAGTCGCGCAGGCAACACCCGAAAGTCGCGCAGCGCGGCTAGCGTCATAGGATCAAGTTTTCCCTCGCGTCGTAACTCCAATTGTGGCGGCCATCGAGCATCATCCCCGTCGTCCCGTAGGTACCAGCATAGCCTGCACGGACCAGGACCCAGTCCAGCAAGTCCAACGGCAATCAGGCCGGCGACCTAGCCGCTGAAGCACAGCGCTTAGTCTCCGGTTAGACGGGTCGCCGTCCCCGCTTCCCAACCTTCCATCGCTGCGAAATACCTAGTGCCGCGGCCCACACCAGCTTGGGTGAGGAGGCCATACCGGACGAGTTCTTCCAGATCGCGATAGGCAGTGGCGCGTGAGACACGCACAAGATGCCCGTATTTTTCCGTACTCATGCCACCGTCAAAGCCACCTGGGCCGGCATCCAAGATCCGGTTCACTGCCTTCCGTTGCCGCTGGCTGAGCGGGGCTTGCCCGTGCTCCAACCAAAAGCGGGCCTTGGCCAACGACAGATCGATAACTGCCTCGGATGCGCGACACGCCTCCTCAAACTGCCCGACGAACCATGTGAGCCACCGCGTGATGTCCAGACCGCCTCGGGAGGCAGCCGCCAGCTCCGCATAATAGTCACTGCGGTGCTCGGCCAAGCGGCGCGAAACGCTATAGAGCCGTTGATCCAGTTTCGCGTCCTGCGCCAATGCCAAATCGATGATCGCGCGCCCGACACGGCCATTGCCATCCTCGAACGGATGTAGCGTCTCGAACCATAGATGCGCAGTACCAGCACGGAGAAGTCCGTCGACTGGACTATCGCGAGAACTCTGGAACCAGTCGAGAAATTCTCCCAGCTCGCGCGGAATGCGCCTGGAGGGCGGCGCCTCGAAGTGAACTCTCTCGCGCCCTATCGGGCCGCTGACGATCTGCATAGGCGTCGCATGATTTCGCAGCGCGCCAGACTTAACCTTCTTGACGCCCGCGTACCCAGTCGGAAAGAGCGCTGCCTGCCAGCCGCAAAGCCGCTCTACCGTTAGGGGCTCGCGCCAATGTTGGATCGCGTCTTCCATGAGGTCGATCAGCCCCTCAACCGTGCGTGATGCCGTCCCGACCGAAGCCAACCCCAGGCGACGCGCAACAGACGAACGCACGGCGGTCAGATCGAGTTTCTCCCCTTCGATCCTGGCCGTCGCGTTCGCCTCTTCCACCCAGATCTCAGCCAGTGCAGCTCCCAGGTTAGCTAGGCCAAGCGCCTGCGCCTTGCCCAGAATGCGGCCCTGGGCACTTCGTGCCCGGTTCAACACGGGGGCAACCCGTTTCATATCGAAGGCGAACTTCGGCCAGTCCGGCTGCTGCCACACCCATTGAGGCGTAGAGGTCATATTTACGCTTCAGAATATGAAGCGCTAATCATACCCCCCGCTACTTCTATCTGCAATTCCTTGGTTGGGGCACCCCAAACTCGTCTGGGGCCATCGTTCCCCACCGACGAGTTCTTCCGTTGAGGTTCAACGGGAGACCTACGTCTTCCGTGCATGGTCAATATCGCCGAGAGACAAGTTTCGAACGCGGGCGCCGGGTCCCGGTCCTCGGGTTCCAGGCGGAATCACGAGACACATTCCAGGTGAGCTGGAAACGCGGCTGCCACGCCGGCTGGCTAAACGCGGATCCGGTTCCAAAAACTGACCTTGCGTCCGTGCGTGTTGCGGATCGACGACTCGAACGCTTGATGCGGGGTGAGCGAGCCGTAGTCGTCCACATGCGCGTCGAGACGGCGCAGCGCACGGAGATACTCCGCCGCGTGGCCATACGCTCTCGCGTAGCCGCGCGTCAGGATCGCGACCAGGAGCGCCCGGTAGCAGACGATCGTGCCAAGCAGCCGCCCCTTCCTTTCCAGCGCCTGCGCGAGCGGCACGAGTCGGTCGTAGTCCCCGCCTTGGACATTTCCATGGTGCGCGAATAGCAGCACTTCGGCCGCCGCGTCATCGCCCAGCGCGAGGAGCAGTCGCGCGCCGGCGATCAGATCTCCGTGGGCCTTCGCCCGCTGCCGCGCAATCTCCGTCGCGTTGGCGCGCTCGGCAGGCGCCAGGCTCTCGCGCCAAGCCTCGAAGTCGCCCACCGATCCCGTCCGCTCGAACAGTGTTTGGCGCACGGCCCGCAAGCGGGCCGTATCTCCCAGCGCGGCATAGGCCTCCGCAAGCAGTCGTTCCCGTCCCTCCTCCCGAAATCCCCACTCGCCGTCGAGCCACGCCAGCGCCTCCCCGGGCCGGCCGTAGCGGATATATCGCTCAACGAAGTGCTCCTGCTGTAAGGGGTTCGGGTTGGGGCTGTAGCGCAGTGTCGTCCTCGTCGACAGATCGGGATCGCGCAGCGCATCCGCGATGAGCCCGATCGCGGCGGCGGCTTTGTATACCGCATGGTCGTGCCGCTCGGCGGCGCCGCGGGCATCCAGCGCCTTGTCCAGATCCGCCTCGAATCGGCGCGCGAGCGCACGCAGACCCGCTTCGTCGAAGAGCAGGTCCGCGTGGCTCAGCAGCGCCTCGCGGGCGCCGTACTCGTCGGCATTCACGAGTGCATATACGCGCTCGATCCACGCCGTAGCGCCCCGGTTCGGTAGCGCCTTCGCCGCGCGGAGCCAGAGCTCGCAGCCGGCGCGGATCGCATCGCCAATCGCGCCGTCGGAATCGTCGGCCTGCTCGAAGAAGCGCTCATCAGTGCGCAGGAACGCCTCGGCGAGCGCATGCGCCCGCGCCGGATCGTGCGGTACCAGCTCGCGCTCGATCTCATCGAGCCAGGCTTCAAGCGCCCGGCCGAAGACGGCTGCGCCACTCCTCCCAAGGAAACGCCGGGAGCGCTTCCAAGTCTGCAACCGCGTCCGGAAGAGGGCGGCGAGGTGTGCCGGATCCGCTGCGAGCGCATGCCGAGCCAGGCGCGCCTCGGCCTCGGAATTTGTGGCGGCGAGCTCGGCAAGCAACGCGACCAACGCTTCCTTCGGCTGGCGGCGCAAGGCTTCGAGGCGCTCATCCAGCGTAGCGAAAGCCAAATCCTTCTTCTTAGCCACGTGGCACTCGCGTTAGGCGAGCAGACCGCATCAGTCGAGGGTCCGCAGGGGCTTCTCCCCCTTGAGGCGTGCTATCCAGCGCAGCGCTGCCTTCCCGCGGCCAATGGTCTCGAGCGTCCCCGTACCGTCCGGACGGACCACCACGCGGGTCTTCAGCCGCCGGCCGCGAACATAATCGGTGTCCAGTTGCAGCTCGCCGTTCCGGAACTTGAGCCCGGCCACCAGATCCGAAACGCGGAAGTCGTCGGATTCGACATACTCGATCTCGGAGAGACCCCGCGGGCGGGCGTCGGCGAAGGAGAGTACGCCGATCGCGAACAGAAATCCCAGCGCGCCCCACTCGACGACCTCGTCCCGATCCTCCTCGGGACTGTCTTCGTCGTCGAATGAAAGGTTCAGATGCAGCGCGAACTCTCCCTCGTCAGCGCCGGACACCACCGCCTCGTCGACAATCCGGACCGGCACGATGACCCCCGTCCGAAACAGCGCCTCACCCGCGCCGTGTTCTTCGCTCATTGTCGATTCCAGGGAATGATCGTGCTTTGGATCTGGATCTTACCGCTCGCCTACCAAGCGATGGGCTACATGGTTGCCGAAATTGTCAAATCCATGACGACATCCAATCTACCGATGCATCTTCACGCGAAGCCCTTGTCACCATCGTGGGCCGGTGTCGCTGAGCGCTAGGCAAGCCTCCGAGAGAATTGCTTCCACGCCGTGAGCCAGCGGGCCTCAACAGGCGTGATCTCCGGAAACTCGACAGAATCGAGGCTGACCCGTGCAAGCCGCTTTCCTTTCTTGCAAATAGCCACCACAGCCAGCTCGTTTTCGAGGTCGAACCCCTGCAGGGCAACCTCCTCACCCAGGAGCCTGATCCGGTCGAATCGCCCAAACATCTCATCGATGCACGCGAGCCAGGCGGCGGCTTGCTCATATTCGCCGTAGGCATCGGCCAAAGCCAACTCGATGCAAGCCTTCACCGACTCACATTGCTGCATTTCCTCAAGAAGGCTTTGCATCTCCACACAACCACGGTCTCAAAGCGACCTGTGGGTTCTACGCTGCCTGACATTCGAGCCGTGTTGCGGCCGCTCTACTACTGCACAGCCAAGCGCACCTGTTTGCCAATGCGCCCCAGCATGCTGACCAGCGCATCAATGGTGAATTTTTCGACCTTGTGATTCACCACGTCGGAGACCCGAGGCCGCGTTACGTGAAGCACTTCCGCGGCCGCGGCCTGTGTCACGCTCGCCCCCTTCATCCATTCAGCAATCTCATCCATGAGCTGCTGCTTCAGCCGAATCGACTCATCGATTTGCGCGTCAGCATGGGCCAGCAGCCGCTTCGCCTCTTTCGGCGGAAATCCGAGATCCATGAACACATTGCCACCGACCTTCGTCCGATGACGGGACTTTGTATCAATCTTCATTTCGATGTTTTCCTTTCTGCAATTACCGCGCGATAGCGCGCCTTGCCAACTTCGACGTCGTTTCGCGAGGTCTTACGAGTGCTTTTCTGGAAGCTGTGGAGCACGTAAAGGGCTTCCTCGAACTTCGCCACATACATCACTCGGAACCATCCGTCGGGGGCGTCGATGCGAATCTCGTTGACGCCCGGCCCTACTTCGGGGAACGGCCGCCAGTCGTCGGGGGGTCCACCCCGTTGCAGCTTCCGCAATTCGTAGCCCGCCACCCTCCGCGCCACCTCGGGGAACTCGCGCAGGTCGTCAAGCGACGATCCTCGCCAGTCGATTGGCTTATCCATGCTCGGCGCATTGTATCAAACTTGATACATTCGAGCAAGACGATGCGAACCTGTGGAGCGCGAATCCGTTGCGCAACAACTTGCCCGGTCTTACGGGTTCCTTCGTAAATACTCCTCCGCCCTTCAGGAGGAGATCATGGCCACAACTCGCACACCAGGCATCACGGTCCTCGCGGACGGTCGACTATTCATCGACAAGAGATATCTCGGGGTTCGGATAGGCCTGCGCGTCGGCGCGGTAACACAGGAACAAGCCGAGGAACGACTCCACGTCGAAATCGCTCGAGTGCAATGCGACCTCGCGCGAAAGGCGCATGCGCGCCCGACCTTTACCGATTGCGCCGCGCGTTATCTCGCGCAGTCCCGCAGTAAGCGGAGCATCGACGTCATCAAGTGGCACGTCACTTTGCTCCAATCGCACATTGGACATCTTGAACCGCAGCAAATTCATGACACGACATTGGAACCCTTCGTGAAGGCGCGGCTTGCCCACGGCGCGAGTGCGACCACGATCAACCGCAGTCTGGAAGTCGTGCGCACGATCTTGAATCGCGCAGCCCGTTCATACCGCGATGCTGACGGTCGTCCGTGGCTCGAAGCGGTGCCGCCGCTTATCACGATGTTGCCTGAATGCCCACGCTCACCCTATCCGATCACATGGAAGGAGCAAGACACGCTGTTTCGTAAGCTATCTGCCCGCCTCGGCCGTATGGCGCTGTTTGCTGTGAATACCGGTCTACGCGACAGCAACGTGTGCGGCTTAGAGTGGACGTGGGAGGTCGCCGTACCGGAGCTCGGACGGAGCGTGTTCGTGATTCCTCC
>JANMBN010000533.1:0-2721 GCA_031360485.1 Betaproteobacteria bacterium | reverse complement strand
GCGTTTGCATCATCCTCGGCAGCGCCTGCGCATGCCCGGGCGAGGCGAGCAGGTGCACATGGTTGGTCATCAACACGTAGGCATGGATCGCTACGTCGTGCGTGCGCGCCGCGTCGCGCAGGCAATCGAGATAAAACCGGTGATCCTCGGCGCAGGTGAACACCGAAGCGCGGTCATTGCCGCGCTGTACCATGTGCAGGACGGCGCCCGGATAGTAGAAGCGCGGTTGGCGGGGCATCCCGCGAGCATGCCTTCGGTGTCCGCCGCTTGCCATCATCCGAAAGTCGTCTCTGACCCTACATATCGGCAGAGCTTGCTCTAACTCAAGATTTAGCCCGGGGACGGCGTGCAATATGGCAATCAAGGAAGCGGTGGCCGGCGAGTGCCGGGCGCGCTGGGACTTTGCTACGGCCCACGGTCAGGAATGAATCATGAAATTGTCCATCGATGTAGCGACGCGCGCGAGCCCGGAGCTCTGCACCGTCATCGAAACCATCGTCAACGACCCCGACCCGGAAGTTCCGCCGACCCTCGAGGATGTGCGGTGCGCCGTGCGCGCGATGCTGGATGTCGCCGACCGGCGGGACGAAGCGATGCATCCGCAGGAGCGGACATCGGTTCTGCGGGAGATCGACGATCTCATCGACGAATTCGGCGGCGAGGCGATGGCCGTCGATTTCCTCGCCGTGAAGGCGAGCGAGGAGCTGTCCCGAATCATCGAAGTCGCGATGGAGAACCCGCTGGTTCGTCACGAGCCCGTTCTCGGCGCCGTGCGCGATGCCATGGCGAACGGACTCATGGCGCGGCTCGTGGGCGACGGCACCATCGAACCGGACCAGGACCAGACGCTGCTCGCCGAGATCGACAGTTTGGTGGAACGCCACGGACCCGACGCCCTGGCGGAGGACTTCGTCCGCTTCGAGTAGCGTCGGCGGCGACGTTTCGGCTGCGATGGCCGCTCGCTTCCCGTCTCGATTAGCGGCAGCGCCAATGCCGACAAGAAAGGCCGGACGAAGCCGGCCTTCCCGCATGAACGGAATCGAGAATTCTCGACGCTAATCCCAGTTCAACGCGCCCCCAGTCTGATACTCGGTCACCCGCGTCTCGAAGAAGTTCTTCTCCTTCTTGAGATCGATCATCTCCGCCATCCAGGGGAACGGGTTGTCCGCCTTGTCGAACAGCGCGTCGACGCCGATCTGCTGGCACCGGCGATTGGCGATGAAGCGGAGGTATTCCTTGAACATCGTCGCGTTGAGGCCCAGCACGCCGCGCGGCATCGTGTCCTCGGCGTAAGCGTACTCGAGGTCGACGCCTTTCTTCATCAGCGTGCGGATCTCCTCGCGGAATTCCGGCGTCCACAGGTGCGGGTTTTCCATCTTGATCGTATTGATCAGGTCGATGCCGAAATTGCAGTGCATCGACTCGTCGCGCAGGATGTACTGGTACTGCTCGCTCGATCCGGTCATCTTGTTCTGGCGGCCCATCGCCAGGATCTGCACGAAGCCGACGTAGAAGAACAGCCCCTCCATGATGCAGGCGAAGACGATCAGGCTCCTCAGCAGCGCCTGGTCGGTTTCCGGCGTGCCGGTCTTGAACATCGGGTTGGTCAGCACATCGATGTACGGGATCAGGAACTCATCCTTGTCGCGGATCGACTTGACCTCGTGGTACGCATTGAAGATCTCCGCTTCGTCGAGGCCCAGGCTCTCGACGATGTACTGGTAGGCGTGCGTGTGGATCGCTTCTTCGAACGCCTGCCGCAACAGGTATTGGCGGCACTCGGGTGCCGTGATGTGGCGATAAGTGCCGAGCAGGATGTTGTTGGCGGCGAGCGAATCGGCGGTGACGAAGAAACCCAGGTTGCGCTTGACGATCATCCGCTCGTCGTCGGTCAGCCCGTTCGGGTTCTTCCACAGCTCGATGTCGCGCTGCATGTTCACTTCCTGCGGCATCCAGTGGTTGGCGCAGGCGGCGAGGTACTTGTCCCACGCCCAGCGGTACTTGAACGGCACGAGCTGGTTGACGTCGGACTTGCCGTTGATGACGCGCTTGTCCTCCACGCGCACGCGCACGAAGCCGCTCTCCATGGCCTGGCGCTCGACGTCCAGGTCGTGCACGGGTTCCCGCGAAAGGAGGCCGCTCGCGATGCTGCCGGCGCCTTGCGCGCGGATCGTCGCCGGCGTCGGCGGGGCGATGCGCGGTTGCGGGACCGGAGCGATGATGTCGTCGTCGAAGCTCAGCATGCTGTGTGTCTCCTGGCACTGCCTGTTGTAATTGTCGTGTCGATCGGTAGCGCTTGCACTGCCGTGAGGCCGTGGCCAGCCGGCCCCACGGACAACCGCGTGTTCAGTGCATCGCGCTCAGCTTGTCGTAGAGATAGTCGGGGGCGAAATCCACGCCGTGGTGCCAGGCGATCGTCGCGAGCCCGTAATCGAGATAAAAGTCGGCAAAGCGCAGGCGGTCACGCAGCACATCGAAATTCTCGCCGTAGAGATCATCCGCGAGGTCGACCACGCCTTTTCGGCCATCGTTGAATTCCAGCCAGATCTTGTAATCTCCGAGGTACCGCGCATCGGTCACGTGTCGTTGTATGTGCTCGTAACGGGCCAACTCGACCTCCTTGGGCAGGTGGACGAACGCGCCGCCGAAAACGCTGTGCGCCATGACGCACGACGCTTCCTGCGGCAAGCCGGCGCGGACCGGTCGCCCGGCCCGCGCCGT
>JANMBN010000525.1:0-1715 GCA_031360485.1 Betaproteobacteria bacterium | reverse complement strand
GGTGTTTGCCGCGTTGCTGGCGCTCGGCGCGATGGCATTCTCGGGCTCGATCCGGGCGAAGTTGCGAGTGATCGTCAGCAAGCATTTTTTCAGGTACCGCTACGATTATCGCGACGAGTGGCTGCGGTTCACGCATGCGCTGTCCGCTCGCGGTGGACAGCAAGAATTGGGGCAAAGCGTCATCAAGGGGCTCGCAGACATGCTGGAGAGCCCCGCCGGAGGCCTCTGGCTGCGGGACGCGCCAGGCCGCCATTTCACGCAGGCCGGACGCTGGAACATGCCGCCGGATGCGGGGGCGGAGCCCGCCGACAGCGAGTTCGTAGGTTTCCTGCGCGAAACGGGCTGGGTCGTGAATCTCGAGGAGTTTCGCTCGTCGCCCGAGCGTTACCGCGAACTCCGTCTTCCGTTCTGGCTGTCGGAGCTGCCGAATGCATGGCTCATCATTCCGCTCACCAACGGCGGCGAATTGATCGGATTCGTGATTCTGGCGACCGCGCGTACGCGGGTCGATGTCAACTGGGAGGTGAACGATCTTCTCAAGACCGCAGCGCGCCAGGCGGCGACCTTCCTGGGCCAGATGCAGGCGACCGAGGCGTTGCTCGAGGCGCGCAAGTTCGACGCCTTCAACCGGATGTCCGCGTTCGTCGTCCACGATCTGAAAAACATCGTCGCGCAGTTGTCGCTGATGCTCAAGAATGCCGAGCGTCACCGCGAAAATCCGGAGTTCCAGAAAGACATGCTGATGACTGTCGAGCATTCGGTCGAGCGCATGAAGCAGCTGATGATGCAACTGCGCGAAGGGACGACGCCTGTGGACGCGCCGCATAGCGTGGATCTCGCTGCCGTCATCGAGCGCATCCAGCGCGCCAAGGCGAGCCAGCAGCCGGGTCCCGAGGTTCGGCTCGAGGAAAAGGTTGCCGCGAAGGGTCACGAAGACCGGCTCGAACGCGTGATCGGCCATCTCGTGCAGAACGCCATCGACGCGACAGGCAAGGACGGGCAAGTGTGGATCAGGCTTTCGAAACAGGATGGGCTGGCACTGGTCGAAGTAGGCGACACGGGCCACGGCATGACGCCGGAATTCGTGCGCGAACGACTGTTCAAGCCGTTTCAGACGACCAAAGCGACCGGCATGGGCATCGGCGCCTACGAGAGTTTCCACTACGTGCAGGAGCTCGGCGGGCGCGTCGAGGTCGACAGCACGCCGAACGTGGGCACGCACGTGCGATTGCTCCTGCCGCGGTACGAATCGGCCGCAGCCCCGCCGGCACTAGCCAAGGTTAGCCAATGAGCGAGAAAGCGCACCGGCTGCTGATCGTCGAAGACGACCCGTCGTTGCAGAAACAGATCTGCTGGGCGTTCGACCAGTACGAGCCGGTTGCAGCGGCCGATCGCGATAGCGCGCTTGCGCAGCTGCGCCGGCACGCGCCGGCGGTGGTGACCATGGATCTCGGCCTGCCGCCGGATCCGGATTCTGTCACCGAAGGTTTCATGCTTCTGGAGGAGGTGCTCGCGCTCGCGCCGGATACCAAGGTGATCGTGCTGACCGGTCAGAACGACCGCGCCAATGCGGTGCGCGCGATCGGTCTTGGCGCCTACGATTTCTTTGCGAAGCCGTTCGAGCCCGAGCTGTTGAGCTTGACCATCGATCGCGCCTTCCGCCTGTACGACCTGCAGCAGGAGAACCGGCGTCTGCAATCGATGCGCCAGCCGGA
>JANMBN010000511.1:0-6112 GCA_031360485.1 Betaproteobacteria bacterium | reverse complement strand
TCCCACGCCCGCTCGGCCAGGTAGACGTCGAAAGCCGCGCGCGCGGCGGCCCAGGCGTCGGGACGCTTTTCGAGCCGCACGAGGGCGCGGCCGAGCTGCAGCAGGAGGTCCGCGCGCCGCAGCGCTTCCGCTTTCGGCGAGAGGCCGGCGAGCTGGCCGCGAAGGTCGGCGACCAGGCGCTCCAGCATGCCGGTCGATTCCTTCGCGTCCTCGCTGCTGTCGGCGTTGCCGACGGCGGGGTCTTCCTTGATGTACTTGAGCGGGATGTACTTCATTCGATGCCGGGTGTTGTCCGGTTAAATAGAGCGCGTCAGGGCGCGGCGGCGCCGTCCGCGACGCGATCGGAATAGCGGGCGCGATAGACGAGCCGGCCCAGGCCGGGCGCCGCTTCGTCGGTGAATGCACTGCGATTGTGCAGCACGTTGTTGCATACCAGGCCCTGGCCGCCAGCCAGCCGAATCGCGAAAACGTGCGGCGAGTCCGCTTCGAGGATTGCGTTGAGATATTGCACGGCGGCGCGCGTCGTGTCGTCCGGTCGCCATTCGACGCTCCGCGTGCGCGCGGTGTAGCGCATGTGCAGCGCGCCGGCGTCGAAAGAGAACACCGGGCCGGTTTGGGCGTCGCGGACCTCCGCGCCCTCCGCGGCGCTGGCGGGAATCGTCATGGCGTCAGGCAGCGAGAGCGCCCTCACGTACTCAGGATCGGCGTCGCGCAGCAGGATGTAGGCGATCTCGTGGTCGAGCACGCGGTTTTCGCCACCCGTGCCGGCGGGCCGCACGCAGTGCAGGATGAACGCGCGAATGCGCCGCGCCGGGGCGTTGTAGTAGCCGTCGGTATGCCATAGCAGGCGCCGGTTCGAATACGGAATATATCCGAGAGCCGCTTTTTCCGGCGCCGCCTCGAGCGCGCTGATGCCGTCCTCGTCCGCGAGCGGGTTCGCGACCAGGCGCACGAGGCCGAGGCGCGCACCCAGGCGGCGCGGGATGTCCTTGTCGGCCACGCTGGCGAGCGGGCTCGCATAGACGACCATGTTCGCCGCGGCACACACGCGCCGCATTTCCCCGAGCTCGCTCTCGCTGGGGTTGCGCGGATCGCGCACCTCCACGATCAGATCGTCGGTGCGACGCGGGGCGCGTGCGAGCTTCTCCTCGCGCCAGCGCAGATACGCTTGCGATGCGTCCAGCGCAAACGGGAATTCGACAGTGGCTGCCGCGGCGGAGGTCAAGGCGCAGGGTCGGAGTCGGGATCGGGGGAAAGAACGTACCGCATCGGCGCCGGACGGAGAACGCCGCCGCGATGGTGAACGGGCGAGGCGGGATGCACAAACGTGCGTGCGCGATGAAGGCAAGGCTCTGAAAACACGACGGTTTTTTCATCGACAGGCCATCGGTCTATCCCCAAAGCTAGGGGTGCGCCCGATCGCGGCTATCCCCAAAGATCTCTGAGGCTGCGCGAAGGCGCATCGCTACACTGTGGGCGCCCTGTCGCTATCGTTGCATCGTCTCGAGGAGGAATCCATGTCCGACCCGCAGAAGCCGCCGAAGGATCCCGCGCGGCACAGCACCTATATTCCTTCCGGGAAAAAATCGACCAAACCGTTTCATCCGACGCCGATGCTGGACCAGCTCGAAAGCGGTCCCTGGCCGAGTTTCGTCACCGGGCTGAAGCGCCTCGCGCACGACAACAACATGATGGTCGACCTGCTCGGCCAGCTCGAGCATTCCTACAAGACGCGCCTGGGCTACTGGAAAGGCGGCACGGTTTCGGTGTTCGGGTACGGCGGGGGCATCATCCCGCGCTTCTCCGAAGTCGCCAGCCTCTTCCCGGAGTCGAAGGAGTTCCACACACTGCGCGTGCAGCCGCCGGCCGGCAACCACTACACGACCAAGCTGCTGCGCCAGCTTTCGGGCTCGTGGAGCAAATGGGGCTCCGGGTTGATCGCGTTCCACGGCCAGACCGGCAACATCATGTTCATCGGCACGACGACCGAGAACACCCAGCATTTCTTCGACGAGATCAACGAGTACGGATTCGATCTGGGCGGCGCGGGGCCCTGCGTGCGCACCGCCATGTCCTGCGTCGGGGCGGCGCGCTGCGAGCAGTCCTGCGCCAACGAGCACCGCATCCACCGCACGCTGGTCAACAACTTCATCGACGACATGCACCGGCCGGCGCTGCCCTACAAGTTCAAGTTCAAGGTGTCGGGCTGCCCGAACGACTGCATGAACTCCATCCAGCGCGCCGACTTCGCCGTGATCGGCACCTGGCGCGACGACATGCAGGTCGACCAGGTGGAAGTCAAATCCTACGTCGCGAGCCATGGCCGCAAGTACACGATCGACAACGTGATCGCGCGCTGTCCGACCAAGGCGCTGTCATTGAACGACGACGACACGCTCGAGGTCGACAACCGCAGCTGCGTGCGCTGCATGCATTGCATCAACGTTGTAACCAAGGCGCTCAAGCCCGGCAAGGACCGCGGCATCACGCTCCTCATCGGCGGCAAGCGCACGCTCAAGATCGGCGACACCATGGGCACGGTGATCGTGCCGTTCATGAAGATGGACACCGACGAGGACTACGACAAGCTGCGCGACCTCGCCGCCACGGTGATCGATTTCTGGGCGGAAAACGGCCTCGAGCACGAGCGCTGCGGCGAGATGATCGAGCGCATCGGGCTGGCAAACTTCCTTGACGGCATCGGCATCGAAGTCGATCCGAACATGATCGCCCACCCGCGCACCAGCTCGTACGTGCGCCTGGACGACTGGGACCAGGAAGCGCAGAAGTGGATCGACCGCAAGAAGCAGGCGGTGGTCTAGGTTCGAACGGAGGAGATGGCCGTGGCGCAAGCACAGGTGGCGGTGGAAAAGAAGAGGATGCGCACGCCGATCGAGAGCGGGTGTCCCGACGGCATGCAGTACATGCATCCGCTGATGCTCAAGAACTTCGGCAACTGGAAATACCACGACCGGCCGCGGCCCGGCGTGCTGCACCACGTCGCGTACTCGGGCGACGAGATCTGGACGGTCCGCGTCGGCACCCAGCGCCAGCTCGGTCCCTACGAGATCAACCTCCTGTGCGACATCATCGACCAGTACGGCGAAGGCCACGTGCGCTTCACGATCCGCTCGAACATGGAAGTCATGGTGTCCCAGTGGGAGAAGGTCGGTCCGCTGATCCAGGCCTTCAACGATGCCGGGTATCCGGTCGGCGGCACGGGCAACTCGGTGACCATGATCTCGCACACGCAGGGCTGGCTGCACTGCGACATTCCCGGCACCGACGCCTCGGGCGTGGTGAAGTCCCTGATGGACGAGCTCTACGACGAGTTCATCAAGGAGGAGATGCCCAATCGCGTCCACATCACGACGTCGTGCTGCCAGATAAACTGCGGCGGCCAGGGCGACATCGCGATCAACGTCCAGCATACCAAACCGCCGAAGATCAACCACGACCTCGTGGCGAACGTGTGCGAGCGTCCTTCGGTGGTGGCGCGCTGCCCGGTGGCGGCGATCCGTCCGGCCATCGTGAACGGCAAGCCCTCGCTCGAAGTGGACGAGAAGAAATGCATCTGCTGCGGCGCGTGCTATCCGCCGTGCCCGCCGATGCAGATCAACGATCCCGAGCATTCGAAGCTCGCCATCTGGGTGGGCGGCAAGAACTCGAACGCGCGCTCGAAGCCGATGTTCCAGAAGCTGGTGGCCGCCGGCCTTCCGAACAATCCGCCGCGCTGGCCCGAAGTTGCCGCGGTCGTGAAGAAGATCCTCTACACGTACAAGAAGGATGCGCGCGACTGGGAGCGCGTCGGCGACTGGGTGGAGCGCATCGGCTGGCCGCGGTTCTTCGAGCTGACCGGGCTGCCCTTCACCAAGTTCCACATCGACAACTGGCGCGGGTCGCGCAACAGCCTCAATGCCTCGGCCCACATCCGGTTCTGAGCGGGGTGCCGCATGAAAATCGGCATCATGGTCAGCGAAGGACCGTACACGCACCAGGCTTCGGACACGGCCTACCAGTTCGTCAAGGCCGCGCTGGCGAAGGGGCACGAGATCTATCGCGTGTTCTTCTACCACGACGGCGTCAACAACGGCACGCGCCTCACCATTCCGCCGCAGGACGACCGCAATATCGTCAAGCGCTGGAGCGATCTCGCCGCGCAGCACAAGCTCGATCTCGTGGTGTGCGTCGCCGCCGCCCAGCGGCGCGGCCTGCTGGACGCGAACGAAGCCAAGCGCAACGGAAAGGACGCCGACAACATTGCGCCGGGGTTCCGCATTTCGGGCCTGGGCCAGCTGATCGAAGCCGGCATCCAGGCCGACCGCCTGGTGACCTTCGGCGGCTGACGGAGGGCGAGGAATGGCGGAGGAAGCCGAAGGCGGCATCGCGAAGAAGTTCCTGTACGTGAACCGCAAGGCGCCGTACGGGACGATCTACGCGCTCGAGTCGCTCGAAGTGGTGCTGATCGGGGCGGCGTTCGAGCAGGACGTGAGTCTCGCGTTCGTCGGCGACGGCGTTTACCAGCTGATCAAGGGCCAGAACACCAAGGGCCTCGAGATGAAGAACTTCTCGCCGACGTTCCGCGCGCTGGAAGACTACGACGTCACCAAGCTCTACGTCGAGCAGGAAGCGCTCGAGGCGCGCGGGCTCGCCGAGAGCGATCTCGTGGTGCCCGTCGAAGTGGTCAGCCGGGAGCGCATGGCCGAGATCATGGAAGGCCAGGACGTGATCCTGAGCTTTTGAAGGCGCGAACGATGCTGCATACCGTCAACAAATCGCCGTTCGAGCACAACACGCTGGAGACCTGCCTCCGGTTCGCGAGCCAGGGCAGCACGCTGCTGCTGATCGAGGACGGAGTTTACGCGGCGGCCCGGGACACGGCCGTCTCGAAGCGGCTGCAGGACGCCATGAAGAGTGTGTCGATCTGCGCGCTGAAGGCGGACGTCGAGGCGCGCGGCATGCAAGACCGGGTGATGGACGGCGTTCGCCTGGTGGACTACGAGGGGTTCGTGGATCTGGTGGTCGGGCACGACGCCGTGCAATCCTGGATATGACGCAGAGGGAAGAGACGATATGACGATCGAAGTGAACGGCCAGTCCATCGAGACCGACGAGGAAGGTTATCTAGCCGATCGCACCGCCTGGAACGAGGACGTCGCGAAGGAGATGGCGCGCCTCGACAGTTGCGATTTGAGCGAGAACCACTGGGAAGTGATCAACTTCCTGCGCCAATACTACGAGGAGTACCAGATTGCCCCGGCGGTGCGGGTGCTGACCAAGGCGATCGGGAAGAAGCTTGGCGCGGACAAGGGCAACAGCAAGTACCTGTACGAGCTCTTTCCGTACGGCCCCGCCAAGCAGGCCTGCAAGTACGCGGGGCTGCCGAAGCCGACCGGCTGCGTCTAGAGGTCGCGCTTCGCCGCGACCTGGAGCGATCGTGTCGGCGCTGACCGTCCTCTACGCGCTGCTCTTCTACTTCGCTGCCGCCACGCTCGTCGGCGGCGTTGCGTACAAGTGCTGGGTGTACGCGCGCACGCCGCAGCCTCTGAAGATCCCGATCCCTCCGGCGCCGACCACGCGCCGCGGCGTTGCGCTGCGCATGCTCGTCGAGGTCACGCTCTTCCGGAGCCTGTTCCGGTCCAACAAGTGGACCTGGCTCTTCGGCTGGATCTTTCACGTCGCGCTCTTCGCGGTGCTCCTGCGGCACCTCCGCTATTTCACGGAGCCGGTCTGGGCCTGGGTGACGCTCATCCAGCCCATGGGCCTCTACGCGGGATTCGCCGTGCTCGCCGGTCTCGCGGGGCTCTGGGCGCGGCGCTTCTTGGTCGATCGCGTGCGCTACATCAGCGCTCCCTCCGATCACCTGATGCTGGCGCTCATCACCGCGATCGTCGCGAGCGGACTCGCCATGAAGTACCTCGCGCACACCGACATCGTCGCCCTCAAGGCGTTCTTCCTCGGCCTGATGGCGTTCGACTGGCACGCGCTTCCCGCCGATCCGGAGCTGCTCGTCCATCTCGCGCTCGTGGCGATGCTGATGATCGTTTTCCCGATGAGCAAGCTGCTGCACGCGCCGGGGGTGTTCTTCAGCCCGAGCTTGAACCAGGTGGAT
>JANMBN010000460.1:0-2190 GCA_031360485.1 Betaproteobacteria bacterium | reverse complement strand
TCGACGCGGCAATCGAAGCCGAGGCCGAGGCGCAGGCGCTGTGCATGCAGACCGCCGACTTTCGCCGCGCCTACCAGGCGTTCGTCAGCAAGCAGACGCCCCGATTCGAGGGGAACTAGGGCGCGAACATGGAGCGCTCGCATCTCGACTGGCCGTTTTTCGACGACGCCCATCGCGGTATGGCGGCGGACCTTGGCGCGTGGGCGGCGACGTCGCTCGCATCGGGCGACGAGGCCGACGTCGACGCCCGATGCGTCGCGCTGGTGCGCATGCTCGGCAGCGCCGGCTGGCTGCGCTACGGCGTTCCCGCGGCTCACGGCGGGGCGCTCGCCGCGCTCGATTCCCGCGCACTGTGCGTCGCCCGCGAAACGCTCGCGTACCACGATGGTCTTGCCGACTTCGTGTTCGCGATGCAGGGATTGGGGAGCGGAGCGATCACGCTCGCCGGCAGTGATGCACAGAAGGCGCGCTGGCTTCCGGCGGTGGCGAGAGGCACGGCGATCGCCGCGTTCGCCCTGTCGGAGCCGGAGGCCGGGTCCGACGTCGCGGCGCTGACGACGCGCGCGCGGCGCGACGGCGATGCCTGGGTGCTCGACGGCTGCAAGACGTGGATCTCCAACGGCGGCATCGCCGATTTCTATTGCGTGTTCGCGCGGAGCGGCGACGCTGCGGGCGCCGGCGCGAAGGGCATTTCGGCGTTCATCGTGCCGGCCGATGTTCCCGGCCTCACGATCGGCGAGCGCATCGAGGTCATCGCGCCGCATCCGCTCGCACGGCTCACGTTCGCCGGCTGCAGGGTACCCGCTGACGCGCTGCTCGGCGCCGAGGGCGAAGGCTTCAAGCTCGCCATGCGCACGCTCGACATCTTTCGCGCGTCGGTCGCGGCAGCGGCGCTGGGATTCGCGCGCCGGGCGTTCGACGAGGCGCTCGGCCGAACGCGGGAGCGCAGGATGTTCGGCACCACGCTGTCCGAATTGCAGCTGACGAAGGCGAAGCTCGCCGAGATGGCCACCGCGATCGACGCGGCGGCGCTCCTCACTTACCGGGCGGCGTGGCTGCGCGATGTCGGGAAGCTTCCGGCGACCAAGGAAGCGGCGATGGCGAAATGGACGGCGACCGAGTCGGCGCAGCAGGTCATCGACGCCGCGGTGCAGCTCTTCGGCGGGCTCGGCGTGACGCGAGGGCAGGCGGTCGAGCGGCTATATCGGGAGATCCGGGCGCTGCGAATCTACGAGGGCGCGACGGAAGTGCAGAAGCTGATCATCGCCCGCGAGCTTCTGCGCCGATGAACCGGGATCACGCGATGCGTTACACGGCGCATGTCGACACCTTCGCGCGGGACAATCTGCCGCCGCCGGACGCGTGGCCTGAATTCCTCTTCGAGCTGCCCGAACTCCAGTACCCCGAGCGAATGAATTGCGCGACGATGCTGCTGGATCGGGCCGTCGAGCGCGGGTGGGGCACGCGCACGGCGATCGTCGCGCCCGGCGGATTGCGCTGGACTTACGGCGAGCTCCTCGAGCGGGCGAACCGCATCGCCCGCGTGCTGGTCGAGGATCTCGGGCTCGTCCACGGCAACCGCGTGCTGCTGCGGGCGCCCAACAGCCCGATGCACGCCGCGTGCTGGTTTGCCGTGATGAAGGCGGGCGGCATCGCGGTCGGCAGCATGCCCCTGCTGCGCGCCAGGGAGCTGACCGACATCGTCACCAAGGCGCGGATTTCGCATGCGCTCTGCGACGCGCGCCTCGCCGCCGAGCTCGATGCCGCCCGCCCGGCTTGCCCGATGCTGACGACGGTCGCGCTGTTCGAATCCGGCGAGCCGGACGGCCTCGACGCGCGCGCCGCGCGCAAGCCGGCGACATTCGAAAACGTGGACACCGCCGCCGACGATACGGCGCTCATCGCCTTCACGTCGGGGACGACCGGCAAGCCGAAGGGCACGATGCATTTCCACCGCGACGTGATGGCGATCTGCGACTGCTGGCCGCGATCGACGCTCCGCGCGTCGCCCGACGATCTGTTCACGGGCAGTCCGCCGCTCGCCTTCACGTTCGGGCTGGGCGGCCTGCTCCTCTTTCCGCTGCGCGCCGGGGCCGCGACGCTACTGCTGGAGAAGACGTCGGCTGACGCGTTGCTGCAGGCGGTCGCCGCAGACCGGGTCACGATTCTGTTCGCGGCACCGACGTCCTA
>JANMBN010000404.1:0-13142 GCA_031360485.1 Betaproteobacteria bacterium | reverse complement strand
TGCTCGAGCGCTTCGGCTACGGCACCACGGATTCCGGTCAGGACATGACCGGGCTCCTGCGTTTGGTCCAGACCGCGTACGACGTACTCTCGAATCCCGAGACTCGCCAGAACTACGACGCCGTGCTGGCACAGGAAGCCTCGATCGCGGACGCGGAACTCAAGGCGTCGCTCGACCAGCAGGCAGCCATCGTGCACCGCCGTGTGCAGAATCCGCCGGCCGGCCTCCAAAACGCGGTCTCGGCCGCAGCCTGACCCGGACGCCCGGAGCCCATGCGTACGGTTGTCCGGATCCTGACTGCCTGAAGCGATGCGGTCGGCCGCCGCCTTTCTGTCGAAGCGGCGTGCGGTCGGCGCGGGCCGCGTCCGAGTTCCGGCGCGCGCCAAGCCGCGGCGTACTTCCGGCCTAGCGACCCGCGCGACCCGACGGATCGCCGGCCGACCTCACCGTTCCACCCGATCGCCGCATGTCGAAACGCCGGCCCGTGGCCCGCTCGGCCGCGTGCGGCGGCTCCGCGTGATTCCGCGCGGCGTCGTGCCCTACGTCAAGCACTGATCCGCGCCGTTGCAGCGGCGTCACGCAAAGCTGGTAGAGTTGGTATCAGCGCTGTGATCGAGCGGAAGCGCGCCGGCCGGACGCGGCCCCTGCGTTCATCGAAAAGATAACGACGGCTCGCGGTTCCGCGACCCCGCCGGGAAGGTCTTCGCCGCGGCGCCGATCCTCGACGTGAACGGTCGGCCGCCGCCGCCGGCGTCCGGTCGCCGGAGGATGTCGTGAGCGCCGCCAAGGTCCTGGAAATCGTCCCACCGCCGTTGCGTGCCGCGCTTGGGTCCGGTGCAACCGTCGTTACGCCGAACAAGCGCCTCGCGCGCCGACTCGCGGCGCTCCATGACGAGGCGCAGCGCGCCGCCGGGCGCACGGTCTGGCCGGCATCCGACGTGCTGCCGTGGGGCGCCTGGGTCGAAAGGCTCCGGCTCGATGTCGTGGAGGCGGGCTCCGAATCCGATCCGCCCGGTCTCGCCGGATCCGTGCAGACGGCCTATCTTTGGTCGCAGATCATCGCCGCGGACGGGCTGCCGCTGATCGACGGGAACGGCGCGGCAGACCTCGCGACCGAGGCGTGGTCGCTCGTCCATGCGTGGGGTTCGGGAGGGCCCAGTTGGCGCGCCTGGGCAGGCAACGACGACGATTGCGCCGCGTTTGCGCGTTGGGCGGACACCTATTCCGCGAGCCTCGCCCGCATGCGACGACTCGATCCGGCCCAGTTGCCGGATTGGATCGCCCGATGTGCCCCCGAGGTGTCCGCGTGGCGCGGTGTCACCGTGACGCTGGCCGGTTTTGCCGAGATCACGCCGCAGCAGCATCGGCTGCTCGCCGCGCTCCAGGCGGCGGGCATGCGGGTCGAAACGCACGCCACCGTTGCGGATGCGCCGGGCAAGGTCTGGCGCGCGGCCGGCGCCACGCCGCGCGACGAGCTCGTTCGGGCGCTTGGCTGGGCGCGCGACCGGGCGATCGCCGATCCCGGCGCGACGATCGGCATCGCCATCGACGACCTGGCGTCGCGTCAACAAGAGGTTCGCGCGCTGGCCGAGGAAATACTCTGCCCTGCGCTGCAATGTCCGGGGCACGAGGACGCCGCGCGCCCGTACAACGTGTCGCTCGGCACCGCAGCCAGCGAGGTCCCGATGATTGCCGCCGCGCTCGACCTGATCGCGCTCGCGCACGGACCGTTGCCCCTGGCGCGCGCGGCGGCGCTGCTGCGCTCGCCGTACGTTGCGGCCACCCGCGACGCCTGGCTGTGCCGTGGACAAATCGAGGCCCGCTGGCTCCGCGACGGACGGCGCGAAATCTCGCTCGACGACACGGTCGCGGCGCTCGCGCAGGTCGACCGCACGGTCGCGGACCGCCTGCATGTGGCGCGCCAAGGGCACGGCCTGCCGGCCAGCGCTTCGCCGCGCGAATGGGCGGACCGGTGGCGAAACTGGCTCGCGGCGGCGGGATGGCCGGGAGACCGTCCGCTCTCCTCCGGTGAGTGGCAGGCGCAAGGAGCGTGGGACGAGTTGCTGACGCAATTCGCGACGTTGGGACCGGTGGCGCGCCGCATTCCCCGCGCTGAGGCATTGGCGGCATGCGTTGCCCTTGCAGGACGCCAGGTGTTCCAGCCGGAATCGGCGCCTGCGCCTATCCAGATTCTCGGCCTGCTGGAAGCCGCGGGCCTGCCCCTCGACGCGTTATGGGTCGCCGGGCTCGCCGCCGAGACGTGGCCGCCGGCGCCGCAACCGAACCCGCTGCTGGCGCTCTCGTGGCAGAGGGAGCGCAACGTTCCGCGTTCGTCCGCGGCGCGCGAACTTTCCTACGCGCAGGCGCTGACCGCGCAGTGGGCGCGCGGTGCGCCGGAGGTCGTCTTCTCGCATGCGAAGAGCGCCGACGACCATCCCCGGTCGGCCTCCGCGCTCGTGCCTCATGCGCCGTGCCTTGCCGAGGGCGACGCGCTGCCTCCGGCAACGGCCCGGGCCCAGTTCGAGTCTGCGCCGGCGCGGGAGGCCGTAAGGGACGATCGCGCGCCGACACTGTCGGTCGCGACGCGCATCCGCGGCGGTGCAGCGCTCATCGACGCGCAAAGCGACTGCCCGTTTCGCGCCATGGCGCTGCACCGGCTGGACGCGGACACGTGGCCGGAATCCGTGGAGGGATTGTCGGCGATCGAGCGCGGCACGCTCGTTCACGCCGCGTTGGCGGCGTTCTGGCGGGACGTCGGCGATCACGCGTCGCTGGTCACGCTTCCACCGGACGCACTCACGGCCAAAATCGACGCTGCCGCCGCCGCCGCGACCGCGGAAATCTCCAGCGGACGCTGGCGCCGGCTGCCGGCGGTCGTTCGGTCCGGCGAGGCGAGCCGGATCACGTCCATCGTCCGTGCGTGGCTCGACGGATTCGAGCGTGCCCGTCCGCCGTTCGTGGTGGCGGAGACCGAAAACGCGAAGCGGCTTGAGCTGGGCGGCCTCGCGCTCGAGCTGCGGTTGGACCGAGTCGACGCGCTCGCCGGCGGCGGGGTCGCGATCATCGACTACAAGACGGGCCCGGCCACCCCTCCGTCCAAATGGTTCGATGCGCGGCCGCAGGGGCCGCAACTCGGGCTCTACGTGCTTGCGCAGCGCGCCGCCGCACCGTTGCAGCCCGTTCGTGCGGCCGCGTATGTCCAGTTGAGGCGCGGCGAGGTCAAGGCGCTGGGAATCGCCGCGGATGCCTCGGCGTGGCCCCGACTCGGCGTCCCCGCCGATGTCGGCGACGCTTCGCTCGCCGACTGGAATGCGATCGAGGCGCGCTGGACACAATCGCTTGGCGCGCTCGCGGCCGAGGTGCGCGACGGATTCGCCGCGGTCGCGCCCCGCGATCTGGTGAAGACGTGCAGGACTTGCGGCCTGCAGGCGCTGTGCAGGGTCGGCGCGCTGCCGGTCGACGAATCGACGGAGGACGGCCGTGCATGAACGACCGGCCGGCGCGACGCCCGATGCCGACGACTCGGCCTCGCGCGAACGCGCGCTCGACATCCGCCGTTCGTTTCTCGTGCAGGCGCCGGCCGGCTCCGGCAAGACCGAGCTGCTGATCCAGCGCTTTCTCGCGCTGCTCGCGCACGTCGACCGTCCGGAGCGGATCGTCGCGATGACCTTCACGCGCAAGGCCGCGGGGGAAATGCGCGAGCGCATCGTGGACGCGCTGCGCGGCGCGGACACGGAATGCGAGGCAGAATCCGCGCATGCCCGGCGCACGCGCGATCTCGCGCGAGCCGCGCTCGCGCAGGATCGCCTTCACGGCTGGCAGCTCGTCGCGCATCCGGCGCGCCTGATGGTCGTCACGATCGACGCGCTCGCCGCAGGTCTCGCGCGGCAGGCGCCCCTCGCCGCGGGGCTCGGCGCCGCGCCGCGCTTCGAAGAGCGTGCCGCCCCGCTTTATGTCGAGGCAGCGCGACAGGCGCTGGCGGCGGCGCCGGAAGACGATCCGGCGTGGCAGCAGCTGCTTCTGCACCTCGACAACGACGCCGGCGCGGCGGTCGGGCTCGTGGCGGCCATGCTCGCGAAACGCGAGCAATGGATCGGCGAATTGCGGCCCTCGGATCGAGGCCGGTTCCGGGCGATGCTCGAGGCGACGCTGGAAGAAGAAGTCGCCGGCGAGATCCGGCTCGTGGCGGCGCGATTGACGGCATCTCTCGCCGCTGCGCTCGCAGAACAGCAGCGGTACGCCGCGGACAACCTGGCGCAGCTCCCCGAATCAGCGGAGCGGGCCCGACATCTCGCCGCGTGCTCGGCCGGAGGAGGGCTGCCGCCGCTGTCGAGCGCCGCGCAGGAACACTGGCGCGCGCTTGCCGACTGGTTGCTCGTCGCCAGCGAAGCGCGATTTCGCGCCGCGGTGAGCAGGAACGATGGATTTCCGGCGATATCGAACGGGGAAGGCGCAGCGGAGCGGCAGCAGCGCAACGTCGCAATGAAGGGCCTTCTCGGCGAGCTCGCCGCCGTTCCGGGTCTCGCCGATGCGCTGCACGCGGTGCGCTGCCTGCCACCTCCGCGATATGCCGACGACGTCTGGTCGATCGTCGACGCTTTGCTCGACGTTCTGCCGCGAGCCGCCGCCGAACTCACGCTGGTGTTTCGCGACGCCGGCACCATCGATTTCCCTCAGGCCACGATGGCCGCGCTCGAAGCGCTGGGCGACGAGGACGCGCCGTCGGACCTGCTGCTGAGACTCGATCTCCGTCTATCGCACCTTCTGGTCGACGAATTTCAGGACACGTCGTTCGCGCAGCTCGCGTTGATGCGCCGGTTGACGGCCGGGTGGGAGCCGGGTGACGGGCGAACGCTCTTCGCCGTCGGGGACCCGATGCAGTCCATCTATCGGTTCCGCGGCGCCGAAGTGCGCCTTTTCGTCGAGGCGCAGGAAACCGGCCGAATCGGCGATCTGCCCGTCGAGAACATCGTGTTGCGCCGCAATTTCCGCTCGCAGCGGGGGCTCGTCGACTGGGTGAACGCCGTCTTTCCAACCGTGCTGGGCGAGCGCGGCGACCCTTGGCGCGGCACCGTGGGTTTCGCGCCCGCGGCTTCCGTGTGCGATCCGCTGCCCGGCGACGCGGCGACGATCGACGTGTCGACCGATGCCGGACACGAGGCGGAACTCGTCGTGAAACGTGTCCGCGCCGCGCTCGCGGACGGCGCCGAAAGCGTCGCCGTGCTCGTTCGCGCGCGGTCGCATCTCGCCGCGCTGTTGCCGGCACTTCGCGCGGCCGACATTCCGTTTGCCGCCGTCGAACTCGATGCGCTCGCGGAACGGCAATCGGTCCTCGACCTGGTTTCGCTGGCGCATGCGATCGCACAGCCCGCGGATCGGCACGCGTGGCTCGCGGTGCTCCGCGCGCCGTGGTGCGGAATGATGCTGGCCGATCTCTTCGCCATTTCGGCCGCCGCCGACGCAACGCAAGGCGGGTGCATTGCCGCCGTGATGGGCGCGACCGACACAATCGAATCCCTCTCCGCCGACGGACGCGACCGATTCGCGCGCACCGCCGCCGTTCTTGCGTCCGCACTCGACGCGCGCGGGCGGGCCGGTCTCGCCGCACGGGTTCGCGGCGCGTGGCTCGCGCTGGGCGGCCCGGCGACCGTCGACGAGCCCATCGACCTCGACGCGGCGGAACGCTTCTTCGCCTTGCTGGCCGAACATGACGTCGCCGGCGACGTGCCCGATTGGGCGGCCTTCGTCGATGCCCTCGCGAAGTTGCACGCGGCACCCGACGCCCCGGATACCGCGCGGGTCCAGGTGATGACCCTGCACCACGCGAAAGGGCTCGAGTTCGACACGGTGATCCTGCCCGGACTCGGGCGCAGTCCCAACCGGCGGGGCCGCGAAATCCTGCGTTGGCGCCGACGCCAGCACGGGCTGCTGCTGGCGCCGATGAAGGCGCGTGGAGGGGCAGACGACCCCATCTACGCCTATCTTGGAATGCTCGCCGGCGGCGAGGAAAGCGCGGAGCTGGGACGCCTGCTCTATGTGGGCTGCACGCGCGCGAAACACCGTTTGCATCTCACCGCCGTGCTCGATGTATCCGTGAAGGACGGCGGTCCGCCGGCATGGAAGCCGCCGCCGACAGGTTCGGCGCTGGGCCAATTCTGGGAAACGCTTGGCGGTGATCTCGCGGCGCCGATCGCGGCGAATCGTGTCGCCGCCGCCCTCGCGCCGCAACGGCTTCTCGTCCGGTTGCCGGCGGCGTGGTCTCCTGCACGGCCCGGGCCTGGGGTCCCGGTCGCCGATGCGATGCCGACGACCCAGGATCCGCTGCCGTTCGATTGGGCGCGCGAAACGGCGAGGCACGTGGGCACGGTCGCCCATCGGCTGTTTGCGCAGATCGCGCGCGAGGGAATCGTAGCCTGGAACGCGGCGCGCGTCGCGACGCTTCAATCGAGGATTCGCGTGGAGCTTGCGGGCGAAGGTGTCGACGATGCCGAGATTGCCGCGGCGGCGGCGGGCGTATCCGCCGCGGTCTCGCGGCTGCTTGCCGACGAGCGCGGGCGCTGGCTGTTCGACGCGGCGCATGCCGAAGCACGGAGCGAATGGGCGCTGGCCGGAGTGGAGGAGGCCACGATCGCGCGCGTCGTGATCGACCGCACGTTCGTCGCCGACGGCGTGCGCTGGATCGTCGATTTCAAGACAGGCGCCCACGAAGGCGCCGACGTCGACGCGTTTCTCGATCGCGAAATGGACCGGTACCGCGGGCAGCTCGAGCGCTACGCGCGGTTCGTCCGCGCGCTCGACAACCGGCCTATCCGGCTCGGCCTGTTCCATCCGCTGCTCGGCGGCTGGCGCGCATGGGATTATCGCGGCTGAGGCCCGGCCCGACGACGGCCGAAATGTCTCCACGAACGGGAAGCGACGGTCGCGACGCGGCAAAACGGGCGAAACTCGCGAATTTCCGCTAAAATTCAGAGTTTTGTCACATCGAGGTTCCTTCGTGCGGGTCTTTCGCGGCCTGCCGGCGTCCGCCGACGTTCCCGTGGCACTGACGATCGGCAATTTCGACGGTGTCCATCGTGGGCATCTTGCGATGCTTTCCCGCCTCGTCGAGGCCGCGGACGATCTCGCGCTGCCGCCGGCCGTGCTCACATTCGACCCGCCGCCGCGCGAGTTCTTCGCCAGGGATACGGCGCCGCCGCGCCTGTCCTCGCTGCGCCAGAAGATCGAGATATTCAGCGCGCACGGCGTCGCACGCACGTATGTCGCGCGCTTCGACCGGTCGCTCGCGTCGCTCGCGCCGGAGACGTTCATCGACGACGTGCTCGTCCGCCGCCTGGGCGCGCGCTGGCTGCTGGTCGGTGCGGATTTCCGCTTCGGCAAGGGGAGGACCGGCGACGTCGGAACGCTGCGCCGATCCGCACGAACCTTCAGTGTCGAGGAAATGCGCACGGTGGCGGTCGACGGCGAGCGCGCGTCGTCGACGGCGGTGCGCACGGCGCTGGCAGCCGGCCATCTGGAGCACGCCAACGCGCTGCTCGGCCGGTCGTTCCTGATTTCCGGGCGCGTCGCGCACGGCGCGAAGCGCGGGCGCAACCTCGGCTTTCCGACCGCAAATATCCGGCTCCGGCGCAAACCCCCGCTGGCTGGCATCTTCGCGGTGCGCGTGCACGGGCTTTCCGAAGCGCCGCGGGCGGCGGTCGCCAGCATCGGCGTGCGTCCGACCGTCTCCACGTCGGGCGTGCCCCTGCTCGAGGTCTTCATCTTCGACTTCAACGAGACCATCTACGGGCGCCGCGTCGGCGTCGAGTTCCTGCACAAGCTGCGGGACGAGGAACGCTACGCCGACCTCGACGCGCTCACCCGCCAGATCCGCACCGATGTCGCGCAGGCGCGCGATTACTTCAACACGACCGTCGGTCCGACACGCTGACGCCGCACCGCACGCAACCCCGGAAAGAATCGAACCTTCGCATGCCCGACGAATCGAAAATCGACTACAAGACGACGCTCAACCTGCCGGACACGCGGTTCCCGATGCGCGGGGACCTCGCCAAGCGCGAACCCCTCTGGATAAAGGAGTGGCAGCAGAAAGGGATCTACCAGGCGATCCGCGCGGCGTCGGTCGGCCGTCCGCGTTTCGTGCTGCACGACGGCCCGCCCTATGCGAACAACGACATCCACATCGGCCATGCCGTCAACAAGATCCTCAAGGATGTCGTCGTCAAGAGCAAGCAGCTGGCGGGCTACGACGCGCCCTACGTGCCGGGTTGGGATTGCCATGGAATGCCGATCGAGGTGCAGATCGAGAAAACCCACGGCAAGCACATCCCCGTCGAGGAAACGCAGCGGTTTGCGCGCATCTACGCGAGCGAGCAGATCGTTCGGCAGAAGGCCGACTTCCAGCGGCTGGGCGTGCTGGGGGACTGGGACCATCCGTACACGACGATGGCGTACAAGAGCGAAGCCGACGAGATCCGCACGCTCGGGAAGCTGCTCGAAAAGGGATTCATCTACCGCGGCCTGAAGCCGGTCAACTGGTGCTTCGATTGCGGCAGTGCGCTGGCCGAAGCGGAAGTCGAGTACGAGGACCGCGTGGATATCGCCGTCGACGTCGCCTTTCCGATCGACGATGCCGATCGCGCGCGGCTCGCCGCGGCTTTCCATCTCGCGGCACTTCCGGATGGTCCGGTATCGGCGGTCATCTGGACGACCACGCCATGGACGATTCCGGCGAACCAGGCACTGAACGTGAACCCCGAGTTCACCTATGCGCTGGTGGCGACGACGCGCGGGCATCTCGTGCTCGCGCAGGATCTCGTCGATGTCTGTCTTGGCCGGTTCGGCCTCGAAGGCCGGGTCGTTGCCACCGCGAATGGCGCGGCGCTCGAACTGATCCGCTTCCGGCATCCGCTCTACGACCGTCCCTCGCCGGTCTACCTCGGGACGTACGTGACGCTCGAGCAGGGAACCGGCGTCGTGCATTCGTCGCCCGCCTACGGCATCGACGACTTCCAGTCCTGCCGCCGCTACGGGATGAAAGACGACGAGATCCTGAATCCGGTGGGCGGCGACGGGCGCTTCGCGGGAAGCCTGCCGTTTTTCGGCGGCGAGAAGATCTGGGAAGCGAACCCGCAGATTGTCGACAAGCTGCGCGATGCCGGCGCGCTCCTGTCGTCGGAGAAGTTCACGCACAGCTACATGCACTGCTGGCGGCACAGGACGCCCATCATCTATCGCGCGACGACCCAGTGGTTCGCCGGCATGGACGATGTCCCCGGATGGAATGGCAACAAGCCCGCGAGGACACTGCGCGAAGCGGCGCTTGCGGGCATCGATGCCACGCAGTTCTTCCCGAGCTGGGGCAAGGCGCGCCTGCGCGGGATGATCGCGAACCGGCCCGACTGGACATTGTCGCGGCAGCGGCAGTGGGGCGTGCCGATGCCGTTCTTCACGCACAAGGAGACCGGCGCGCTGCATCCGCGCACGCTGGCGCTGCTGGAGGACGTGGCGCAGCGCGTGGAAAGGGGCGGCATCGAGGCGTGGCAGACGCTCGATGTGCGCGACCTCGACGCCGACGATCTCCACGAGTACGTGAAGATCAAGGACACGCTCGACGTCTGGTTCGACTCCGGTTCGACGCACCAGACCGTCCTGGGCGGTCCGGACGGTCGCGTGTCCGGGGCGGGGTCGCACGCACAGGAGACGGGATTCCCCGCCGACCTTTACCTCGAAGGCTCGGACCAGCACCGGGGCTGGTTCCATTCGTCGCTGCTGGTTTCGTGCATGTTGAACGGCGTTCCGCCGTACCGAGCGCTGCTCACGCACGGCTTCGCCGTGGACGGCGAAGGCAAGAAGATGTCCAAGTCCAAGGGCAATGGGGTCGAGCCGCAGAAGGTGTCGAACACGCTCGGCGCGGAAATCCTCCGCCTCTGGGTGGCCGCGACCGACTACTCGGGCGAGCTCTTCATCTCCGACGAGATACTGAAGCGCGTCGTCGAGGGCTATCGCCGAATCCGCAATACGCTGCGCTTCCTGCTGGCGAACACCGCCGATTTCGATGCGGCGAAGGATGCCGTCCCGCTCGCGGATCTGCTCGAGATCGACCGGTATGCCGTTGCCGCCGCGCGGACGCTGGCCGGCGCCGTGCGGGACGACTACGCGCGCTATGAGTTCCACCTGGTGATCCAGCGGCTGCAGACGTTCTGCTCCGAGGATCTCGGCGGGTTCTATCTCGACGTGCTCAAGGATCGCCTGTACACGACCGGCAAGGAAAGCCGCGCGCGGCGCTCGGCGCAGACCGCGCTCGCGCTCATCCGCGACGCGCTGCTCGAGTTGATGGCGCCCGTGCTGTCGTTCACGGCCGAGGAGGCGTGGCGAATCGTGCACCCGGACGACGCGTCGGTCTTTTGCCGGACCTGGGTCGACGCGTTGCCGGATCTGCCGGACGCGCAGCCGCTGATCGCCAAGTGGTCGCGCATTCTGGCCGTGCGCGCCGCCGTGCAAAAGGAGCTCGAGATCCTGCGGCAGGGCGGAAAGGTCGGCTCGTCGCTGCAGGCGGACGTTGCGGTCACCGCGACGGGGGACGACCACGACGCTCTGGCAAGCCTGGGGGACGATCTGCGCTACGTGCTGATCACCTCGTCGGCGACCCTCGCGCGAGGCGACGGGCTTGCGATCAAGGCCACGCCGAGCCCGTTTGCGAAATGCGAACGCTGCTGGCACTATCGCGCCGATGTCGGCGGGGATGCCGGGCGCCCGACGCTTTGCGGTCGATGCGTTTCGAACCTCTTCGGAACGGGCGAACGGCGCGCATTCGCGTGAGAGGATTGCGCATGGATTGCGGATCGAGCCGCGGGAGCGCCCTCCGTAGGTCGCGGCCGCCATCATGACGGCGCATTGGGCGCGGTGGCTGTGGCTGAGCGTCGCGGTGATTGCGGCCGATCAGCTCGCGAAGGCCGCCGTCCTCGCGACGATCCGCGAAGGCGACGGGCGGGCCGTCACCGGATTCTTCAGCCTCGTGCTGACGTTCAACACCGGTGCCGCGTTCAGCTTCCTCGCGTCGGCCTCCGGCTGGCAGCGCTGGTTCTTCGCGGCGATCGCGGTGGTTGCCGCGATCGTCATCGTGCTGCTGCTGAGGCGCGGGGGAAGCGCGATGTACAGTACGGGCCTCGCGCTGGTCCTGGGCGGCGCGCTCGGCAATCTGTACGATCGCCTCGCGCTCGGGAAGGTCGTCGACTTCCTGGTCTTCCATTACGCTGGCTGGGCCTATCCGGCATTCAACCTCGCCGACAGCGCCATCACGATCGGCGCGGTGCTGCTCGTCGCCGACAGCTTCCGGCGACCGCACCCCGACGCCGCCGAGGTCGCGAAAGGAATCCGATGAACGTCGTTCTGGCCAATCCGCGCGGCTTTTGCGCCGGAGTCGATCGTGCGATCGCCATCGTCGAGCACGCGCTCGCGAAGTACGGCGCGCCGATCTACGTTCGGCACGAAGTCGTCCACAACCGGTTCGTCGTCGAGGATCTGACGGCGAAGGGTGCCGTCTTCGTCGAGGAACTCGATGAAGTGCCGGCGGGCAGCACGGTCGTGTTCTCCGCCCACGGGGTGCCGAAAGCCGTCCGCGCGGAGGCGGATGCGCGCGGTCTCACGGTTTTCGACGCGACATGTCCGTTGGTGACAAAGGTCCACTCCGAAGTCGAGAAGATGCGCGAGCAGGGGCGCGAGATCGTGATGATCGGCCACGCGGGCCATCCGGAGGTCGAGGGGACGATGGGACAATGCGACGGCGGCATCTATCTCGTCGAGTCGGTGGGCGATGTCGACGGGCTCACCGTCGCCAATCCCGATGCTCTCTCCTACGTGACGCAGACGACGCTGTCGGTGGATGACGCCGCGGCGATCGTCGCGGCGCTTGCGCGCAGGTTTCCGCGCATCACCGGGCCGAAGAAGAACGACATCTGCTACGCGACCCAGAACCGTCAGGATGCGGTCAAGCTGATGGCGCGGCAGGCGGACGTGGTCATCGTCGTCGGCAGCCCGAACAGCTCGAATTCGAATCGGCTGCGAGAGGTGGCCGCGAACCGCGGAATACCCGCGTACATGATCGATCGTGCGGACGAGCTGCGGCCCGAGTGGCTCGCCGGAAAGGCCTGCGTCGGCGTCACCGCGGGTGCGTCCGCGCCGGAAGTGCTCGTGAAGGAGGTTCTGGCGCGGTTGGCCGAGCTCGGTGCGGGGAGTGTCCGGGAGCTCGAAGGCGCTGCGGAACGCGTCGTGTTCCCGCTGCCCAGGGGACTCCACGGTCAGAAGGCGCCGGAAATCGGGCCCGCGCCGGACTGAGCGTCGCGCCTGCGGGCGCCGATCGATGTTGGCGCCATGCTTCCTTTCGTTCCTTGTGGCCCGTTGCGGTTCAGCGGGGCTTCCCGGCGCGAAACGACCACAGGACGGCTGCGAGCGCGCCGACGGCCAACGCCGCCGCCGCGGACGCGACGAGCGCGTGCCGGCCCGTCTCGGTGAGGGCGCGCACGATGCCTTCGGCCGCGAACAGAGGCAGAAAGAGCGATGCGGCTTGCCGGGCCTGGCGGGAGCCTCGCGCCATCGACAGCCATATCAACGCCAGCGGGACCGCCTTCAGCGCGAGCCACGACCCGCCGGGCCGTAGCGGCGCGAGCGCCAATTCCCAGAGTGCCTCGAGCAGTCCCAGCGCGGCAACCAGCGCGACCGCGAGCCGATGCCAGCGGGCGGCGGCCGAAAGCTGCGGCGCTGGCGGCAACGCGGGCACTCAGCTGACTGGAGCGAAGTCGTAGATCTCGAAGCCGGGGCCCTGTTCGATGAGCTTGGTCAGCACCGCGAAGCCGGTGTCGCCGCCGCGCGTCAGGGCCACGCCCTGGTCGAGGCCGAAGACGCCCGATGCGACGATGAGCTGCGGCAGCGATTCTTCGGCGCCGGATTTGGGCGGTTGCTCGGGCAGGACGACGACGGGGACGCGCTTGCCGTCATCCTCGTCTTCCGCGGATGCCACGGCCGCTTCGGGAATGTCCGAGAGGATTTCGCAACCGAACTCCAACCCGCTGGCCTTCATCGTGTTGCGAAACCAGCGCACGATCGCGACCTGCGGCCCGGGGCGCCCCTCGACGCGCAGCGCGATC
>JANMBN010000351.1:0-4072 GCA_031360485.1 Betaproteobacteria bacterium | reverse complement strand
CGTTCACGAATACGAGCGGGACGGGACGATTGGTTCCAGCCATCCGCGCTCCAGGAAAAAGGCGATCCAGCAGGCGGTGGCCATCTCGCTCACGAAAGCGGGCAAGAGCCGAGCCCGGAAACCCGCGACGAAATAGGGTCGCTCGCCAACGCCGTGGCGAGACAAGCTTCCGGCGCGCGGCCGACGGCGTTACCTTCCACGATTCGCGCGGCTGGTTCGGCACGTCGGTCGGCTTGGCCAATGATGGGCGCCTGACGATCGTTCGCCGGAAGCCCCTTACGCCGCAGGCGCGGCCGTGCGGCGCCGCGAAGCCGTTTCCCGCTTCGCACTTCGCGCATGCCGGCGCTGTCGTGCGGCGCGTCGATCGCATAGACTTCGACGACCGGGCATTGCCGGACTCCCCCATGCGCCTTCGTGTACCGCCCTTTCTGCCGCCGTACGCCGTTCTTTTCCTGGCTGTCGCGTACGCCATCGGGTCGCTATGGCTCAGTCTGGCTCGTCTGGACACCATCGCCCAGCTGACCGAATCGGCGGCGCGGAAGGCGACGACGATGCATGACCTGCAGGGCCTGCTGAACGCGATCAACGACATCGAGACGGCGGGGCGCGGCTTCGCGCTTTCGGCCGACGAAGCCTATCTCGAACCGTTCGAGCGCGGACGCCGCCGTGTTCCGGTACTCTTGTCCGCGCTCCGCGACAAGATGCGGGACGATGCGGCGGAGCTCGCGTTGATCGAGGAACTCGTTCCGCTCATCGGCGAACGCACGATGATCACCGCTGCCGGCATCGAACGAAAGCGCAGCGCGCCGGACCAGCAGTACGAGATGGCGTTTGGCCAGCGCGGCAAAGACAGTTCCGAGGCGATACGCTCCATCGTCGCGGCTCTCGAGTCCCGCGAGCAGGACCAGCTTGCGCACGCCCGCCAGACCCTGGTCCTGGCCATGGGCGAGGCCCGCCGGGACTTGTTCGCCATGGCGGGCGTGACCTTGCTCCTGGTCATTTTCCTGTTCATGGCCGTGCGGCGACTGAGGTCGTTCATCCCCGTCGCGCCGGGCGCGAGGTCCGAGGGCGCGGTCCGGCTTGCGCCGGACGCGTCGCCGGCCGCGGCGGATGCGGGAGTAGGGACGCTGTTGCGCGACGCCATTCTCAGAACACGACTGGCCGCGGCGGCTGCGCCCGCGGAGTCGGGCGAACGCGAGCACCTCCTGTCGGCGATCGCCGCGATGGAACAAACGTGGGCCGAACATGGCAGGTCCGCGACCGAGCGCAATCTGGAGCCGCGCGAGGAGCGGAGCATCGCTCAAGCCATCGCGCTCCTGGGGCAGACCTACTCCCGGCCCGACGGGTTGGCGATCAAGGCGACGATCGACCAATCCGTGCAGGTGGCCGATGCGCAGAAGGCATTCCTGATCATCCGTTCGGCCGAATGGGCGTTCGAGGCGATCATGGTCCGCAAGCACACCGGCGACGTCACGCTGCAGTTCACTGCCAGCGGAGATGACGCGTTCCTTCGAATCCATGCGCTCACCGACAACCCCAGACGACCGGTCACGCTGACCCCGAAGGAAAGCGAGGAAGCGAATGCGTTGCAGCAGGGCATAGCGGCACTGTCGGGCACGTTCGTCGTCGGCGAAGGCCCGACCGGTTTTTCGCTGACGGTCAACCTGCCCGTGGATAGCTGATCGAATGCAAAAACTTCCACACCCGCGGGATTTTCTGCAATGGCCCGCGCGCGCCGGTTCTCTAAGTAGTTGTTTCGCTTCGTTTGCTCGATTGGCATGCGCGCTGCTCCGGGAGGTATGCGCCAGGGCGGCATTCGCCCTCAAGCACACCAAAGGAGATCGACATGAACTGGGACCGAGTCGAGGGTAACTGGAAGCAATTCAAGGGCAAGGTGAAACAGCAGTGGGGCAAGCTGACCGACGATCATCTCGACGTGATTGCCGGCAATCGCGACGAGCTCGCCGGCAAGGTCCAGGAAGCCTACGGCATCAGCAAGGACGAAGCCGAGCGGCAGATCAAGAACTTCGAGGACCGGTACAGCGACTGGAATCCCGAAGACATGCCCCTCCCGCCGGTCGACGACCTGCGCCGGCAGCAGCCCCCGAGGTACAAATCATGAACAAGCGCCTGTTGAATCGAGTGATCGGAGGCATCGTCGTCGGGCTCGCGGTCCCGACGCTGGCCTTCGGCGCGGCCATGTCGGCGAGCGAGTACCGCGCCGCCAAGGACAGGGCTTCGGCAGATTTCAAGGCCGCCAAGGCGTCGTGCCAGCGTCTCTCGGGCAACTCGAAGGACGTCTGCGTCGCCGAGGCGAAGGCCGCGGAGAAGAAGGCAAAATCCGAAGCCGAGGCGCAGTACAAGAACAGCGACAAGGCGCGTCGCGATGCGCGCATCAATGCCGCCGAGGCGGATTACGCGGTCGCCAAGGCGAAATGCGGCACCAAGGTCGGCAACGACAAGGACGTCTGCATCAAGGAAGCCAAGGCCGTCGAGACCAAGGCCATCGCCGACGCCAAGGCGACGCAGAAGGTTGCGGCGGCCCGGCAGGACGCGATGGAAGACAAGAGGGATGCCGAGTACAAGGTCGCGATCGAGAAGTGCGACGCGTATTCAGGCGCCGCCAAGGATTCCTGCGTGAACGCCGCGAAGACCAAGTATCGCAAATAGGATCGCTCTCCCTCCTGTCCCCGGCGGGGACAGTCAACCGGTCCGCGGATTCCTCCCTCCCGGACCCTCCTGGGCGGATGCCACCATCCGCCCTTTTTTCGTTCGGTGGCGCACAGACGGTCCCTCCCGTGGAGCGTTAACCTGCCCCCAGGAATCGTGGCGATTGGGCAAACGGCCGCGGCGAAACGGGATATCTGCCGTGACCGGCGGTGCATGCGCCTGCTGCCCGCCCGGCATTAAAATGGGTTTTGCGCACAGCGCAGGGCCCCCTCTGCGGGCTGATCGACGTCCGGCACGGGTGACGCGTCACGGTTTGCACCCCGCGCGGCTCGAACTTCCTTTGTAGGATTGCCCCTAGGGCAAAATCAGGCGTCGCCTGACCGCGCACCGAAGTCGTGTCCGATAGGATTTGAAAATGTGGAAGTCATTCCGAAATCCGTGGACCAAACCCCAATGGGTGGGGGCGTGCGTCATGGCGCTAGTCTCGGCGTCGACGCCCTATGCTGCCGGTGAAGGCATCGACTACGTACTGAGCCCGTTGCCAAATTTCGCGTCGGCGCAGCAGCCCGGCCGGCCGATCTCCAAGTTCGCGTACATGTTCGGCGCGCCGGCCCGGTGGCCAGGCGTCCTGCATTGGCGGTACAACCACGCCGGTGCCGCGGCATCGTTGAGCGCGAGCAAGGCCGACGTATTGCAGGAGGTCGCCGCGGCGGCGGCGAAGTGGACCGCCGTCTGCGGCATTCAGATCGTTTACGACGGCGAAACCGATACGGTTCCGCGAGCGCAGGTTGGCGGCCAGCCCGACGGTGTCAATGTCGTCGGGTGGCAGACACCGGACACCGGGATCTCGGGCGCCACGTATTCGTGGTACCAGTTCCTCGGGCTCAACGATCTCGCGCTCGTCGATTCCGACATCGTCATGGATCCGGTCTACGTGACGACACTGTCGCAGATGTCGCTCACGATGGCCCACGAATGGGGACACGCGATCGGGCTGGGGCACTCGAACGTCACGAACACGCTGATGTCGGGCCCGCCGGACTCGGCTTACACCAATCTCACCCAACTGACCGCGGACGACGTGCACGGTTGCCGCTGCCTGTACGGTCCGCCGGCCGGGCAACAGGCGGGCAACCTGTGCTCGCTCCCGGAGGATGTCGATTTCGGGGCGCTCGAAGCCGGTATCGGCGCGAGTGAGCGCCAGGTCACGTTAACCAACGACGGCGATGTGGCGCTGGCGATCACCGGCCTGCGGACCGGTGGCAGCGAGTTCGGCATCGGCGCGGACGGCTGCACGGCGGGCGGCCCGCTGGCGCCGGGGGCGAGTTGCCTGGTCGGGGTGCAGGCCCGCCCGGCGTTCTCCGGCGCGCGCCGCGACGAGCTCGTCATCGACACCTCCGAG
>JANMBN010000316.1:0-7040 GCA_031360485.1 Betaproteobacteria bacterium | reverse complement strand
CACCAGCATCTGCTCGACGGACATCCTGTTTTGCTATGCCCACGCGAGCAGCTGGGCCAGAGCCTCGCCGCCGGGCGCAAGCATTTCCGCGCCGAGGAAACGGCCCGTGACCGTCGCCGCGTAAACATTCAGCAGTCCCCTGTTGCGCAGCAGGATGCGCGCACGACCCTGGTCCTCGAAGCTCGCCTGTCCGGTCGCGAAGCTGCCCGGTCGAAGCGGGCGGAACCCGCCGCCGACGATGCCGATCTGCGGATCGGTGAACACCACGCCGATCGCGGCGCGGCGCAAGCCCGCCTTCACCGGCTTGCCCAGCGCGACGCGCGCCGCATTCTTTCCCGCGATGCGTCCTTCGTCGGTCGCCTCGTGCAGCAGCGGGATGAAGTTGCCGGCATCGCCCGCGACGAAGATCGAGCCGCTCGTGCCCCCGCTTCCGTCGCTTTTCGCGGTCTGCGTGGTCGCCGGGTCGTACACGGGCACGCGCTTCGTGTCGAGCTTGACCGACGTCTTCTCGAGGCCGATGTCGTCGACGTTCGGCACGCGCCCGGTCGCGGCCAGAACGTAGTCGAATGTCTCGACCTGCCGGGTGCCATCGGGCGTGGTGCGATCGATCGCGACGCCGTGCCCGTCGCGGCGCATGTCCGCAATGCGGGCGTCGGGCTCCAGCGTGAATTCCGGTTTGAACGTGGCAATCGCATAGGCGAGGATCTCCGGATCGCCGATCGGGCCGACATGGCCGCCGCGACCCAGTACGGCGACGCGAACTCCGAGACGATGCAGCGCCTGCCCCAGCTCCAGGCCGACAATTCCCGTACCGATCACGGCCAGGGATTTCGGCAGATCCTGCCAATCGAATACGTCGTCGCTGACGATCAGGCGGTCGCCAAGGGCGTCGAACGAGCCCGCGCGAGTCGGGCGCGAGCCGGTCGCGATGACCACGGCCCTCGCAATAACGCGTGTATGCCCACCGACCTCGAGCGTATGGTCGTCCACGAAACCCGCGTGGCCGCGAAGGCGCTCCGCCTCGGGAATGCGTTCGATGTCGCGCAGCACGAAACCGACGAACCGGTCGCGCTCGCGCCTCACGCGTTCCATCACCGCGCGGCCATCGATGCGGGCGACACCCTCATGGCGCACGCCGAAGCCCGGCGCCGTTTCGACGGCGTGGGCTGCCTCCGCGGCCGCGATGAGGAGCTTGCTCGGCATGCAGCCGACGCGGGCGCAGGTGGTGCCGCAGGGGCCGCCTTCGATGAGCATTGCGGTCGCGCCCGCCTTTCGGGCGGCGCGGTGCGCGGCAATGCCTGCCGTCCCCGCACCGATGATGGCCACGTCGACCTGCGCAACCTTCATTTCGCGTCCTCGTTCATGGGCGGGCTGCCGTGAACGCTGCCGCCGGCGGACCGGCGCTGCCCGCGGGATAGATGTGCAGCGGCCAGCGTCGGCGCAGCAACGGTGCATAAACGCGCCACGAACCCTCTGCTTCATCGGCATGCACGAACAATGTCAGATCGCCCTGCACGACGTCCCGCAGCAGGGTCTCGTAACCCGCCGATAGGGGCGCGCCGAACGCTTCGGCATAGCGGAAATCCATGTGCTGGGTCTGCAGCGTGAAGTGTTCACCCGGCGATTTCACTTCGAACGACAGGTCGAATCCCTCGTTCGGCTGCAGCGTGATGACGAGCACATTGGTGTGCGTGGTGCAACCGTCGAGCGAGCGGAACAGCGCAACGGGCGGGCTTCGAAAATGAATCGTGATCTCGGTGGCCCGCCGCGCGAGGCGCTTGCCCGTGCACAGACGGAATGGCACACCCTGCCAGCGCCAGTTGTCGACATCGAGCCGCACCGCGACGAATGTTTCGGTCTGCGATCGCGGGTCGACTCCGCTTTCCTGCCGGTACCCCGCGAGGCGCCGGCCTTTGACGCGGCCCGGCCCGTATTGACCGAACACCACGGCGTCGTCGCGGATCGGCGCGACCGAGCGCAGCACCTTCACTTTTTCGAATCGGATGCTGTCGGCATCGAACGCTGCGGGAACTTCCATGGCGGTGAGGGTGAGCAGCTGCGTCAGGTGATTCTGCACCATGTCGCGCAAGGCGCCCGCATCCTCGTAGTAGCGCGCCCTCTGCTCGATGCCGAGATCTTCGGCCACCGTGATCTGCACGCTCCTGATGTGGTCGCGGTTCCACACCGATTCGAACAAGGCGTTGCCGAAGCGGAATGCGAACAGGTTCTGCACCGACTCCTTGCCCAGATAGTGGTCGATGCGATAGACCTGCGCCTCTTCGAAATACCGGTGCACCAGCGCGTTCAGCCGGCGCGCCGACGCGAGGTCGCGGCCGAACGGCTTTTCGATCACCAGGCGGGTCCAGCCACGCCCACGGTTGAGGCCGCTCCTGCCCAATGCTTCGATCGTTCCGGGGAAGGCCGCCGGCGGCAGCGCGAGGTACAGTACCCGATGGCCCGGCATCGCGCGCCCGCGTTCGAGTTCCGCCATGCGCGCGCCGAGCCGCGCGTAGTCCGCGGCGCCGCCTGCGCCGATGCCTTGGTAGTGGAGGCAGGCGTCGCACCAGCGCCTGATCTTTTGCGCGGCCGACAACCCTGCTTTCCCCAGCGCCGCCCGCGCCTGTGCCCGGAAGCGCTTGTCGGTGAATTGTTCATCGCGACCGACCCCCAGTATCTGGCAGCGGGCCGGCAGAAGCTTGTCGTTCATCAATTGATACAGCGCCGGCAACAGCTTGCGATGCGTGAGATCACCGGTCGCGCCGAAGATGACGAACAAGCAGGAATCGATATTCGACTTGTTCATATGCTTGTTCCTTTTTCGTCTTAAGGGCGCCTTTGACGTCCGCGACGATGGCCTGCCTGCTCCGCAGATGGTACGGGAATCCCGGATTTCGCACGACGCGGAGGTCGCTGCTGAACCTGCGCCCGACGGCTATGTGTGATACCGCACAGACACAATTTGGCCGCCCCGCGCATCGTGTTCATGCACGCGACGATCCCGGGCCCTTTTCTTTTGTTTGACGCGTCCACCGCCGTCTAAAGGAGGTCGGATGAAGACCGCTCGTGTGATCGGCACTCCGCATGTTGGCATGTCGCCGCATGTGCGTTTCGCATACTTGCGAAGCGCCGCCCTGCGCGTCGCCGTCGACACTGGGCCCCTGCGCTTGCATCAGGCCATCGCGCAGGCGGAGGAGCTCGAGCGCGCGCTGGCATCGAGCCAGCAGGAGTCGGCCGCCGCCCGACAACAAGTCGCCCGTCTTACGGAAGCCAATGCACGGCTCACGGCACTCGCGGCTCAGCGTGAGCAAGAGGTCGAAAAGATGCGTTACAGCGCGTATCACGACGAGCTCACCGGACTGCCCAATCGAACGCTGCTGCTCGACCGGTTGAATCAGGCGCTCGCCCGGGCGAAACGACAGCACAAGCAACTGGCCCTGCTGCTGCTCGATCTCGACGGATTCAAGGACGTCAACGACAGGCTGGGACATGCCGCCGGAGACAAGCTGTTGCAGCGGGTCGCGGAGCGCCTGTTGTCCTGCGTTCGGGGCGGCGATACGGCGTGTCGCTACGGGGGAGACGAGTTCGTTCTCCTGCTGCCCGAGGTCGACGACGGGAAACACGCGCTGGACGTGGCGCACAAGATCCGCGCCCGTTTGGCCAAACCCTATGTGGTCGACGACTATCCGATCGCGGTGACCGCGAGCGTCGGCGTTGCCGTCTATCCGGTCGACGGCATGAACAGAAGTGATCTGATCAAGCAGGCCGACATTGCCATGTATCTTGCCAAGACCCGCAAGAGCACGTCGAAAACCCGCGCCCGGATATCCGCCTCGCAGTAGCTCCAGGCGCCGGCCGCCGCATCGTGCGCTTCCCGGGGCGCCGCCGTAAACCGTCGAGCGAATCTCCGGCTCAGGCCGCCAGCCCTGCGCGCGCGTATACCGTCTTTACGATCTGATAGCACGCGCAAGACGATGCCTTTAGGCCCTTTACATCCAGAATCCGGATTTTGCCTCGGCTATAGTCGATCAGATTGCGTCGCTTAAGCGCGCTGGCGGCTTCCGAGACGCCCTCGCGCCGCAAGCCCAGCATATGCGCCAGAAATTCATGCGTCAGGGGAAACTCGTCTGCCCCCCTTCGGTCGCGGGTCATCAGCAGCCAACGGGCCAGCCGCGCTTCCGCTTCGTGAAAACGGTTGCACGCGGCGGTTTGCGAAATCTGCGCCATCAACGCATAGGTATATCGGTAGAGCGCTTCCTGCAACGGCCGATTTCGGTTGAACTCGACACGAAAGGGCGCCGAGGCCATGCGCAACGCGTCGCCGCTACCCTGTACGAGCGCGCGGTTCCCGGATACCCCCATGCCCAGGATGAACGGCATCCCGGCCATGCCTTCGTTGCCGACCATGCCCACCTCCAGCGTCCGGCGTTTGTCGACTGCCGTGAGCAAGGAAATGAGGCAGTTGAGGGGGAAGTAAACATGCGCGATCGATGTTCCGGGTTCGTAGAGCACTTGCCCGAAGGTCAGGGTTATCGGCTCGAGTTGAGCCTGCAGGCGCCGATACTGCTTTGGGGGGATACTTGCCAGCACCCGATTGGTGGCGGAGTTACGGTCCATCATTCGTATGGCCTCACGCAATCGACCGAGTCGCATCGCGAACCCCGCCTGGGAACCCGAAGCGGAAGCGCGAGTCGCGTCGTGTTTTAGACACACCGGGCGCCGTCTGTGCGAGGCGCGAGGTCTGATTGTGGGCGCGAGTCGTCGTGCGGTCTGTACGCCACCCCACTTAGCGGATCTTCTCTCCGATCCCGCGGGATGCGCGATGCCCCTGGGCCGAAATGCCCCTGCGGATAGCGACGGCCCGTCACCGTCCCCGCGCTGCCAAAGCGGAAAATGGGGCGGCGCTATCCTGACCTCCACCACGTCGTGGTTTTGTTAGCCAGCGCACATTCGTGCCGGACGATTTCGCATAAGATCTCATTGTGGCCGGCAGCAACGCGGCACCACGTAATCCCGTCGGCAGTGTTGCCATTCCATCGGCGCGCTCACCGCGGCATCCTTATGCAATCGCTTTGTCGAGGAGCCTCACATGTTTGGCAGGATTAGGAGCAATCGGATCTCCGCGAGCGCCGATGCGTCAAAGAACGCATGCCTCCTGGGAGTGAAGAGCCTGGTTGCAAACAATGTCTACGATGCCGAAGGCCAGTTTGTCGGCAAGCTCGAGGAAATCGTGATCGATACGCGCACCGGATGCGTCCGGCATGCCGTGCTGGCCGTTGGAGGCGTCATGGGGATCGGTCGAAGCCGGCTCGCCGTCCCGTGGAGCGCGTTGACCCCCGATGCCGCGTACCGGCGATGCATCGTCGACGTGACGCAAATGCAGCTGACCGCCGTTCGGGTCCCCGACGACGACCCCTGGCTGCAACGGAACGTTGCGGCGCCCCCAGCCGAGAGCCCTCCACGCCAGACACGTATGTTTGGCGCTAGGCTGATCTAGCGCCCTTGTTGCACCCGGTTGCCAACGAATTGGCCGCTGACGGATCAGGACCGCGAACGCGGCAGGCCGGGTCGCTCGCCCTCCCGGCCGAACGCCTCGCCCGGATCGGCGTCACGTCCGCAAGGGTTGGGCCGCCGCGCCCGGACGTTTCGTTCCGATTCGCTCGTATTCGGCGATGACCTGGGCCCCGAGCAACAACAGGGTCGCCGCGATCTCGAGGCTCAGGAGCACGACGATCGCGGTCGTGAGTGACCCGTAGACCACGCTGACCTGGGACAACGTACCGAAATACCAGACCAGGATGTGGCGGGTGATCTCCCAAAGCACCGTCGCGGTGATTCCGCCGATCAGCGCATGCCGCCATGACGGCAGTCCGACCGGCATGACCACGTAGATCGACGTGAGCACGAATATCTCCCCCATGACGCCGAAGATGTAAAGCAGCAGGCCCGAAACCCCGAGAAGCGACCAACTTTGTCCGAGAAGTTCGATCCTTTCCGCGCCGATCGCCTGAAGCGACCCCGAGACGAGAGTCATCAGCAGCAGGCCCACTCCCAGCAGGACGATGTAGCAATACGGGATGACGGCGGAGACCAGAAAGTGACGGCGGCGAATGGCCACCCGGTGCAGGAAGATCACCGACATCGCGTTCTCCAGCACCGTGAAGGCAAGGGAGCTGAAAAACACCATGGTCGCCAGCAGAACCCAGCCGATCACTCCGCGATGGTCGAGGAAGCGGGCCAGTTCACCGATCACCGCCCCGGATTGCCCCGGGATCACCCATTCCAGATATCGTCCCAGCGTGGCGAGCAGCTGACCCTGGTCGACGATCTGCGACAGGGCGATCAGCAGGAGGATGAGCAGCGGCACGATCGAAAGCAGCGTGTAGTACGCGACGGCACCGGCGAGCAGCAACCCCTGATTCGCACGAAAGCCGCGCAGGACGCAGAGCGCGAAGGCCCCCGGGTGCGTCGCTACATACGTGGCTTGTCGTCCGAACGTTCGCATCAGGGTCGGCACCCGGCGGGAAAACGGCAAGCGTACACCGGACGGAAAGACGGCCGGGGAAAAACAACCCCGGCCGCCACATCCGAACCCTTACGCCGCCCGCAAAGGAGAACGGCGGGGGAGGCTTGACTCGAACTCAGGACTTGCCGTATTGCACCTTCGCGTTGCCGACGCATGCATCCTTCGCGGCACCCGCGAGTGCATCACACTTCTCGATCGCCACCTTGTATTCGGCGTCGCGCTTGTCCGCGTTCGCTTCCTTGCTGGCGTCGGCCTGCTTCGTCGCCGCCTCCTTCCGCGTGTCGGCCGCGACACGGTCGACCTTGGCGTTCGCCTTGCCCTTGACGAGCTCCGCTTTTGCTTCCTTGACGCAGACGTCCTTGCGGTTGCCGGCCAGGTCGTCGCATTTTTCGATGGCGACGGCGTAGTTCGCTTTGGCGCGCGCAACACGAGCATGTTCGCGAGCCTTCGGGGTGTTCTCGTAGGCGGCTTCCGCGTCGGCCTTGGCGACCTTGTCCTTGCCCTTGGCTTCCGCGAC
>JANMBN010000313.1:0-6264 GCA_031360485.1 Betaproteobacteria bacterium | reverse complement strand
CGGCCACGACATCCCGTTCGCCCGCGATCTTCGCCGGATCCTCGCGCGGGCCGAGGAGCACGAACGCATTCGTCATCACGACGGTGCGGCGCGTCCCGAACCCGGCGGCGACGAATCTCTCCTCGTCGACGGGACTGTGCGTCCAGACGAGATCCGCATCGCCGCGCTCGGCCATCTTCAGCGCCTGGCCGGTGCCCGCGACGAGCGGTCTGACGCGAATCCCGGTGTCGCGCGTGAAGGCCGGCAATACGGCGTCGAGCAGCCCCGAATCGTTGAGCGTGTGGGTGGTCGCGAGCCGGAGATCCGCGGCGCGCGCGCCGGCCGGCACGACGGAGAGGAGCGCCGCCGCCGCGAACGCAACGACAATCGCCACGCGGACCCGGAGCGGATGCGCATGACCTGTCGCTATAATCGACCGCATCGTCGTCCGCCGCGCCTTTGCCGCCATCGTCATCCAATCGACCGTGCGTTTGCTGCGCCACCCGGTTGTGTTCGCCGCAGGCCTTGCCATCACGGTCGGGCTCGCGGTCTACCTGACGGTGCGCAGACCCCCGCCTCTGCTGCCGCCCGAGGAGGCGCGGGAACTCGTCGTGCTGATCCGGCCCGGCCCCGTCGTCTACTTTCCCGGACCCGACGGCGCGCTGGCCGGATTCGACGTCGACCTCGCGCGGAGATTCGCCGCGGAAAAGAAGCTCCCGCTCCGGTTCACGCTGGCCGATTCGACCGCGCAGATGATGGTCGCCGTCGCCAGGGGCGAAGCGCACATCGGCGCCGGCGGATTATACCGGCCGCTGCCCGCCCCCTCTACGGGAAAGCCCGCCGCGCCGGCGCCGGAAACACCGGGGAACGCCGACCCGAAGGCGCCCGACGTGGTGTGGACAATGGGCTTGACCACCGCCGAGCCGGTGCTCATCTACAACCGCGATGGATACAAGCCGGCGAACTGGAAGGATCTCGACGGCGAAACCGTGGCGTACGCCGACGATACGGGCTTCGAGCCGGAGATCGCCGCGGCCAGGACCGCCCACCCCGGAGTCAAATGGCAACGGCTGGCGCTGCCGTCGGCGACCGGATTGATCTCGCAGGTATCCGACGGCACCATCAGCTACGCGATCATCGGCTCGATCGCCACCGCCGTGGCGCGCAACATCTATCTCGACTTCGAGGTTGCGTTTCCCGCCGGCGGCAAGCGCGAGGTCGCCTGGGCCGTGTCGCCGCGCTTTGCAAGCCTGCGTGCCGAACTCGACGGCTTTCTCGCGCGCCTCAAACGCGACGGTACGCTCGCGAGGCTCGCCGATCGTTATATTCCGGATGCGCGCCAGATACAGCGGATCGATGCGGGGATGCTCCACGAGCGCATCGCCACCCTGCTTCCGCAGTACCGGGCGCTGTTCCATGACGCGCAGGAGAAGACCGGCATGGAATGGCGCCTGCTCGCGGCCATCGCCTATCAGGAGTCGCAATGGGACCCCGGCGCAACCAGCGAAACCGGCGTGCGCGGCTTCATGCAGATCACCGAGGACACCGCGAAACACCTGGGAATCAGCAATCTGCTCGACCCGGCGCAGAACGTTCTCGGCGCCGCGCGCTACATGCGCAGCCTGAAGGAAAAGCTGCCCGAGCGCATCCACGAGCCCGATCGGACGTGGCTCGCGCTTGCGGCGTTCAACATCGGTCTCGGCCACCTGGAGGATGCCCGCATCCTCGCCCAGAAGCAGAAGCTCGACCCCAATGCGTGGAGCGACGTGAAGAAAGTGCTGCCGCTGCTCGCACTGCCGGAATACTACGAACAGGCGAAGCTCGGCTACGCGCGAGGTGGAATGCCCGTCGCCTTCGTCGACCGCGTGCGCGGGTACTACGACGTTCTGCTCGCGCAGCAACCGCCGCACCAGCCGCGGCTGCGCATGTTCGCGGACGAGCCCGAGCACGGCTTGGCCAAGGCGAAGCGCGAACTTGTCAAAAAACTGGAAAAGTGAGGTGCCCGCATGGATTGGCTGACGTCCCCCGAAGCATGGATCGCCCTCTTCAGCCTGACCGCGCTCGAAATCGTGCTCGGCGTGGACAACATCATCTTCATCTCGATCCTCGTGGGGCGCCTGGCGCCGGAGCAACGTCAGCGGGCGCGGGTGATCGGCCTCGCGCTGGCGATGGTCATGCGGATTGCGCTGCTGCTTTCGCTGGCTTGGCTGATGCGCCTGACCGACCCGCTGTTCTCCATCCTGTCGCGCGAGATCTCCGGACGTGACCTGATCCTCATCGGCGGCGGCCTGTTCCTGCTCGCCAAATCGGTGATGGAGATCCATAACTCGCTCGAGGGCGAGGGGCACGAGGGGCCGGATGCGCCGCGAGCCGCCGATTTTTACTCGACGCTGGTGCAGATCGCCGTCATCGACATCGTGTTCTCGCTGGATTCGGTGATCACGGCGGTAGGCATGGTCAGCGAAGTCCCGGTCATGGTGCTCGCCATCGTCATCGCCGTCGGCGTCATGATGTTTGCCGCGAAACCGATCGGCGACTTCGTCGATGCGCACCCGACTCTGAAGATGCTGGCGCTGTCGTTCCTGATCCTGGTCGGCGTGGCGCTGGTCGGGGAAGGCTTGAGGTTCCACATTCCCAAGGGCTATATCTATTTCGCGATGGCGTTTGCCGTCGGCGTCGAAATGCTCAACCTGCGCGTGCGCAAGGCGCGCCAGCCGATCAGGCTGCGCAAGGAGCTCGACGAAAATCCGCCCACCGGCGGTCGCGGACCGACGTGATGCGGAGGGAGCCCACCTGGCGTTCAACGAAACGCAGCATGAATCCCGCGTGGCGCTTCGGTCATAATGGGCGCTCATGAGATTCATCGCGCTGCGCCTTCTCGCCTGCATTCCCCTCGTCGCGGCATCCTGCGCCGTGGCCGCCGTGCCCGCCACCGTCTTCGTCGACGAGCTGACGTGGACCGAACTCCGCGACCGGATTGGTGCGGGGACGACAACGGTCATCGTCCCCGTCGGCGGAACCGAGCAGAACGGCCCGCACATGGCGCTCGGCAAACACAACGTGCGGGTGAAGGTGCTGGCGGAGAAGATCGCGCTGGCGCTCGGCGACGCGCTCGTCGCGCCGACCCTCGCGTACGTGCCGGAGGGCAGCGTCAGCCCGCCGAGCGCGCATATGCGCTTTCCCGGAACCATCACGCTGCCCGACGCGACGTTCGAGAAGGTGCTCGAATATGCGGCTCGAAGCTTCAGACTGCACGGCTTCCGCAATATCGTCTTTCTCGGCGACCACGGCGGATACCAGAAGAGCCTGAAGGCCGTCGCCGGACGGCTGGACCACGAATGGCACGCAACGCCGGTCCGCGTGCACGCGATCGACGAGTATTACCGCGTCGTCGAGACGACTTACGCGCAGACGCTCAGGAGCCGTGGCTTTGGCGACGACGAGATCGGAACCCACGCCGGGCTCGCCGACACATCGCTGGCGCTGGCCGTCGATCCCCGCCTGGTCAGGGCGGACCGCCTGCAGTCCGGCGCAGGACCGGCACGTGCCGACGGCGTCGTCGGCGACCCGCGCCGGTCGAGTGCCGCCCTCGGGCAACTGGGCGTCGATGCGATCGTTACCGCTACCGTGGATGCGATCAGGCGCTCCGTGACGCGACGCTGAGCCGAGCGCCGCGTCCGTCTTGTATCATCCCGGCCTTCCCCTGTTTCAGGAGCGTCAATGAAGTTTCCGCTTTCGCCGCGTTCGCTCGTGCGCCTGTTCTGGCTCGGGCTTGTCCCAGGGGCGCTCTGCACCGCGCAGGCGCCTGGCGCGCCCCCGAATCCCGCTGCCCCGCCGGCGGTTGCCACGGTTCCGGGCATGCCGCCGGTCGTCGACCCCGCAAATCTTTATGGCGAAGCCGCCGCTGGAAAGCTCAGCGCGGCAGTAGCCGGGGACCTGCCCCGCGTCTATGTCCCGCACGTCAAATCGAACGACGTCTACGTGATCGACCCGGCGACGTTGAAGGTCGTCGACAAGTTCAAGGTCGGCATCAATCCGCAGCACGTGGTGCCCTCATGGGATCTGCGGACGCTGTGGGTGGCGAACAATGCCGAAGGCCGAACCGACGGCAGTCTCACGCCCATCGACCCCAAAACCGGCAAGCCCGGAGCCCCGATCAAGGTCGACGATCCATACAACATGTACTTCGCGCCGGACGGCAAGTCGGCCATCGTCGTCGCCGAGGCATACAAGCGGCTGGATTTCCGCGACCCGCGCACGATGGCGCTGCAGTCATCGCTGCCGGTGCCGCAGTGCGCGGGCATCAACCACGCCGACTTCTCGATCGACGGCCGCTACGCGATCTTCACCTGCGAATTCAACGGCAGGCTGGCGAAGATCGACCTCGTCGAACGCAAGGTCGTCGGCTACCTGAAGCTCGCCAAGGGCAAGATGCCGCAGGACATCCGCGTCTCGCCCGACGGCAAGGTCTTCTACGTCGCCGACATGAAGGCCGACGGCCTGTTCCTCGTCGACGGCGACGCATTCCGCGAGATCGGCTTCGTGGCTACGGGCGTCGGCACGCATGGACTCTATCCCAGCCGCGACGGCCGCAAGCTCTACGTCGCCAACCGCGGCTCGAACCAGATCCACGGCTTGCCGCGCGGCAAGGGCAGCATTTCGGTCGTCGACTTCGCGACCCGCAAGGTCGAGGCCACCTGGCCGCTGCCGGGCGGCGGCAGCCCCGACATGGGGAACGTGACCGCAGACGGCAGGCAGCTGTGGCTATCCGCGCGCTTCGACGATGTGGTCTACGTGGTCGACACGACGACCGGCGGCGTGCAAAGCATTCCGGTCGGCAAGGAGCCGCACGGCCTCACGGTCTGGCCGCAACCCGGCCGCTATTCGCTGGGACACACCGGGAACATGCGTTAGCGACGGTCGGCGCCCGCAGGCACCGCGCGGAGTGGCGCCGGGGCGCCCACGCAAGCCTCGTGGTGTCGGCGCCGCGACGATGATGGCCGAGGTTCACGTGCCGCGCGCGACGACCGTGGCCCCACCCATGTACGGCTGCAACACCGCCGGGATGTCGATGCCGCCGTCGGCGCGCTGGCAGTTCTCCATGACCGCGACGAGCGCGCGTCCGACGGCGAGCCCGGAGCCGTTAAGGGTGTGCACGAGCTCGGGTTTGCCCTGCGCGTTGCGGAAGCGCGCCTGCATCCGCCGCGCCTGGAACGCTTCGCAGTTCGAGCACGACGAGATCTCGCGATAGGTGCCCTGCGCCGGCAACCACACCTCGAGATCGTAGGTCTTGGCGGCCGCGAAACCGATGTCACCCGTGCAAAGCGCCACGACGCGATACGGCAGTTCGAGGCGCTGCAGAATCGCCTCGGCGTGCCCCGTCATCTCCTCCAGCGCCTCGTAGGATTTTTCGGGATGCACGATCTGCACCATCTCGACCTTGTCGAACTGGTGCTGGCGGATCATCCCGCGCGTGTCCTTGCCGTAGCTCCCGGCCTCCGAGCGAAAGCAGGGCGAGTGCGCGGTGAGCTTGATCGGCAGCGCCCCGGCCGGCAGGATCTCGTCGCGCACCGAGTTGGTCAACGTGATCTCGGACGTCGAAATCAGGTAGTGCCGCTCGCCGGTGATCGCGTCACCGGCATCGCCGCCGCCCTTGCGCACCGAAAACATGTCGGCTTCGAATTTCGGCAGTTGTGTCGTGCCGACGAGCGCATCGGCGTTGACGATGTACGGCGTGTAACACTCGGTGTAGCCGTGCTCGGTCGTCTGCGTGTCGAGCATGAACTGCGCGAGCGCGCGGTGCAACCGGGCGAGACCGCCCCGCAGGAAGGTGAACCGGGCGCCGGAGAGCTTGGCCGCGGTCGCGAAGTCGAGCAGCCCGAGGCCCTCGCCGATGTCCGTATGGTCGCGCACCGGAAAGTCGAAGCGCCGCGGCGTGCCCCACCGGCGGATTTCGACGTTGTCGTCGGAAGTCTTGCCCACCGGAACGCTGGAATGCGCGAGGTTGGGCACATCCAGCAGGAAATCGCGCAGTCCGCCCTGCACGCGCTCGAGTTCGCCTTCGAGACGCCTGGTCTCCTCGCCGATCCCTGCGACCTCGGCCAGCAGCACCGACGCGTCCTCGCCCTTCCCTTTCGCCGCGCCGATCCGCTTGGACAGCGCGTTGCGCGTGGCCTGCAATTCCTGCGTCCGCATCTGGACGCCCTTGCGCTCGCGTTCCAGCGACTCGAACCGCGCCGCGTCGAGCGTCGCGCCGCGTTGCGCGAGCGCGGCGACGACGGCGGA
>JANMBN010000441.1:0-1744 GCA_031360485.1 Betaproteobacteria bacterium | reverse complement strand
GGGCGCGCACATGATCTCGCCGATGCCGGGTGCCACGCCGTTGAAGCCGGGCTCGTGCACGTTGCCGCTGCCTGGCATCCAGGCCGCGATCGTCGACGAGACCGGGCACGACGTCGAGAATGGCCACGGAGGAATCCTTGTCATCAAGCGGCCGTGGCCGGCGATGATCCGGACGATCTGGGGCGATCCTGATCGGTATCGGAGCTCCTATTATCCCGACGAGCTGGGCGGCAAGCTTTATCTCGCAGGCGACGGCTCCGTCCGCGACAAAACGACCACCTACTTCACGATCATGGGGCGCATCGACGACGTGCTCAACGTGTCGGGCCATCGGCTCGGCACGATGGAGATCGAGTCGGCGCTGGTCGCGAATCCGCTGGTCGCCGAAGCCGCGGTCGTGGGACGTCCCGACGACATGACGGGCGAGGCCGTCTGCGCGTTCGTCGTGCTGAAGCAGGCGCGGCCGACCGGCGCGGAGGGCGAGAAGATCGCGCGCCAGCTGCGGGACTGGGTGGGCAAGGAGATCGGCCCGATCGCCAAGCCGAAGGACATCCGCTTCGGCGACAACCTGCCGAAGACGCGTTCCGGAAAGATCATGCGCCGGCTCCTGCGTTCGATCGCGAAGGGCGAGGAGATCACGCAGGACATCTCGACGCTGGAAAATCCGGCAATCCTGGAACAGCTGAAAGAGACTCTCTAGCGGGCTCGAACGGAAACGCAGGTGTTGACCTGGGCGGGGGCAGGGGATCACCTGTCATGCGAGCGGGCCGCCCGCGGAATCGCGGGTCCACCCAAGCCAGCGGGCGAAGTTCCGACATTGGAACGTTGACGCCGGACCGGGCGCGCACGTCGATTCGGCGCGATGCGTGTGGCCCGGGAATGCGGGCGCGTTTGCCCGGGCGACCGGTTGCATCAAGCGCGGGCCGGTCCATGCGGTGGAGGCACGTTGGTCATCGCCCTGTTTTCCGACGTCCACAGTAACCTCGAGGCGCTCCAGGCGTGCGTGAAGCATGCGGATGCGAACGGGGCGCGCCGCTACGCGTTCCTCGGCGACCTGGTGGGCTATGGCGCCGATCCCGAGGACGTCGTGGGTGCCGTGGCGCGCCACGCCGGGGAGGGGGCGGTGACGGTGAAGGGCAATCACGACGATGCCATCGAGAACCGCGCCAGATACATGAACGATTCGACCAAGGAATCCATCGATTGGACGCGTGCCGCGTTGTCCGCCGGTCACCGGCAATTCCTCGGATCGCTGCCGCTGGTCGTACACGAGGGGGCCATCTGCTTCGTCCACGCGTCGGCCGCCTTTCCGGAGCGCTGGGATTACGTCGACACGCCGAGGGCGGCGCGGCGCAGCGCCGAGGCGGCGCAGGCCACGTACACGTTTTCGGGGCACGTGCACGATCAGGTCCTGTTCTTCGAAAGTTCGCCGGGGAAATGGTCGGAGTTCCGGCCGACGCCGGGCAGCGCGGTGCCCATCCGCCACCACCGGCGCTGGCTCGCCATCGTGGGCTCGGTGGGCCAGCCGCGTGACGGCAATCCCGCGGCGGCATACGCGCTGTTCGACGATGCGAGCGAGCACATCACGTTCCATCGGATCGCCTACGATCACCTCGAAGCCGCACGGAAGATACGGCAGGCCGGATTGCCCGCCGCGCATGCCTATCGAGTCGAAAAAGGCATCTGATCCGGCGCGCCGAAATGTCCGAGCAGCCGGCCAAAGTGATCGACGTCGACGGCTTCC
>JANMBN010000274.1:0-17604 GCA_031360485.1 Betaproteobacteria bacterium | reverse complement strand
CGAGCGTCATCACCGACTGCGATTGCATCCTGGTGATCCCGAGGTCGCAGTTGGCGCTGGTGGTCACCTTGCCCGCGGTGACCTTGATGTCGTGCTTGCTGCACATGCCCGACATCATCCCGGTCGACATCTTGTACATCTCCTGCTGTACCGAGTCGTCGAGGCACATTGTCGTCAGCCGCGGCGCCCCGTCGCCGGTCCGCGCGGTCGCCGTGGTCATTTCCCACAGGCCGGACTTCAGTTTCGGAAAGTCCTGCGCGCCGGCGACGGCCGCGGCGGCGGAGAGGACAAGGGCGAGCGCGGTCTGCATCGCGATGTTCCGTGGCGCTGCGGACGTCATACGACCATCATATCGACAAACTCGTGCACCGGCGTCGCCTCGAGCTTCTTCGCATCGAGCGCGACGTCGACGATCGCTTTCTGCTGCTTCGCAGGAAAGCGGCGGGCGAGGTTGGTGCGGAACTTCTCCACCAGCAGGGGGATGCCGTCCCGGCGCCGGCGCCGATGACCGATCGGGTATTCGACGACGACCTCGCGCGTCTTGCTCCCGTCGTTGAACTCGACAGTGATCGCGTTGGCGATCGAACGCTTGGCCGGATCGAGGTAGTCCTTCGAGAACCGCTTGTCCTCGACGCATTCCATCTTGCCGCGGAGCTTGTCGATGCGCGGGTCGGACGCCACGTTGTCCTCATAGTCGGCGGCCGTCAGGCGGCCATGGATCAGCGGGACGGCGACCATGTACTGGATGCAATGTCGCGGTCGGCCGGGTTGGCAAGCGGCCCTTTCTTGTCGATGATCCGGATCGCCGACTCGTGCGTGCGGATCGTGATCTTGCGGATGTCGTCGATGCGGTCCTTGACCTTCTGATGGAGTTCCATTGCGCACTCGGCGGCGGTCTGCGCATGGAACTCCGCCGGGAAGCTGATCTTGAACAGCACGTTTTCCATCACATAGCTGCCATAGGGACGCGGCAGCTTGAACGCGTTGCCCTTGAACAGGACGTCGTAGAAACCCCACGTCTTCGCCGTCAACGCGGACGGATACCCCATCTCGCCGGTCTTCGCGATCAGCGCGAGGCGAACGGCACGGGACGTCGCGTCGCCGGCGGCCCAGCTCTTGCGCGAGCCCGTGTTCGGCGCGTGGCGATATGTGCGCAGGCTCTGGCCGTCCACCCACGCGAGCGACACGGCATTGATCACCTCGTCGTGCGCAAGTCCCAGCATGTTCGCGACGACAGCGGTCGAAGCCACCTTGACCAGGACGACGTGATCGAGGCCGACGCGGTTGAAGCTGTTCTCGAGCGCGAGCACACCCTGGATTTCGTGCGCCTTGATCATGGCGACCAGAACGTCCTTCATCGCGAGGGGCGGCTTGCCGGCCGCGACGGCCGTCCGGGAAAGCCAGTCGGCCGTCGCCAGGATGCCGCCCAGGTTGTCGGACGGATGGCCCCACTCGGCGGCAAGCCACGTGTCGTTGAAATCGAGCCATCGGATCATCGCCCCGATGTTGAACGCAGCCTGCACGGGGTCGAGCTGAAAGGCGGTGCCCGGCACCTTTGCGCCGTTCGGCACGACGGTTCCGGGGACAATCGGCCCCATGAGCTTCGTGCACGCCGGATACGAGAGCGCCTCGAAGCCGCAGCCGAGCGTGTCGAGGAGGCAATGGCGGGCGGTGTCGAAGGCTTCCCTGCTCGTGATCTTGTACCGGGTGACGTAGTCGGCGATGTCGACGAGAACGCCGTCGGGCTTGGGACGGACATTGCTGATGTGGGTGGACATGGTTCCGGGCGGGCTCGGCGAAGGATTTACGTGCGTAGATTGATCGGGACGAACTTCTGGTCGTCCGGCCCGATGTAGTTGGCGGAGGGCCGTATGATCTTGCCGTCGATCCGCTGTTCGATGACGTGCGCCGACCAGCCCGACGTTCGCGAGATCACGAACAGCGGCGTGAACATCGTCGTCGGAACGCCCATCATGTGATAGGAGACGGCGGAGAACCAGTCGAGGTTGGCGAACATCTTCTTTGCGTCCGCCATCGTCGTCTCGAGCCGCGCGGCGATCTCGAACATCTTGAGGCTGCCGGAGTCCTGCGAGAGTCTCCGGGCGATTTCCTTGATCACATGGTTGCGCGGGTCCGCGATCGTGTACACCGGATGACCGAACCCGATGATCACCTCCTTGTTCTCGACGCGCCGGCGTATGTCGGCGTCGGCCTCGTCGGGAGAGTCGTAGCGCTTCTGCGTTTCGAACGCGACTTCGTTGGCGCCGCCGTGCTTGGGTCCGCGCAGCGCGCCGATCGCGCCGGCGATCGCCGAGTAGAAGTCGGCGCCGGTGCCGGCGATCACGCGCGCCGCAAAGGTCGACGCGTTGAACTCGTGCTCGGCATAGAGGATGAGCGACGTGTGCATCGCCTTCACCCACAGCGGTTTCGGGGTGCGGCCGTGCAGCAGATGGAGGAAGTGGCCGCCGATCGAATCGTCGTCGGTCTCGACGTCGATCCGCTTGCCGTTGTGGCTCCAGTGATACCAATACAGCAGCATCGAGCCGAGCGATGCCATCAGCCGGTCGGCGATGTCGCGCGCGCCGGGAGTGCCGTGGTCCTCCTTTTCCGGCAGCACGGTGCCGAGCGCCGATACGCCGGTGCGCATCACGTCCATCGGGTGCGCGGCCGCGGGAATCCGCTCGAGGATTTCCTTCACGGGCTCGGGCAGCCCGCGCAGCGCCTTGAGCTTGCTCTTGTAGGCGGCGAGCTCGGCGACCGTCGGCAGCTTGCCGTGGACGAGCAGGTGCGCAACCTCCTCGAATTCGCAGCTGTCGGCGATGTCGAGAATGTCGTACCCGCGATAGGCGAGATCATTGCCGGTGCGGCCGACCGTGCACAGCGCCGTGTTGCCCGCGGTGACGCCCGAAAGCGCGACCGATTTCTTGGCCTTCTGGGCGACGGGAGCTTCGTTCATGGGGACCTCCGGTTTGCGTTCAGGCTCTGCCCTTGGAAAACAGCGCATCGAGCTTCGTCTCGTAGGCGTGGTAGTCGAGATAATCGTAGAGGTCCGCTCGCGTCTGCATCGTGTCGACGGCGGCCTTCTGCGTCCCGTCGCGGCGCAGTGTCCGGTACACGTTCAGCGCCGCCGCGTTCATCGCGCGGAACGCCGACAACGGATAGAGCGCAACCGCGACGTCGGCGTCGCGCAGTTCGTCAAGCGTATAGAGCGGCGTCGCGCCGAACTCGGTGATGTTGGCGAGGATCGGCACTCTGACTGCAGCGGCGAACCGCTTGTACATCGCGAGTTCGGTGATCGCCTCCGGGAAGATCATGTCGGCTCCGGCCGCGACGCACGCGCCGGCGCGGTCGATCGCCGCCTGCAGCCCCTCGACGGCGAGCGCGTCGGTGCGCGCCATGATCACGAAGCCGGGGTCCGTCCGGGCGTCGACCGCGGCCTTGATCCGGTCGACCATCTCGGCCTGGGACACAAGCTCCTTGTTCGGCCGGTGGCCGCAGCGCTTTGCGCCGACCTGGTCTTCGATGTGCATCGCGCCGGCGCCGAACTTGATCAGCGCCTTGACCGTGCGTGCGACGTTGAACGCCGAGGCGCCGAAGCCCGTATCGACGTCGACCAGCAGCGGCAGCGAGCAGACGTCGGTGATCCGGCGGACGTCGACGAGCACGTCGTCGAGGCTGGATATGCCGAGGTCGGGCACGCCGAGCGAACCGGCGGCGACGCCGCCGCCGGAGAGGTAGATCGCGCCGAATCCGGAGCGCTCGGCCAGGATCGCGTGGTATGCGCAGATCGCACCCGGCACCTGCAGCGGCCTTTCGGCGGCGAGGGCGGCGCGAAATCGCGCGCCCGCGGACTTTGAAGTCATGAACGATCACCTCGAAATAAGTTCTCGCCGCGCCTTCCCCCGGTGCGCCCGGCCGCCGGCGCGCCTAGCCCAGCAGCGTGGCTACGCCGGCACGCTCTTCCTCGAGCTCCTTCAGCGTCGCGTCCATTCTCTCGCGCGAAAACGCGTCGATCTCGAGGCCCGTGACGCGCGTGTACTCGCCGGCTGCCGTCGTCACCGGGACGCCGTACATCACGTCCTGCGGGATGCCGTAGCTGCCGTCGGACGCGACGCCCATCGTCACCCACTTGCCCTGTGTGCCCTGCGTCCAGTCGCGGACGTGATCGATCGCGGCGTTGGCCGCCGACGCCGCGGACGAAAGGCCGCGGGCCTCGATGATCGCGGCGCCGCGCTTGCCGACGGTGGGCAGGAACGCGTTGCGATTCCAGTTTTCGTCGCCGATCGTCGACTTGACCGATTTTCCCTCGACGGTCGCGAAGCGGTAGTCGGCGTACATCGTCGGCGAGTGGTTGCCCCAGACGCAGAGCCGCTCGATCGAGCCCACGGGCTTTCCGATCTTCGCCGCGAGCTGCGACAACGCGCGGTTGTGGTCGAGGCGCAGCATCGCCGTGAAGTTTTTCTTCGGTAGCGAAGGGGCGGACTTCATCGCGATGTACGCGTTGGTGTTGGCCGGGTTGCCGACGACCAGCACCCGGATGTCGCGCGCGGCGACGGCATCGAGCGCCTTGCCCTGCTCGATGAAGATCTTCGCGTTTTCCATCAGCAGGTCCTTGCGCTCCATTCCCGGTCCGCGCGGTTTCGCCCCGACCAGCATCGCAATTTCAGCGTCCTTGAACGCCGCCTTCGGGTCCGCGGTGCCGGTCATGCCGGCGAGCAGCGGAAACGCGCAGTCTTCGATTTCCATCATCACGCCCTTCAGCGCGGACTGCGCCTTCTCGATCGGCAACTCGAGGAGTTGCAGGATCACCGGCTGATCCCGGCCCAGCATCTCGCCTGACGCGATGCGAAAAAGGAGCGCGTAGCCGATCTGGCCGGCGGCGCCGGTAACGGCAACACGGACGGGTTTTTTCATGGAAGGCTCCTCGGACAGGGGGCGGAAAACAGGATTCTTGTCGGCGGCGGAGGTGCCGGGGAACGCCGCCAGGCCGTGCGCGGCGCCGGCAGGGTTGCCGCGGTCGCTCGGCGCAAGTCCGGCGGACCCGACCCGCTGCTTCGGCGCTCCCGGTGCACTCCGTGCGCTGCGTGCATGGCGGGATTCTAGGCCCCCTGGCGCCGCGGTGTCAATTTACTCTTATATCTAATGAATGATACAAGACATGAGATAGACAACCCGACGCCCGCGTCCGATAATGAAACCTTGCGCGGGCGTGCGCGCCGGTCGCCGCCCGACCCGTATGGCGCTCCCCGACTCCGGTGGGCGCGCCCGCCTTCGTCGAGTCCAACGCCATGTCGAACAGCACGCCATCGTTCCAGCCGCTCTACGTGCAAATCAAGGCGCTCCTCGAGAAGAGCCTCGAGGCCGGCGAGTGGCGCCCTGCGGAAGCGATCCCCAGCGAAATGGTCCTGGCGCTGCGGTACGGGGTTTCGCAGGGCACCGTCCGCAAGGCGATCGACGCTCTCGCCGCCGACAATCTCGTCGTGCGCAGGCAGGGGAAGGGCACTTTCGTGGCCACGCACACCGAGGAAAAGTCGTCGATGTTCCGTTTCCTGCGCCTCCGGGGCAACGACGGCCACGACGAGTATCCGGCGAGCCGCCTTCTCGACGTCCGCCGCGGCAAGGCGTCGGCGGAAGCGGCACGCGTTCTGGACTTGAAGTCCGGCGATCCGGTCATCCTGCTTCGCCGCGTGCTCGAATTCTCGGGCGAGCCGGTCGTCCTCGACGATATCACGCTGTCCGGCACGCTGTTCAAGGGCCTGACCAAAGCCAAGGCCGATGCCTACCACGGATCGATGTACAGCTTTTTCGAAACCCAGTTCGGCGTGCGGATGCTGAAAGCGCAGGAGAAGCTTCGCGCGGTTCCCGCCGACGCCGTGAGCGCGCGCCTGCTCGGGATGCGGCCCGGCGATCCGCTGCTTTCCGTCGATCGCGTGACGCTGACCTACGGTGACCGACCCGTCGAATGGCGCCGGGGCCTTTGCACGACCAGGAAACATCACTACGTGAACGAGCTCCGGTAGCATGGGAATCGCGCGGACTCCCGATGGCTTGTGCGCCGGCGTCGCGCCCGATTGGCCGAATGCGCGAGCAGCGCGCTATAATTCGCTGCTGCTATGCACAATCCCGACGCCGGGCGCGATCGCGCCGGGATTGCCGTGCCATTGGTTGCGCCTGCCGTCTTAGTGGCGGCTTCTGCAGAACGCCTTCATGCCCTGTTCCCGGTTCCCGTCCACACCCCCGGCGCCATCCGGGCCGTTGCGCGGCTCCCGCTCACCGATCGAGTCGCCCGGCGCGGCGGTGGCCCCATCGGCGAATTCGGCCTTCCGTCGCCGCACCGATTCCAACCATGCCGGTGCTTGAGCGCCCCGACGTGAAGCGCCGCCCGGTCTACCTCGACCTGCCGCGGATCCGGCTTCCGCTGCCGGGCATCGTGTCCATCCTGCATCGCGTGTCCGGCGCGCTGTTGTTCCTCGCCGGAATCCCGTTGCTCCTCGCGGCGGTCGCCTTCAGTCTGGCGTCGCCGGAGTCGTACGCGCAGTTCAAGGGGGCGTTCGCACACCCGATCGCGAAGCTCGCCCTGATCGGTTTCGTCTGGGCATATCTGCACCACTTCTGCGCGGGCATCCGTTATCTGCTGCTCGACCTGCTCAAGGGAATCGAGCTCGGGCCGGCGCGCCGGTCGAGCGTCGTGGTCCTCGTCGTGAGCGTCGCGCTCACGCTGATCGCGGGGGTCCGGTTATGGTGATCCGGCGGAATGCGGTCGGTGCGCATTACGGGCTGATGGATTGGCTGGTCCAGCGGCTTACCGCGGTCGTGATGGCGGTCTACACGGTGCTCGTCCTCGGAATCGCGCTGTGGAACGGCGGAATCGACTATCCGTTGTGGAGGCTGCTGTTCGCCAACGGCGCGTTCAAGCTCGCTTCGTTCCTGTTCATGGTCGCGCTGCTGTACCACGCGTGGATCGGAATGCGCGACATCTTCATGGATTACGTCAAGCCCGTCGGCGTTCGGCTCACGCTGGAGGCGGTTTGCGTGGTCGTGCTCGTCGGCTATCTCGGCTGGACGATACAGCTGCTCTGGGGCGCGATTCCGTGAAGGTTCCCGTACGCAGGTTCGACGCGATCGTCGTCGGCGCGGGGGGTGCCGGAATGCGTGCGTCGCTCCAGCTCGCCGAGGCGGGACTGTCGGTGGCCGTACTGTCGAAGGTCTTTCCGACCCGCTCGCACACGGTCGCGGCGCAGGGCGGCATCGGCGCATCGCTCGGCAACATGTCGGAAGACAATTGGCTGTGGCACATGTACGACACGATCAAGGGTTCCGACTGGCTCGGCGACCAGGATGCGATCGAATACATGTGCAAGATGGCGCCGCAGGTCGTCTACGAGCTCGAGCACTTCGGCATGCCGTTCGACCGCAACGCCGATGGCACGATCTACCAGCGGCCGTTCGGGGGGCATTCGGCGAACTTCGGCGAGAAGGCGGTGCAGCGCGCCTGCGCCGCCGCCGACCGCACCGGTCACGCGCTGCTGCACACGCTCTACCAGCGTAACGTCCGCGCGAACACGCAGTTCTTCGTCGAGTGGATGGCGCTCGACCTCGTCCGCGACGCCGACGGCGACGTGCTGGGCGTCGTCGCGATGGAGATGGAGACGAGCGAAGTCGTGATCCTGCAGGCGAAGGCGACGATGTTCGCGACCGGCGGCGCGGGCCGCATCTTCGCGGCGTCGACCAACGCGTTCATCAACACCGGCGATGGCCTCGGCATGGCGGCGCGCGCGGGCATCCCGCTGCAGGACCTGGAGTTCTGGCAGTTCCACCCGACCGGCGTCGCGGGCGCCGGCGTGCTGATCACCGAGGGCGTGCGCGGCGAGGGCGGCATTCTGCTCAACTGTAACGGCGACCGGTTCATGGAGCGCTACGCGCCGAACCTCAAGGACCTGGCGTCGCGCGACGTCGTCAGCCGGTCGATGGACCAGGAGATCAAGGAAGGGCGCGGCTGCGGTCCGAACAAGGACTACGTGATGCTGAAGCTCGACCACCTCGGGCCCGAGGTGATCATGAAGCGGCTGCCGTCGATCCGGGAGATCGCGCTCAAGTTCGCGAACGTCGACTGCATCAAGGAGCCGATCCCGGTCGTGCCGACGATCCATTACCAGATGGGCGGCATACCGACCAATATTCACGGGCAGGTCGTGGCCCCGAAGGACGGCGACTACAAGGCGGTAGTCAACGGCCTGTATGCGGTCGGCGAATGCGCGTGCGTATCGGTCCACGGCGCCAACCGGCTCGGCACCAATTCGCTGCTCGACCTGATCGTGTTCGGGCGCGCCGCGGGCAACTTCATCGTCGACCAGAATCTGAAGAATAGGGCGCACAAGCCGCTGCCATCGGGTGCGGCGGACGCGTCGCTTGCCCGCCTCGCGCGCCTCGACACAGCGGCGTCGGGCGAATCGGTCCCGGAGGTCGCCAACGACCTGCGCAAGGCGATGCAGGCGCACTGCGGCGTATTCCGCAACCAGGAGCTCCTGACCGACGGCGTGCGGAAGGTGAAGGAGATCGAGCAACGGGTGATGCGCACCGCGATCAAGGACCGCAGCCGCACGTTCAACACCGCGCGCGTCGAGGCGCTCGAGCTCGAGAACCTGATCGAGACGGCGAAGGCCACGGTGGTGTCGGCGGAAGCGCGCCGCGAATCGCGCGGGGCTCAGGCGCGCAGCGACTACCCGAACCGCGACGACGTCGGCTGGCTGAAGCACACGCTCTGGTACCGCGACGGCGATCGCCTCGACTACAAGCCCGTGAACCTCGCACCGGTGTCGGTCGAGGCGTTTCCTCCCAAAGCCCGTACCTACTGACCGCCGCCTGGCATCGGAGCCCGGATGAAGTTTCGCGTTTACCGCTACGACCCCGAGAAGGACGCCAAGCCGTACCTCCAGGAGTACGACGTCGCGCTCGATCCGCACGACCGGATGCTGCTCGACGCGCTGATGCGCTTGAAGGCGGTCGACGACACGCTGTCGTTCCGCCGCAGCTGCCGCGAAGGCGTCTGCGGCTCGGACGCGATGAACATCAACGGCAAGAACGGCCTTGCCTGCGTCACCAATCTCAACGACATCAAGGAGCCGGTCGAGTTGCGCCCGCTCCCGGGGCTCCCCGTGATCCGCGATCTGATCGTGGACATGAGCCAATTCTTCAAGCAATACCATTCGATCAAGCCCTATCTCGTCAACGACACGCCCGTGCCGGAAAAGGAGCGGCTGCAGTCGCCCGAGGACCGCGAGGAGCTCGACGGGCTCTACGAATGCATTCTCTGCGCGTGCTGCTCGACCGCCTGCCCGTCGTTCTGGTGGAATCCGGACAAGTTCGTCGGACCCGCCGGTCTGCTCGCCGCCTATCGGTTCATCGCGGACTCGCGCGACGAGGCGACCAACGAGCGCCTCGACAACCTCGAGGATCCGTACCGGCTCTTCCGGTGCCACACGATCATGAACTGCGTCGATGTCTGCCCGAAGGCGCTCAATCCGACCAAGGCCATCGGCAAGATCAAGGAGATCATGGTCAAGCGGGCCGTGTGATTTTTCGTCGTGTCGAGATCAAGTGGATCCTGTCGAAATGAACCGCCTGCGCTGGCGCTGCCGGCGCGGCCTGCTGGAAAACGACCTGATCCTCGCCCGGTTTCTCGACGCGCGCGGTGCAACGCTGAAAATGCACGAGGTCGCGGCGCTCAACGCGCTGCTCGACCTTGCCGACAACGAACTGTGGGACCTGCTCGCGGGCCGCGCGGAGCCGGAGGATGCGACGCTGCGTCCGATGCTGGCGGCGCTGCGGGCGGCATGAACGATTTCGCGGCACGCGAGCGAACTTCGACGGGCCGGGACACGAACAAGCGATGACGATGGCAGCGCAATCGATCGGCGGTACCCCCGCCGCAAGCACAACCTTGGATGGAGCAGAGACCATGAACGACCGCACAGCCAGCCTGACCTTTTCGGACGGTTCGCCGTCGATCACCTTCCCGGTCCTCAAGGGGACCGTGGGACCCGACGTGATCGACATCCGGACGCTTTACGGGAAGACCGGCAAGTTCACCTACGACCCGGGCTTCATGTCGACGGCGGCGTGCAACTCGACGATCACGTTCATCGATGGCGACAAGGGGGAGCTTCTGTACCGCGGCTTCCCGATCGAGGAGCTCGCGGTGAAGTGCGACTTCCTCGAGGTGTGCCACCTCCTTCTGTACGGCGAGCTCCCCGATGCCGCGCAGAAGCCCGTGTTCGTCGGCAGGGTGATCAAGCACACGATGGTCAACGAGCAGATGCAGTTCTTTCTGCGCGGATTTCGCCGCGATGCACACCCGATGGCGGTGCTGACCGGCCTCGTCGGCGCGCTGTCGGCGTTCTATCCGGATTCGATGAACCTGCACGATGCGCACGAGCGCGACATATCGGCGATCCGGCTGATCGCCAAGATGCCGACGCTGGTCGCGATGGCGTACAAGTATTCCGTCGGTCAGCCGTACATGTACCCGCGCAACGACCTGTCCTACGCGGCCAACTTCATGCGGATGATGTTCGCGACGCCGTGCGAGGACTACAAGGTCAACGACGTGCTGGTGCGCGCGCTGGACCGGATATTCATACTGCACGCCGACCACGAGCAGAACGCCTCGACGTCGACGGTGCGGTTGTGCGCGTCGTCGGGCACCAACCCGTTCGCTGCGATCGCGGCGGGCGTGGCCTGTCTGTGGGGCCCCGCGCACGGCGGCGCCAACGAGGCCTGCCTCAACATGCTGGGCCAGATCCAGGCGATGGGCGGAGTGGCGAAGATCGGCGAATTCATCGGCAAGGTCAAGGACAAGAATTCGGGCGTCAAGCTGATGGGCTTCGGGCACCGCGTCTACAAGAACTACGACCCGCGGGCCAAGCTCATGCGCGAGACGTGCTACGAGGTGCTGGACGTTCTTGGCCTCGGCGACGATCCGCTGTTCAAGCTCGCGATGGCGCTCGAGAAGATCGCGCTGGAGGACGACTATTTCGTTTCGCGCAAGCTGTATCCGAATGTCGATTTCTATTCGGGCATCGTGCAGAAGGCGATCGGCATCCCGGTGCCGCTGTTCACCGCCGTCTTCGCGCTGGCCCGCACCGTCGGCTGGATCGCGCAGCTGAACGAGATGATCGCCGATCCGGAGTACAAGATCGGCCGGCCGCGCCAGCTCTTTACGGGCGCGACGCGACGCTCGGTGAAGCCGCTCGGCGAACGCTGAACCAGGGGCGATTCGGGGCGACACACATGAGCACGCTGCGGGAATACGAAGCATCGAGCACGCTGTTCGGCGGCAACGCGCCGTTCATCGAGGAGCAATACGAGCGCTACCTGGCGGATCCGGCGGCCGTTCCCGCGGATTGGCGCGCCTATTTCGATTCGCTGCGCGGCGGCGCGGACGACGTCGCGCACGCGCCGGTGATCGAGTCCTTCATCCGGCTCGCGAAGAACCGCAAGATCGCGGGCGCGATGGTCGACGCGTCGACGATGCACAAGCAGGTGCTCGTGCTGCAGATGATCGGCAAGTTCCGCACGCTCGGGATGTTTCATGCCGACCTCGATCCGCTCAAGCGCCAGGAGAAGCCCTACATCGCGGATCTCGACCTCGCGACGTACGGCTTCGCCAGCGCGGACTTCGACAGCGAGTTCGACGTCGGATCGTTCAAGGCCGGCCCCGACAGGATGCGGCTCCGCGAACTCGTCGCGGCGCTCAAGGAGACCTATTGCCGCACGCTGGGTGCCGAGTACATGTACATCTCGGACACGACGACCAAGCGTTTCATCCAGCAGCGGCTGGAGCCGATACGCTCGAAGCCCACGAACACCGCCGAGCAGAAGCGACATGTCCTCGAGCGGCTCACCGCGGCGGAAACGCTCGAACGCTACCTGCACACCAAGTACGTCGGCCAGAAGCGCTTCTCCGGCGAGGGTGGCCTGACGATGATACCGATGCTCGACCATCTGATTCAGAGGGCCGGCGCGGCGGGCGTGCAGGAGACGGTCATCGGCATGGCGCACCGCGGTCGACTCAACGTGCTGGTCAACACGCTGGGCAAGATGCCCGCCGACCTCTTTTCCGAGTTCGAGGGCAAGTACGCGCAGGAATTGTCCGCCGGCGACGTCAAATACCATCAGGGCTTCTCGTCGGACGTGATCACGCCCGGCGGGCCCATGCATCTGACGCTCGCGTTCAACCCGTCGCATCTGGAGGCAGTCGATCCGGTCGTCGAAGGATCGGTCCGCGCGCGGCAGCACCGTCGCGGCGACGCCACGGGTGACCAGGTGCTGCCGGTGCTGATCCACGGCGACGCCGCGGTCTCTGCGCAAGGCGTCATCCAGGAAGTCCTGAACATGGCGCAGACCCGCGGCTTCTACACGGGCGGCACGATCCACCTCGTCGTCAACAACCAGATCGGCTTCACGACGTCCGACCCGCGCGACACGCGCGGCACGATCTACTGCACCGACATCGCGAAGATGGCCGAGGCGCCGATCCTGCACGTCAACGGCGACGATCCGGAGGCCTGCCTGCTCGCGATCGAGATCGCGCTGGACTACCGGCAGCAGTTCCATCGCTACGCCTTCATCGATCTCGTCTGCTTCCGCCGGCTCGGCCACAACGAGGCCGACGAGCCGATGGTCACGCAGCCGCTGATGTACAAAAAGATCAACCAGCATCCGGGCACTCGCCAGCTTTACGCCGATCAGCTGGTCGCCGAGGGCGTCGTCAAGTCGGAAGAGCCCGAAGCGATGGTCGCGACGTATCGCGCGGCGATGGACAAGGGCCTCCACACCAACACCACGATCCTGTCCAATTTCAAGCCTTCCTACACGGTGGACTGGACGCCTTTCAAGAACCACCACTGGACCGAGGCCTACGATTCGAAGGTGCCGATCGCCACGCTGCGCGCGCTGGCGAGGAAGCTCGGCGAAATCCCCGCGGGGTTCAAGCTCCATCCCAGGGTGGAACGCGTCATCGCCGATCGGCTGGCGATGGGCGAGGGCAAACTGCCGCTCGATTGGGGAATGGGCGAGACGCTCGCCTATGCAACGCTGCTCGACGGCGGCTACGGCGTGCGCCTGTCCGGCCAGGATGTCGGCCGCGGGACCTTTTCCCATCGGCACGCGGTGCTGCACGACCAGAACCGGGAAAAATGGGACTCCGGCACCTGGATTCCGCTCGAGCACGTGAAGCCCGGTCAGCCGACGTTCGAGGTCATCGATTCCGTGCTGACGGAAAATGCGGTGCTCGGTTTCGAGTACGGGTACACGACATCGGATCCGGGCCGGCTCGTCGCGTGGGAAGCGCAATTCGGCGACTTCGCCAACGGCGCGCAGGTCGTGATCGACCAGTTCATCGCTTCCGGCGAAGCCAAGTGGGGCCGGATCTGCGGGCTGGTGATGCTGCTGCCGCACGGCCATGAGGGGCAGGGCCCGGAGCATTCTTCGGCGCGACCCGAGCGCTACCTGCAGCTTTGCGCCGAACACAACATGCAGGTCTGCGTGCCGTCGACGCCGGCGCAAATCTACCACCTGCTGCGGCGGCAGATGGTCCGACCGTACCGGCGCCCGTTGATCGTGATCAGCCCCAAGAGCCTGCTGCGGCACAAGGAGGCCGTGTCGACGATGGAGGAGCTCGCCGACGGGCAATTCCAGAACGTGATCGGCGAGGTCGACAAGATCGCGCCGAAGGGCGTCAAGCGCGTGATCGCCTGCAGCGGAAAGGTCTACTACGAGCTGCTCGCGCACCGCCGTGAACAGAAGATCCAGGACGCGGCCATCATCCGCGTCGAGCAGCAGTATCCGTTTCCGCATGCCGAATTCCGCGCTGCGCTCGCGAAATATGCGAACGCGACGGAAGTCGTATGGTGCCAGGAGGAGCCGCAGAACCAGGGCGCCTGGTACCGGCTGCGCGAATACTTCCGCGCCGACGCCCTGCCGGCGCAGGTCGTCGCGTACGCGGGTCGCCCGGTGTCGGCGTCGACGGCGGTCGGCTACATGTCGAAGCACACCGCGCAGCAGAAGCAGCTGATCGGGGATGCATTCGCGCCGACGCTCGCGATGGGCGAAATGCTCGTCGCCACCTGACTGGAAAGCAACGCATGCGAGTCGAAGTCAAGGTCCCGCAGCTGCCGGAGTCGGTCTCCGAGGCGACGCTCGTCGGCTGGCACAAGAAGGTCGGCGAGGCCGTGGCGCGCGACGAGAATCTCGTCGACGTCGAAACCGACAAGGTCGTGCTCGAACTGCCTGCGCCCATGGCGGGCGTGCTTGTCGAGATCCGGCAGGGCGACGGCGCGACCGTTGCGGGCGGGGACATCATCGCCGTCATCGACGGCGCCGCGACGGCCGCGGCGACCGCCGCAGTGGCGGGCGCCGACACGCCGGCGTCCGCCGCGTCGGCGCGCGCTGCCGCAACGCCGGGTCCGGCGATCGCGCTGCCGGCCGCGCGGAAGATGATGGCGGACCGGGGCGTGACGCCGACCAGCGTCGAAGGCACGGGACGCGGCGGGCGAATAACGAAAGGCGACGTGGTGTCGGCGGCTGCGGCGCCGACCGCGGCGCCCGCCCCTCCCGCATCCGCACCGGCACCCCGGGGATCACCGCCGCTGGCGGCGCCGGCCGCCGGATCGGCAGCGCGCCCCGAGCAGCGGGTGCCGATGTCCCGGCTGCGCCAGCGGGTTGCCGAGCGGCTCGTCGCCTCGCAATCGACGGCTGCGATCCTGACCACGTTCAACGAGGTCAACATGCAGCCGGTGATCGACCTGCGCAACCGGTACAAGGACCGGTTCGAGAAGGAGCACGGCGTCAAGCTCGGCTTCATGGGCTTCTTCGTCAAGGCGGCGGTGCATGCGCTGAAGAAGTTTCCGGCCGTCAACGCGTCGATCGACGGCATCGACATCGTCTACCACGGATATTTCGACATCGGCATAGCGGTCGGAAGTCCGCGCGGTCTCGTGGTGCCGATCATCCGCGACGCGGATCAGCTGTCGATCGCGGAGATCGAGTCGAAGATCGCCGATTTCGGCAAGCGCGCGCAGGAGGGCAAGCTGACCGTCGAGGAGCTGACCGGGGGCACGTACACGATCAGCAACGGCGGCGTCTTCGGCTCGATGCTGTCGACGCCGATCATCAACCCGCCGCAGTCGGCGATCCTCGGCGTCCACGCGACCCGGGAGCGCGCCGTTGTCGAAAACGGGCAGGTCGTGATTCGCCCGATCAACTACCTCGCCCAGTCCTATGATCACCGGATCATCGACGGCCGCGAGGCGGTGCTGTCGCTGGTCGCCATCAAGGAAGCGCTGGAAGACCCGGCCAGAATGCTGCTGGATCTTTGAGAAGCGAGCGCTTCGAAAATGCCTGAACAGTTCGATGTCGTGGTCATCGGAGCCGGTCCCGGCGGCTACATCGCCGCGATCCGCTGCGCGCAGCTCGGTTTTGCGACGGCCTGCATCGACGACTGGACGCGGGCCGGGGGCAAGCCCGCCCCCGGGGGCACGTGCACCAACGTCGGCTGCATCCCGTCGAAGGCGCTGCTGCAATCGTCCGAGAACTACGAGCATGCGGGCCACGCGTTCGCCCAGCACGGCATCGAGGTCAAGGGCCTGTCCATCGACGTGAAGCGCATGCTGGCGCGAAAGGAGAAGGTCGTCGCGCAGAACAACGACGGCATTCTCTACCTGTTCAAGAAGAACAAGGTCGCGTTCTTTCACGGCCTCGGCTCGTTCGCCGGCGGGAGCGCCGGCAGCGGGTGGGAGCTCAAGGTCGACGGGGCAAAACCCGCCGAACTCAGGGCGAAACACGTGATCGTCGCGACGGGTTCGAAGCCGCGCGCGCTGCCCGGCGTCGTCATCGACAACGTGCGCATACTCGACAACGACGGTGCGCTCGCGATGACGGAGGTCCCGCAACGGCTCGGCGTCGTGGGCGCAGGCGTGATCGGCCTCGAGATGGGCAGCGTCTGGCGCCGCCTGGGCGCGCAGACGACCGTGCTCGAAGCCCTGCCGGCATTCCTCGGGGCGGCGGACGAGTCGGTGGCGAAGGAGGCCATGAAGGCTTTCGCCAAGCAGGGCCTGGCGATCCACACGGGTGTCGAGATTTCCAGGGTCGACGTCGGCGCGGAGGTGACCGTCGAATACGCGGACGCGGAAGGCAAGCCGCAACGGGCCACGTTCGACAAGCTGATCGTCGCGATCGGTCGGGTGCCGCACACGGCCGGCCTCGCCGCCGCCGCCGTGGGTCTCCAGCTGGACGAGCGCGGATTCGTCGCCGTGAACGACGAATGCCGGACGAACCTGCCGGGCGTCTGGGCCGTTGGCGACGTCGTGCGCGGCCCGATGCTGGCGCACAAGGCCGAAGAGGAGGGCGTCGCCGTCGCCGAGCGCATCGCGGGCCAGCACGGTCACGTCGACTTCAACACCGTTCCGTGGGTCATCTACACGTCGCCGGAGATCGCCTGGGTCGGCAAGACGGAACAGGAGCTCAAGTCGGCCGGCGTCGCCTATCGTTCCGGCAGCTTCCCGTTCGCGGCCAACGGCAGGGCACGGGCGCTGGGCGACACGACCGGATTCGTGAAGATCCTGGCGGATGCGACGACGGATCGCATCCTCGGCGTGCATATCATCGGCCCGCAGGCGTCCGAGTTGATCGCCGAGGGAGTGGTCGCGATGGAATTCGGAGCGGCCAGCGAGGATCTCGCGCGGATCTGCCACGCGCATCCGTCGCTGTCCGAGGCGACGAAGGAAGCGGCGCTGGCCGTGGACCGGCGCACGTTGAATCTGTAGGCGACCGCGTCGCGGTGTCGTCCCGGCCGACGGCGGAGGGGGATTCTTTCGATCGATGAACGACGCCGCTGCTCCTGTCGAGATCAGGCCGCGCTCCGGCGCGCTGATCGACTGGCTCGACCCGATTCTTGCCGCGCGCGGCACGACGCTCGACCCTGCGCAGGCGGCCGCGCTCGACCGGCTGCAGCAGCTCGCGAGCGAGCTCGACGCGTTTCGCGCCGCGCGCCGGTCTACCCTGAAGAAGCTGTTTTCGCCGCCGGCGGTACCGCGCGGCGTCTATCTCTGGGGCGGCGTCGGACGCGGCAAGAGCTTTCTGATGGACGGGTTCTACGCGACGGTCGCCATTCGCCGCAAGGCGCGGGTTCATTTCCACGCCTTCATGCGCGATGTCCACGGGGACCTCGCGAGGTTGAAGCACGAGCCCGACCCGCTCGCGACGGTCGCGGCGCGCATCGCGCGCAAGTGGCGACTCGTCTGCTTCGACGAGTTCCACGTCGCGGATATCGCCGACGCGATGATCCTGGGCCGGCTGCTCGAGGCGCTGTTCGGGCACGGCGTCGTGTTCGTGATGACGACCAACTACGCTCCCGATGGCCTGTGGCCCAACGGGCTGCAGCGCGAGCGCTTCCTCCCGACGATCGCGCTCTTGAAGGTGTGGCTCGACGTGGTCGAGGTCGACGCCGGAACCGACTATCGATTGCGGGCGCTGGAGCAGGTCGAGAGCTACCATGTCCCGGCCGATGCCCATGCCGAGATCGCGCTTGCGGCCGCCTTCGAAACG
>JANMBN010000437.1:0-3155 GCA_031360485.1 Betaproteobacteria bacterium | reverse complement strand
GCGGCGTAAGCTGATGACGTGGTACGAGGCGACGCTGATCGCTGCGAGGGATGGCGCGCGTGCTGTACCGCTGCAAAGGCACGCATAAACGCCTATAGATATCCGCCGCGCCTAGCCCGATGGGCGAACACCGGGCGGCCTACCCGGCTGGCGCAGAGTCCAGAGTCTCTTCCGAACGGCCTGTGCCGGCTTGTACTGTATTGAATTACAGTGTAATCTTATGGATGACAGCGGACAATGATTCGCGGATTCAAGCATAAGGGGCTCGAACGCTTCTTCCGACGCGGCGATCACCGGGGCATTCCGGCGCAAAGCGCGGCGAGAATCGAGCGCGTCCTTGATCGCTTGGACGCGGCGATGCGGCCTGACGACATGAACTTGCCAGGTTATCGCTTCCATGGCCTCAAGGGCGACCGCGCCGGCACATACGCGGTGACCGTGACCGGCAATTGGCGAATCACGTTCGCTTTCGAGGGAGAGGACGCTGCCCAAGTTGACCTAGAGGATTATCACTGATGCGAAGCCTACGAAACCCCAGCCGGCGCCCCACGCATCCCGGCGCAGTGCTGCGCGAGGACGTGTTGCCAGCGCTCCATATGACCCAAACCGAGCTCGCCCGGCGCTTGGGTGTATCGCGCCTGAGCGTGTCTGAACTGTTGCTGGAAAAGCGCGCCCTCTCGCCGGAGATGGCGGCCCGGGTCGCCAAGTTCCTGCACACGACCGCCGAGAGTTGGCTGCGCATGCAGGCGGCGGTAGATCTGTGGGAGCTTGAGCAGCACCCAGAGCGGCTCGCCACCGTGCAACCGATCGACAAGCGACTGCTGCGCGCGGCGTAAGGGACGCAGACGATTGGCCGCGCCTCACCCGTCGGCGCGAACACCGGGTACCCTGCTCGACAAGAATTGAATCGGGATCTGGAGCCGGGCACTTCAGTTTTAGAGGAGTTAAGGTCGTCCTCGACACCAACATCCTTGTATCGGCTCGGGCTTTCCCAGGCGGACGCGGCAAAGAGGCGGTGCGACGAACTGTCGGAAGGCAGGACCCGCTCGTTATCTCCAAGCCCATTCTCGATGAGCTGGTCAGCATCCGAAGTCGTGATCGACGCCGCAGCGCGAGCGACCAGACCGACGTATCGACAACTACTTTCACGCCACCCGGCGTTGTTTCTTGTAATCGAACTTGGGGTCGTAGTCGATTGTGCCGAAATCACTGGCGATGGCCTGTTGGCGCAGCCATCGCACATATTCTTCGAGCGCTCGCGTCACCGCAGCACGCTTGGTCTTGTGCCCGCCGAGCTGGCGCGCCGCTTCGATTAGCTTGTCGTCGAGGTCGAGGTTCGTTGCCACGGTATGCCTCCGTGTCCGCTGGATCGACATTCGACACAACGGGTTGTGTGATCGTAAATCGACGCAAATGAACCCGGGGGCAACCCGGGTGTCAAGCGCCCCTATCCCGTTTGCGACGCAACTCTGGGGCCGGGCGGTGCTGTGCCAATCCTTTTCATCGGTTTAATCCGAACGGACAACGGCGCGATCGAGCCCGACTGAAGCGCCTGCCACGCCCTTCCAAGGTTGCCCATTAAAAAAGATCAATAGGCCTTCGACCACGCAGGATGCTGTCGGCGATATTTACATCGACGCTGGCGGCTCCTTGCGCGGGGCATGCGAACTCGTTGATCTTCCTATGTTTTGTCTTTTCGGTTCGCTTCTTGCTCCGTCCAACAAACGCAGCGTAGGGCGGGCCATTCCGCGCTTACGGCCTTCCGTTTCGGCGGCGCACGCGCCTGGGAAAATGTCGATCTATCAATCGCGCAACAAGCGCCCGATCGTCAATGACGTGAGCCTGTTCGGCACGCGCAGCGACCGGTTTGCGCCGACGCACCCGTCGTCCGGGAGCAACGCTGCGGAGCAGGACTGGTCGTTATTGCGCAAGGTCGAGCCGGCGAACTACCTGCTGCCGTTGAGCGCGAAGTGGCTCGGCAACTTGCCGGAGGGCGTGCGTCCAAAGGCGCTCGCTTCCCGGTATCCGCGGATCGCGAATCTCCTTGCGCTGGAATGGAACAAGCCCGCCGCCTGCAGCGCGTATTTCGACGATCTCCTCGCCGACCGCCGCAGTAACCGGCAGGGATTTCCCGCGGACGTGTACTGCGACCTGCTGGTGCTGCAGGACTACTACTCCAGCAACCTGCATCTGAAACTGGACGAATGACGTTTCGCCCGGGATCGCCGGGCCGCGACGGAACGCTCGCCGATCATCGATTCCCGTAGACCGGGATCGAAGCACCGTGAATGGCCGCCGCCTCGGCGCTGCAGAGGAACAGGATCACGCGGGCCAATTCCTCCGGCTTCGGCCACTTCGCAAAATTGGCGGCCGGCATCGCCTTGCGATTGGGTTCGGTGTCGATGATGCTCGGCAGCACCGAGTTCACGCGGACGCCGGTGCCGGCGAGCTCCGCGGCCAGCGAATCGATCAGCGCCAGTGCCGCCGCCTTCGATGCGGCGTAAGCGGCCGCGCCGGCGGGGTGATCGAGCGCCGCCTTGGCCGCGACGTTCACGATCGAGCCGCGCGCCTGCTTCAGCATCACCGGCACCACCGCCCGTGCCAGCGCGTAACCCGAGCGCAGATTGAGCGTCAGCATGTGATCGAGGACCGTCGTTTCGAGGTCCCAAAGCTTCACGCCACCGGCGTAACCCCCTACCGTATTCACGAGGGCATCGAGCCGCTTGTATCGGGCAACGACCGCCTCGACCAGCTGGCGCGCCGCCGATTCGTCGGTGACGTCGACGCGCCGGCCTTCCAAGCGCGGCGCCTGCGCGGCTGACGCGCGCGCCAGCGCATCGAATTCATCCTGCGATCGATACGTCACGACGACCGTGGCGCCCTCCTCCAGGAACGCCTGACTGACCGCGCGTCCCAACCCACCGGTGCCCCCGGCGACCAGCGTCACGTTCCCCGAGAACCTCGTGCCCACGACCCCTCCTCCACCCCTGCCGGGTTCGACCCCGGGCCGAAAGCGCCATCGACTCGGCGCTCACCGGTGCGCTTGCGCGCGACTCCGCTCGATGACGCCGTCCGCACCTACCGGCCAGCCAGCTCCATCGCCCGTTCGGCCCGAAGACTCTCGAGGTCGCGGAAGATCGTCGCGACGGCGAGGG
>JANMBN010000435.1:0-32344 GCA_031360485.1 Betaproteobacteria bacterium | reverse complement strand
ATCTTCGTGATGTCCTGTTCGCCGTGCAGCGCGTGGATCACGCTGCCCGAGCCGAGGAACAGGCAGGCCTTGAAGAACGCGTGCGTGACGACGTGGAAAATCGCCACCGCATAGGCGCCGACGCCGAGCGCGACGAACATGAACCCGAGCTGCGACACCGTGGAATAGGCGAGCACCTTCTTGATGTCGGTCTGCGCGATCGCAATCGTGGCGGCGAAGAATGCGGTTGCCGCACCGATCACGGTGACGACCGCGGAGGCCTCCGGCGCCTGCAGGTAGAGCCCGGACATCCGCGCGACGAGGTACACGCCGGCGGTCACCATCGTCGCCGCGTGGATCAGCGCCGACACCGGCGTCGGGCCCGCCATCGCGTCGGGCAGCCAGACGTGCAGCGGGATCTGCGCCGACTTGCCGGACGCGCCGATGAACAGCAGGATGCCGGCGAGGCTGGCCGAAACGGCGGGAGCCGCGCCGCTTCCGAAGGCCGCGTTGATCTTGTCCATCTCCAGCGTGCCGAAGCCCCAGTACAGCAGGAACATCCCGAGCAGGAAGCCGGCGTCGCCGATGCGGTTGGTGATGAACGCCTTCTTGCCGGCCGCGGCGTTGGCGGGGTCGTCGAACCAGAAGCCGATCAGCAGATACGACGCGAGCCCGACGCCCTCCCAGCCGACGAACAGGACGAGCAGCGAGCGCCCCAGCACGAGCGTCAGCATGAAGAACAGGAACAGATTGAGGAACGCGAAGAAGCGGGCGTAGCCCTTGTCGTCCTTCATGTAGCCGATCGAGTAGATGTGGATCGCCGAGCCGACGCCGGTCACGATCAGCGTCATGACCGCGGACAGGCGATCGAAGTAGAACGCGACGTCGAACGCGCGCGCGCCGATCCGCGCCCACGTGTAGGCGGTCTCCACCAGCGGCGTGCCGCCCGTCGCCTGCAGCGCGAAGAAGCTTTGCACCGCGAGGACGAACGACAGGATCGGCAACCCGCAGCCAACCACGGTCACGAAGGTTTTCCCGAGGGGCCTGCCCGAGAACTGCGTGGCCAGGAGGCCATTGAGGATCGCGCCGGCCAGCGGCAGGACGACGATCAGCGTGAGCGGGTACAGCACCGGCTATCCTTTCAGGTCCGCGAAGGCGTCCGCTTCCAGCGTGCGCTTCCGGCGCACGAGGAGGAGCACGATGGGGATGGCAATGGCGATCTCGGCCGCGGCCACGACGAAGATCAGGAAGACCAGCACCGCGCCGGATGCCGTGCCCGACTGCTGCGCGAACGTGACGAGGGAGAGGTTCACGCCGTTCAGCATCAGCTCCATGCACATCAGCATGACGAGCAGATTGCGCCGGACGATGACGCCGAGGAGTCCCAGCGCGAACAGCGCCACGGCGACGAAGAGGAGGAACTGCACCTTATCCATTTTTCTTCCGGCTGCCCCTGATCACCGCCATCGCCGCGACGACGGCCGCCACGAGCAGCACCGACGTGAGCTCGAAGTGCAGCCAGTACTCGTTCAGGAACGCGATCGAGAATTGCTGGAGGCCGAACGAGATGGCCGGGCCGGGCGGCGCGCGCAGCGCGTGCCACAGCGCGTACGCCAATGCCGCGAGCAGCAGCGCGCCGCCGACGAGTCCGGGCCCGAGCAGCGCCGAGAAGCGGCGCGTGAACGACGGGTCGCGCACGTCGAGCAGCATGATCACGTACACCATGAAGACCATCACGGCGCTGACGTAGATCAGCACCTGGAAGGCGGCGATGAAATGCACGCCGAGCAGGCCGTAGATCGCGCCCAGCGACACCATGGTCGCGACGAGCGCCATCGCCACCTGCATCGGGTGCCGCAGGACCAGCATCAGCGATGCCGCGACGAGCGCCGTCACGCCGAAGACGACCAGCAGCAGCGTGTCGAGGTTCTGCAGCAGGGTCTCGATCATGCCGCGGCCCCCTTCGCCTTGGTTGTCGTGGGGCCGCCTTCAGGCGGCTTGTGGCCGGTCGGCTTGCCGCGTCCGGCTGAAGCCGGACCCACGGAAGCCGGACGCACGGAAGCCCGGCCCGCGGAAGCCGCGCCCTTCGCGGGGTAGGGCTTGGCGACATCGCTCTGCGGCTTCCACGTGAGGAGCTCCTCTTTCCGGAGCCACATGTGCACGCGGTCCCCGGAGGGCAGGTCGGGCACCTCCTTCACCATGCGGATCGCGTCCTCCGGGCACGCCTCCACGCACAAGCCGCAGAAGATGCACCGCGAATAGTCGATCTCGAAGCGGGACGGGTATTTGGGGTGCGCGGGATCGTCGGGGTCGAACGCCGCGTCGATCTCGATGACCTGTGCCGGGCACACGGTCGCGCACATGTTGCAGGCGATGCACTGCGGCGTGCCGTCGGGGCGCTGCGTCAGGATGTGCTTGCCGCGGTTTCCCGCGGCGTAGTCGGCCCTCGTCTCCTCCGGGTAGTAAGTGGTCAGCGCGCCTTTGCGAAACGTCATCCAGCGCCACATGTTCGCCAGGAAGACGCCGCCGGTGATGCCGAGGCCGCGCAGGATCTCGAACAGGTACGCCCGTTCCCACCACGTCATCGTGGGTTCGTTCCAGTAGACCTTCCGGCGGTGCGGTTTCCGGCTCAAGGTGCCTGCGTCCGGAGCGCCCATGCCACGATGGCGGTGACCGTAAGGTTGGCGAGGGCCAGCGGCAGCATGAATTTCCACGCGAAACCCAACACCTGGTCGTACCGGAATCGCGGCAACGACCAGCGGATCAGAATCTGGAAGCTCGCCATCAACAGCACCTTGGCGAGGAAGACGACCATCTGCGTCACGACGACCGCGCCGTGGCTCATCGGCACCGCGCGGCCTCCGGGAAAGACGAACCCGGCGTCGGTCATGAAGGGCAGGTTGTAGCCGCCCAGGAACAGCGTGGCGAACAGCGCGGCGACGATCGCGATCTCGATGAACTCGGCGAACATGAAGAGCCCCATCTTCATCGCGCTGTACTCGGTGTAGAAGCCGGCGATCAGTTCCGACTCGGCCTCCGGCAGGTCGAACGGAATGCGCTTGTTCTCGGCCACGGCCGCGACGAGAAAGAGGATGGCGGCGAATGGCTGGTGGAAGACGCCCCAAGCCGGCAGAAACCCCAGGATGACGCCGGATTGCTGCTGGACGATCGCGTTGAGGTCGAGCGTGCCGTAGATGAGGATCAGGCCCAGTAGGGTGAGCCCCATGATCAGTTCGTAGGAGATCATCTGCGAGCCCGCGCGGATGGCGCCCAGCAGCGAGAACTTGTTGGACGACGACCAGCCCGCAAGCATCGCGCCGATGATCGATATGCCGCCGAATGCGAACACGACCAGGAGGCCGGCGTCGAGCCTCGCGATCTGCATCGGGTACGTCCTGTCGCCGAACCAGGCCGATGCGGCGGGAATTCCCTGCAGGAGCCTGCCCGGATCGAGCGTCCCGCCGAACGGGATGACGGCGAAGACCAGGAGCACCGGCGTGAACGCCACCCACGGTCCAAGGGCGTACGCATACCGGTCGTAGGAGTTGGGCTTCCAGTCCTCCTTCAGCAGCATCTTCAGGCCGTCGGCAATGCCGTGGAACAGCCCCATCCACACCATCTTGTACTGCGTGAACGGGATGCGGATGTACGCGCGATTGGCGCCGATCCGATCGGACATCACCGCCGCCTGCTTGCGTTCGACCCACGTCAGCACGGTGCCGAACGTCAGCAGCACCGCCAGCGCGTAGCCGATGTAGATGAGATAGATCACCAGATCCTGGATCATGGCTTTTCCGCCGTCTCCACCGCCAGCGCGGCGAACAGCGTCTCGGCGTCGGCGACGCCCGGCCGTTTCGGAAAGCAGGGCTCGAACGCGCTGACGACACCCTCGAAATTCGTGTAGTGCCCGTGACGTTCCGTCTGGATGCTGACCGGGAAGAAGACGTCGGCGTGACCGTTCTCCGGCGCGAGGTACGCGTTGACGAAGATGATCTTCGCCTTGGCGGGGATGCGGGCGAAGTCGAAGCCTTCGCCCCAGACCAGCACGAGATCCGTGTCGGCGGCGAACGCCACCGTGTCCGGCAGCGGCGGGACCAGCGCGCGCGCGGCGGCCGTGTTCGGATTCTTGTCCGCGCGGATCAGGATGTCGTCTTCGACCGGCTCGCCCGGCGCGGGCGTCCAATCCGCCTTGTAGAACGCCTGGAAGCGTCCACCCAGCGCCTCGCTGAAGGCCGCGAGCTCCTCGTTCGAGCCCCAGGAAGACGCCACCGCCACCGGATGTCGCGCGGCGTCGACGAGCCGGCGGGCGGCGTCGATGGCCGCGGTCAGCGCGACGGGCTTCCCCTTGAGCATCGGCTCTTCGGCGCGGGGGCGCTCGAAGATCTGCGCGAGGTCGCGCCCCTTGTTGCAGATCCAGGGCCCGTTCACCGCGGGATTCTCGAGCGGCGTCACCCGCGCGACGCTGCTGTTCTGTCCGGAGTCGAGCTCCTTCAGGCGCCACTCCGGCTTGCGATGCCAGAGGTTGACCGTGCACCCGCGCGCGCAGCCCGGGCAGACCGAAGGAGTCGGCTTCAGGTACCAGACGCGTGCCTTGTAGAGAAACGGCCGCGACAGCAGCGCGCCCACGGGACAGATGTCGATGACGTTGTCCGAGTAGGGATCGGCGTCGAGAGCGCCGTCCTCGCTGGCCCGGACCACGGAGGCGTCGCCGCGCTGCTTGATGCCGAGCGCGCTGGACTTCGAAACCTCGTGGGTGAACCGCACGCAGCGCGAGCAGAGGATGCACCGCTCGTTGTCGAGCACGATGCGTTCGGAGAGATCGTGGAACTTGGTCGAACGGACCTTGGGGTCGCGGGAGATGGAAGGCGCGCCGTTGTACGCGTAGTGATAGTCCTGCAGCTTGCACTCGCCGGCCTTGTCGCAGATGCCGCAGTCGACCGGATGATTGAGCGTCATGAACTGCATCACCATCTTGCGATGCGCGCGCACGAGCTCGGAGTCGGTGAACACCTTGAGCCCCTCGGCGACGGGCATGTTGCAGGAGATCTCGACCCAGCTGCGCCCCTCCACCTGCACCACGCAGATGCGGCAGTTGCCGGCCACCGACAGCTTCGGATGCCAGCAGAAGTACGGTATGAAGTGGCCGCCGGCGAGCGCCGCCTCCAGGACGGATTGGTTGTCCTTCGCCTGGACCGGATGGCCGTCGATGAAGATCTCAGGCATTCCCGGAGACCTCGAGGTTGCCGCCCAGCCGCGGGCGCTTGTTCGCGATGCAGTATTCGAATTCGTCGCGGTATTTGTTGAGGATGCCGACCGCCGCGTATCCGGCCGCGTCGCCCATGCCGCAGATCGTGTTGCCGTCGTTCCAGCGCGAGATCTGGTACAGGCGATCGATGTCGTCGGGCTCGCCCGCACCCGCGGCGATGCGGTCGATGATCCGGTGCATCCACCCCATGCCCTCGCGGCAAGGCGTGCACTGGCCGCAGGATTCGTGATGGTAGAAGCGCAGCAGCACCTGCATCAGGTGCACCATGCACGTGCCCTCGGCGATGACGATCATGCCGCCGGAGCCCAGCGACGATCCGGCGGCGTCGAACGACGCGTGGTCGTAGGTGACCGCTTCGATCTCCGCCGCGGTGAGCACCTTCGTCGACACGCCGCCCGGGATGATGCATTTGAGCGCCTTCCCGCCGAGGATCCCGCCGCAATCCTCGTAGAGGAATTTCTTCAGCGGATAGCCGTACTCGACTTCGTAGACGCCGGGCCGGTTGATATGTCCCGAGATCGAGACGAGCTGCGTGCCGGGACTCTTGGGTGTTCCGACCTTCTTGAACGCGGCGGCCCCGTGCGCGATGATTCCGGTGACATTGGCGAGCGTCTCGACGTTGTTGACAACCGTGGGCATCTGGTAGAGGCCCTTCACGGTCAGCCGCGGCGGGCGGTTGCGCGGATAGCCGCGTTTGCCTTCGAGCGAGGACAGGAGTCCCGACGCTTCGCCGCAGACATAGGATCCGGCGCCGCGGTAGACGACGATGTCGCAGGAAAAATCGTTGCCCAGGATCCGTTCGCCGAAAAGGCCGGCCTGGTAGGCCTCTTCGACGGCCGCCGCGAGCCGGCGGTAGGGAAGGTCGAATTCGCCGCGGATGTAGACGAACGCGTGTTCGACCTGCAGTGCATACGACGCGATCAGCATCGATTCGAGCAGCAGGTGCGGCGCATGCTCGAGGATCCAGCGATCCTTGAATGTTCCCGGCTCGCCTTCGTCGGCGTTGGCGCACAGGTAGTGCGGCTGGTGGTCGTCGAGCTTGATGACGCCCCACTTCCGGCCGGCGGAGAACGCGGCGCCGCCGTGGCCGAGGATGCCGGACGCCGCGACCTCCTTGGTGATGTCCTGCGGCCCCATCTGCGTCAGCGCCTTCTGCAGCGTCGCGTAGCCGCCGCGCGCACGGTAGTCCGCGAGCGTATGCGAGGTCGCGGTGACCGGGAACGTCATCAGCAGTTGGGTGCCGGGCATGTCAGTGCCCGCCCGGCCGCCCGAAGGGCACTGAGCGCCCCCTCGGGGGGCAGCGAACGCAGTGAGCGTGGGGGCCGTCCATCCGCCCGCCCGGCCGCCCGAAGGGCACTGAGCGCGGCCTCCGCAGTGTCGTGCCGGACGCGTTGCGTTGTGGTGTCGGCCGCCGCCCGAGTTCGCAGACGCGCCCTGCGGGCCTTGGCTTCGCCCTGCTCGGGTGGGCGTCCCTCGCGGAGCAGCGAACGCAGTGAGCGTGGGGGCCGTTCATTTGAGCTCGCTCAGCAGCGCGTCGAGCTTCTCGGCGCTCATGTTCTCGTGGTAGGTGTCGTTGACCATCACCACCGGCGCAGTGCCGCAGGATCCCAGGCACTCGACCGTCGACAGCGTGAACCGTCCATCGGCGGTGGTCCCGCCCGGCGCCGCGCCCAGCTTTTTCGCCAGATGGTCGATGAGCCGCTCGGCGCCACGCATCGAGCAGGTCACGTTGCGGCAGGCCTGGACGTGCCAGCGGCCGATGGGCTTGCGCCGGAACTGCGTGTAGTACGAGAGCACCTGCTCGATCTGCATCCGGGGCACGCCGAGATACTCGGTGAGGCCGTCGATGTCGCTGTCGGCGACGTAACCGCGGTCCTCCTGGATGCGGCGCACGCAGGGCAGCACCAGCGAGGACTCGAAGCCCTTGGGAAAGCGCGCCTTCAGGCGCTCGAATTCGGGGATCAGATGCTTCATCGCTCTACCGATCGCACTCGCCGCCGATCATGTTGACCGAGCCGAAGGTGGGCACGATGTCCGCGAGCTGGTAGCCGTCCAGCATCCTGTGCACGCCGCCCATGTGCACGAAGCTCGGGGCGCGCACATGGACCTTGTGCGGGATGCCCGCGCCGTTGCTCACGATGTAGAAACCGAGCTCGCCGTTGGGCGACTCGTGCGCCGAGTACGCGTCCCCCGCCGGCACCTGCGGCCCGTCCATCACGAGCTTGAAGTGATTGATCAGCGACTCGATCTCGGTGTAGACGAGGTGCTTTTCCGGAAACACGCAGCGGCGGTCGTCGACGTTGATCGGGCCGGCGGGCAGCGAATCCATCAGCTGCCGGATTATGTGCACCGACTCGTCCATCTCGCACATGCGCACGTAGTAACGGTCGTAGTTGTCGCCGTTGATTCCGACGGGGACCTCGAAGTCCAGCTCCGCGTACGCGAGATAGGGCGTGTCGCGGCGCAGGTCGCGCGGCGCGCCGGTGCTGCGCAGGATCGGGCCGGTGTAGCCCCAGTTGATCGCGTCGGCCGTCGATATCACGCCGACGTTGCGCATGCGGTCGATGAAGATGCGGTTGCGGTCCATGAGGCCGTGGACGCGCGCGACGAAGACCTCGTACTTGTCCAGAATCCCGTCGAGGCGTTGCAGCCATCCTTCCGGCAGGTCGCGGGCCAATCCGCCGATGCGGCCGTAGGTGTACGTCACGCGCGCGCCGGTCAGGTCGGCCAGGTGCTCGTACATGTAGTCGCGGACCATGACGAGGTAGAGGAACGCGGTCATGGCGCCGAGCTCCATCAGCCCCGCGGCGATGCAGGTCAGGTGATCGACGATCCGCGAGTATTCGGACAGCAGCGTGCGCAGATGGCGGCAGCGCGGGGTGATCTCGATCCCCATCAGCTTTTCGACGGCGTCGCAGTACGCGAAGTCGTTGATCAGCGCGGACACGTAGTTGAGCCGGTCGACGTAGGGAATCAGGTTGGCCCACGTGTGCGACTCGCACTCCTTCTCGAAGCCGCGGTGCAGGTACCCGCAGTGCACGTCGGTGCGCAGCACTTTCTCGCCATCCAGCTCGGCGATGATCTGGACCGTCCCGTGCGTCGCGGGGTGGGACGGGCCGATGTTGACGATCACCGTGTCGTCGCGGAGGTGCGTTTCGAACGCCGAGCGGACGGGGTTGGGCAGCTTCATGTCCATGAGCGGTGCCGTCACTTGCGGTAGGGCACGAGCGGCTGCTCGTGATCCTTCCGGTAGTCCTTGCGCAGCGGGTGTCCGACGAAGCCTTCGTACAGGAGGATCGGGCGCAGGTCGGCGTTGCCGTGAAAGACGATCCCGTACATGTCGTGGCATTCCCGTTCCATGTAGCGGGCCGAGCCGTACAGCGAAACCAGCGAATCTGCGGCCGGGTCCTGTTGGGACACGCGGGTCTTCAGCCGCACGCGCCCGAAGTGCGTCGTCGAATAGAAGTGGTGGACGACTTCGAAGCGCAGCGCCTGTCCGGGCCAGTCGACCGCGGTCACGTCGAGGAAGAGGTCGAACTGGAATTCCGCCTGCATGACCCGGACCGTGTCGAGGAGCGCCGCGGGCGGGAGGGCGATCACCAGCGTGCCGTGCGAGAACGACGCCTCGGAGGCGACGGGACCCAGTCGTTTCAGCAGCAGCTCGAGCACTTCGGCCGACACCATCAGAAGTCCCGGGTGACGATGGGGTGCTTCGCGCGCGCGATCATGTCCTGCAATCGCATGATGCCGTCGATCACCATCTCGGGTCGCGGCGGGCATCCCGGAACGTAGATGTCGACCGGAATGATCTTGTCGATGCCCAGCAACGTCGCGTAGTTCTGGTAGAAGCCGCCAGAGGTCGCGCACACGCCGAAGGCCATCACCCACTTCGGCTCGCACATCTGCTCGTAGACCTTGAGCAGGACCGGCGCCTGCTTGTGCGTCACGGTGCCCACGACCATCAGCAGGTCGGCCTGGCGCGGCGAGAACCGTGGCAGCGCGGCGCCGAAGCGGTCGGTGTCGTAGGGCGACGAGCTCACCGCCATGAACTCCATCGCGCAGCACGCGGTGACGAACGGGTACGGGAACAGCGAGAACTTGCGTGCCCAGCCGACGAGTTCATCCTTCTTGGTCGTCAGGTATTCGAACGCCGCCGACCGCGAGGTCTCCGGGCGGATCGGGATCGTGCGCGAACCCATCGTCATTCCGTCACGCCTTCGAGAAGCCGCGCCCGGTAGACGTAGAGCAGGATCAGGACGAGCAGGAAGACGAAGAAGCCGAAGAGCAGCAGCGTGAACCCGGTGATCGGCTGCGCGCCCAGCGCCCAGATGAAGAGGAACACGGTCTCGAGATCGAAGAGAATGAAGACGATCGCGACCGCGTAATACTTGATCGGGACCGCCCTGACGTTCCGCGTATCGATGGCGGTCGCGCCGCACTCGAAGGGCTCGAGCTTCATCGCCGAGGCGACGGGCTTGGGGCCCAGCACACGGTTCATCAGAAGCGTCACGCCCACGAAGCCGAGAATCGCCAGCAGGTAGAGGACAAAGATGGCGTAGGGGTTCATCGCTTGTACGGTACCGATTCCATCGGCGCGGCAAAGGCGGCGGAGCGCCCTTTGGAACCAGTTGCAGCCTATGCGAGCGGCCCGGTTCGGGCGTTGACGCAGATCAACGCACGCAGGTTGTGCCGCCGCACGTTCGCCGCGTTGATACAGATCAACACGCGTCGGCCGGGCCGCGGGTCGACGGGCGCAGGTCGAGTCGCCGCCCGTGATAAGTGGCCTTCTGCTAGGCGTAGCTCGCGTACTGCGGGTCGTACATCCGGGACCGGACGAAGGCCAGCAGATCGGCGGGCTTCGGAACCGTCGCAAGACCATGCTCGTACGCGACCTGCGCGACGGCCGCCGCGATGTGCGCCGACACGTCGCGAACCTGCGCGAGCGGCGGATAGAGGCTCCCCTGCGCGAGATCGGCTTCGGTGACCTGCCGCGCGAGCGTTCGCGCCGCCGCCATGAACATCCCGTCCGTCACGCGCGTCGCGCGGATGGCGACTGCGGCGAGTCCCACGCCCGGGAAAATGTACGAGTTGTTGCCCTGGCGCGGAACGTGCGTACGGCCGTCGATCGTGACCGGATCGAACGGGCTTCCGCATGCGAACAGCGCGCGGCCGCCGCTCCAGCGGTATGCCTGCTCGGCGGTGCATTCCGCCTTCGACGTGGGATTGGACAGCGCGAACACGATCGGCCGCTTGTTGATCCTCGCCATCTCCTCGACGACCTGCTGCGTGAAGGTGCCTCCGACCGCCGCCACACCGATGATCGCCGTGGGCGCGAGCGCCTTCACCGCGGCGAGGAAATCGGCGATCGGCGCGTGCTCGTGCGCGTAGGGCCGCTTGTGCGCCCCGAGATCCGCTCGGCTCTTCACGACGAGGCCCTTCGAGTCGACCAGCCAGCAGCGTTTGCGTGCGTCCGCCTCGCCCATTCCCTCGGCAACCATCGCGGCCACCGTCAGGTCGGCGATGCCGGTGGCCGCCTCGCCGGCGCCCATGAACAGGATCCGCTGGTCCGCGAGCTTGCCGCCGGAGACGCGAATCGCCGAAATGATGCCCGCGAGCGCAACCGCCGCGGTGCCCTGGATGTCGTCGTTGAACGTGCAGATGCGCTCCCGGTACGTCTCGAGCAGGCGGAACGCGTTCTGGTTGGCGAAGTCCTCGAACTGCACGACCACGCCCGGGAACACCCGCTGCGTGGCGGTGATGAATTCGTCGACCAGTTCGTCGTAGGCCGCTCCGCGCACGCGCTTCTGCTGCAGGCCGATGTAGAGCGGATCCCCTAGAAGCGCCTCGTTGTTGGTCCCCATGTCGAGGATGACCGGCAGGCACTGATTCGGGTGGATGCCGGCGCAGGCGGTGTACAGCCAGAGCTTGCCGACCGGGATGCCCATGCCGTTCGCGCCGAGATCGCCCAATCCGAGGATGCGCTCCCCGTCGCTGACGACGATGATCGCCACGTCGCGGTACGGCCAGTTGCGCAGGATGCTCTCGACCCGGCCGCGGTCACCGGCGCTGATGAACAGGCCGCGCGGACGCTGGAAGATGTGGCCGAACTGCTGGCACGCGAGGCCCACCGTCGGCGTGTAGATGATCGGCAGCATCTCGTCCGGATGGTCGATGACGATCCGGAAGAAGAGGGCCTCGTTGCGATCGTGCAACGCGGAGAGATTGACGTACTTGTCGAGGTCGGTCGGCTTCGCGCGGAAATTCGCCAGCACCCGATCCACCTGCTCCTCCTGCGAGCAAACATGCGGTGGAAGCAGCCCGCGAAGGCCCAGGGCATCGCGCTCGGAGTCGGTGAACGCCGTGCCCTTGTTGAGCGTCGGATCGCGCAGCAGCGCAACGCCTTTTGGAAACCACTCGGGGACGCTCATCCGCATGCCGTTCGGGTTGTTCTGGGACATGGAGTGTTTCCTTTGCTGGGTTGTACAAGTAGGGTCGGATACGACTTCCTTGCGCTCCCGGCGACGAGCAGAGGGTCTGCCGGGAATCGAATCCGACCCGGCTTTTCAGAGCGTTTCCGGCACCATCTTGATCGCGCCGCACGGGCATTCCGCGACGCACATGCCGCAGCCCTTGCAGTAGTCGAGGTTGAACTCGAAGCGCTTGCCCGGCCCGAGCTTGATCACGGCGTTGTCGGGGCACACGCCATAGCAGTTGTCGCATTCGAAGCAGTTGCCGCAGGAGAGGCACCGTCGCGCCTCGAACAGCGCGTTGGTCTCGTTGAGCCCCTTCACGACCTCGTCGAACGTGGACCGGCGGCGCACCATGTCGAGCACCGGGCGCACGGTCTTGGGCGCATCGCTGTAGTACCAGGTATTCAGCTTTTCGAAGGTCGCGAGCTCGTGCTTGGCCGGCGGCACGTAGCTCCCGCCGTTCAGCCAGGCGTCGATGTGGCGGGCGGCCTTCCTGCCGTGGCCCACGCCGACCGTGACCGTGCGCTCCGACGGAACCATGTCGCCGCCCGCGAATATTCCCGCGTAGCCCGTCATCATGTTGGGGCCGACCTCGACGGTGCCGTCCTTGATCGCGAGGCCCGGCACGCCCTCGAGCAGCGACAGGTCGACGTCCTGCCCGAGCGCAAGCACCAGCGAATCGGCCTCCAGCGTCTCGAACTCGCCGGTAGGCTGCGGGAAGCCCTTCGCGTCGAGCGCCATCTTCTCGACCGTCAGCGTGCCCTCGCTGGCCATGTTCTTGATCGTCGACAGCCACTTGATCATCACGCCTTCCTGCAGCGCTTCCTCCACTTCGAAGTCGTGCGCGGGCATCTTCTCGCGGGTGCGGCGGTAGACGATGATCGCCTCGGTGGCGCCCAGCCGCTTTGCCGTGCGCGCGACGTCGAGCGCGGTATTGCCGCCGCCGTAGACGACGACCCGGCGGCCCAGCATCGGCTTGTCTTCGCCTTCCATGCTGCGCAGGACCTGCACGGCGTCGAGCATCCGCGCCGCTTCGCCGGCGGGGATGTACGCGCGCTTGGCGATGTGCGCGCCGACGGCGAGAAACGCGGCGTCGTATTTCCCCGCCTGCATCGTTTCGAGGATCTTCGTCACTTTCCGGTTCAGCGTGAGCTCGACGCCCATGTCGACGATCCGCGCCACTTCCGCGTCGATGATGTTGCGGGGAAGCCGGTACTTCGGGATGCCGAAGCGCATCATCCCGCCCGCGAGCGGGCCCGCTTCGGCGATCGACACAGCATGGCCGAACCGGCGCAGGTGATACGCGGCGGACAACCCCGACGGACCGGCGCCGACGACCAGCACGCGTTTGCCCGACTCCTTTTCCGGCGGCGCGAACTTCCAGCCGCGCAGAATCGCCTCGTCGCCCAGGAATTGTTCGACCGAATTGATGCCGACGGTCTCGTCGAGCTGCCCGCGATTGCAGGCGGTCTCGCAGGGGTGATAGCAGACGCGTCCCATGATGGCGGGCAGCGGGTTGTTCGCGGTCAGCGCGCGCCACGCGGCCTCGTAATGGCCGCCCTCGGCGTGATAGAGCCAGCCCTGGACATCCTCGCCGGCCGGGCAGGCGTTGTTGCAGGGCGGTATCCGGTCGATGTACAGCGGCCGCGACGTGCGCCAGGATCCGGTCTTGTTGGCGAGGCTCGAGCCGACGTCCAGCGTGATCGCAAACGGCTTCTCCACCGGCATTCTCCTAGTCGAGCAAGCCGAACTTGGCGATGTTGCGGTCCGCGGTCGCCTGGATCATCGCCAGCCGCTTCGTGTCCGGTTCCTTCCCGAACAGGTGCGCGAAACGCTTCTGCAATTCGAGATATTCGGTGACCGGCACCTGGCGCCGGATCTTCGTCCGGCCGGTGATCTCGCCGTCGACCGCCTCGAACAGCGGGAACAGCCCGGACTCGACCGCCATGCGTGCGATCTTGATCGTGTCCTCCGGCGCCGAGCCCCAGCCCAGCGGACAGGGAACGTGGATGTGGACGTAGCGCGCGCCGTGGATGCCCATCGCGCGCGTCACCTTGTATTCGAGGTCGCGCAGGTTCGCGACGCTCGCCGTCGCGACGTACGGAATGCCGTGCGCCATCGCGATCAGCGGCACGTTCTTGCCGGTGCCGAACACATTGCCCGGCTCGCGGCCGACCGCCATCGTCGTCGCCGTGCGCGCCGCGGGCGGGGTGGCGCTGGAGCGCTGCACGCCCGTGTTCATGTACGCCTCGTTGTCGTAGCAGATGTAGAGCACGTCGTCGTTGCGCTCGAACATCCCGGACAGGCAACCGAAGCCGATGTCGGTGGTGCCGCCGTCGCCGCCCTGCGCGACGACGCGGACCTCCGTCCGGCCCCGCCTCCGCATCGCCGCGGCGACGCCGGAGGCCACGGCCGCGGCGTTGCCGAACAGCGAGTGGATCCACGGGATCTGCCACGAAGTCTCCGGGTACGGCGTCGAGAACACCTCGAGGCAGCCGGTGGCATTGACGGCGATCACCTGGTTGCCGGCGGCGCGCATCGCCGCGTCGATCGCGTAGCGCGCGCCGAGCGCCTCGCCGCAGCCCTGGCACGCGCGGTGCCCGGAATTGAGCGAATTGGTGCGCGTCATGTTGGCCTGCACCGACCGTTCGCCCTCGGCGAGCAGCCGGTTGCCGACGGTGAACGTGCCGGTCTGGTAGAACTTCACCTCCTGCAGTGGAATGGCCATGTTCTTTCCCGATTCGTCGTCATGCGATCCGCGAGCCGACCGTGCCGATCCGGCGGAGGATGGCCTCCGCGGTCGGGCCGGAACGGCGCGCCTGCTGCTCGCGCTCGAGCTCGTGGGCGACGACGTCGGCGTTGAGGTCGAGGAAGGTCACCTGCTCCAGCTCGTCGGCGCCGGCGTCCTCGAACAGCTGCTTCAGCGACTTGCGCGTGATCGCGCGGCCGCCGAGGCCCGCAATCACCGTGTAGCCCTTAAGCTGAATCCCGGACAGCGACTTCCGCACGCCGTCGGAGACGATTCCGCCAAGGCCGACGGCGAGGCATTTCTCGAGCACGACGACGCGTTTCGCGTGGGCGAGCGCGTCGCGCAGAGCGGCCAGCGGGAACGGACGGAACGCGCAGATCGAGACCGAGCCGATGGCGACACCCTCGCCGCGCATTTCGTCGACCACTTCCTGGACCGTGCCGTTGACGGATCCGAGCGCGACGACGATCGTCTCCGCGTCTGCCGTGCGGTAGGAGCGGACGAGCCCGCCCGAGGCGCGGCCGAATTGGGCGTGAAACTCGGCCGAGAGCTGCGGAATCAACGGCAGTGCGCGCAGCTGCTTGTGGTGCGCGAGGTAGCGCACTTCGGTGAACGCCTCCGGGCCGACCATCGCCCCGATCGTCACCGGCTCCGCAGGGTCGAGGATCTGCCGCGGCTCGAACGGCGGCAGGTAGGCGTCCACCTGAGCCTGGGTGGGGATGTCCACGCGATCGTAGGCGTGCGTGAGGATGAAGCCGTCCATGCAGACCATGACGGGACAGGAGAGCTCCTCGGCCAGGCGGAATGCCTGGATGTGCAGGTCGAGCGCTTCCTGGTTCGTTTCCGCGAACAGCTGGATCCACCCGGCGTCGCGCATCGACATGCTGTCCGAGTGGTCGTTCCAGATGTTGATCGGCGCGCCGATCGCCCGATTGCCGATGGTCATCACGATCGGCAGCCCCAGGCCCGCGGCGTTGTAGACCGCCTCGGCCATGAACAGGAGACCCTGGCTGCTGGTCGCGGTATACGTGCGGGCGCCGGCGGCGGACGCGCCGATGGCGACCGACAGCGCGGCGAACTCCGACTCGACGTTGATGAACTCGCAGTTCGCCAGCGTGCCGTCCTTCACCATCTCGCCGACGCCCTCGACGATGTGCGTCTGCGGCGTGATCGGATAGGCGCAGATCACCTGCGGCCGGCAGAGCGCGATGGCCTCGGCCACCGCACGGGATCCTTCGGTTTGCTTAAGCATCGGCGGTCTCCCGCAGCCTGCTGACGATCTCGAACGCCTCGGTCGCCGCCGCGACGTTCTTTTCGGCGATCGCGTGCGGGAACTTCTCGCGGACGGCGGCGACCACCGACTCGAGGCGGACTTGCCCGCTGATGGCGGCGAATCCGCCGAGCAGCGGCACGTTCGGCACCGCCCGTCCGACGTGCTTGATCGCGATCTCGGTGGCGGCCACCGTGCAGAGCCGCGCCGGGCGGAAGTCGCGCGTGAACTCCGCCAGCCCGAGCTCGTCGAATCCGCGGGTCGAGTTGAGCAGGATGTAGCCGTCCTCGTGCAGCCCGGTGAAGAGGTCGACCTGGTGCAGCAGCGTCGCGTCCTGGATGATCAGCGCGTCGGGCTCGAGCACCGGTTCGCGCAACCGGATCTCCTTGTCGTCGAGGCGGCAGAACGCCATCACCGGCGCGCCCATTCGCTCGGAGCCGAAGCTCGGGAAAGCCTGCGCATAGCGGCCCTCGAGGAACCCGGCAACCGAAAGCAACTCCGCGCCGGATACGACACCCTGTCCGCCGCGGCCGTGTATGCGGACCTGAAACATGGTCCTGCTCCTTTCAGATCCTGTGTTACGCCGGAATCCGCGAACGCCGCGGATCCGTAATTCATCCGGCAACGGTGATCGTGCCCGCATCGGCGCAGAGGCCATTGACGCAGGTCAAGGGTCGCGCGCGCGCAGGGCGCTACGCTGCGGCGACGCAATGGGCGGCGGGTCGAGACATGTCGGCGCCCTGTGCACGCAACCCGACCTTTGCTGGAGGACGCCGAGCATGGAATTGGACGGCACCGGAATCGTCGGGGCCCGCTTTCCCGGCGCGCCGCGGAAATCGCGCTGGCCGGCGCGGCTCGACGTGCTGCAGAGCGGGAGCGGGCTCATCCTGGCGCTGTTCATGTGGGGCCACATGTTCTTCGTGTCGAGCATCCTGCTCGGCAACGACGCCATGTGGACGATCACGAAATTCTTCGAGGGCTACTTCGTTTTCGGCCGCTCGTATCCCGCGCTCGTCTCCACCGTCGTGGCCGGCGTGATCGCGCTCTTCGTCGCGCACGCGTTCCTGGCGTTGCGCAAATTTCCCGTCAGCTATCGGCAGTACGCGTCGTACCGTGGCCACATGAAGGCGATGCGCCACGAAGACACGACGCTCTGGTTCTGGCAGGCGGTCACCGGCTTCGCGATGTTCTTCCTCGCGTCGCCGCACGTGTTCGTGATGCTGACGCGCCCCGACCGCATCGGGCCGTTCGAATCGGGCGACCGCGTGTGGAGCGATCATTTCTGGCCGCTGTACCTGCTGCTGCTCTTCGCCGTGGAGATCCACGGGGGCATCGGGCTCTATCGGCTGGCGGTCAAGTGGGGCTGGCTCGCCGGTCCTGACCCGAACCAGACGCGCCGGCGGTTGAAGGCGCTCAAGTGGGCGCTCACCGCGTTCTTCCTTGCGCTGGGTCTCGCGACGCTCGCGGCGTACGTCAAGATCGGCATCAGCCACGCGCCCCGCTACGGCGAGCCTTACGTGCCGGCGCATCTGATCGTGCGGCCGCCCGCAGCGCCGGTGGCGCCCCGATGAAGGTCGTCTACACGGACGTCCTCGTGATCGGCGGCGGGCTCGCCGGCCTGCGCGTGGGCATCGGCGCGAAGCGGCGCGGCCACGACGTGACGATCCTGTCGCTGGTCCCGCCGAAGCGCTCGCACTCCGCCGCAGCGCAGGGCGGGATGCAGGCCTCGCTGGGCAACGTGATCAAGGGCCAGGGCGACAACGAGGACGTGCATTTCGAGGACACCGTGCGCGGCAGCGACTGGGGTGCGGACCAGCGCGTCGTCCGCATGTTCGTCAACACGGCGCCCAAGGCCGTGCGCGAGCTCGCCGCGTGGGGCGTGCCGTGGAGCCGCGTGCGCAAAGGCGACCGCGAAGTCATCATCAACGGCCAGAGGGTCACGATCACCGAGCGGGACGAGGCGCACGGTCTCGTCGCGCAGCGCGACTTCGGCGGCACGAAGAAGTGGCGCACGTGCTACGTCTCGGACGGCACCGGGCACGCGATGCTGTTCGCCGTCAGCGATCAGGCGATCGCGGAATCGATCGCCGTGCACGAGCGCACCGAGGCGCTCGCACTGATCCACGACGGCGGACGCTGCTATGGCGCGGTCGTCCGCAATCTCATCACGGGTGAGCTCGTCGCCTACGTGGCGAAGGCCACGGCGATTGCGAGCGGCGGCGCCGGCCGGTTGTACCGCGTCACGACCAACGCCGTCATCTGCGAAGGAATCGGCACCGCGATCGCTCTCGAGACCGGCGTCGCGACGCTAGGCAACATGGAGGCGATCCAGTTCCATCCCACCGGCATTTTCCCCGCCGGCATTCTCGTGACGGAAGGCTGCCGCGGCGACGGCGGCCTGCTGAAAGACGTGGACGGCCACCGCTTCATGCCCGACTACGAGCCCGAGAAGAAGGAGCTCGCCTCGCGCGACGTCGTTTCGCGGCGGATGGAAGAGCATATCCGCAAGGGCAAGGGAGCGAAGACGCGCTTCGGCGACCACCTTTGGCTCGACATCACGCAGCTCGGCCAGAAGCACATCGACCGGAGCCTGCGCGAGGTCAAGGAGATCTGCCAGAATTTTCTCGGCATCGATCCCGTAACGGAATTGATCGCGGTGCGGCCCGCCGCGCACTACACGATGGGGGGCGTGCGGACCACGCCCACCGGAGAAAGCCCGACGTTGAAAGGCCTGTTCGCCGCCGGCGAGGCCGCGTGCTGGGACATGCACGGCTTCAACCGCCTGGGCGGCAACTCGGTCGCCGAAACCGTGGTCGCGGGGATGATCGTCGGCGAATACATCGCCGACTTCTGCGACCGCCCCGAGCACGACGTCGACATTCCAACCGGTCTCGTCCGGGAGTTCCTCGACCGCGAGCAGGCGAAGCTCGATGCGCTCGTCGACGGCCGCGGCACCGAAGATGCTTCGGCATTGCGCGTGGCGATGCAGGAGATCATGACGGCGAAGGTCGGCATCTTCCGAACGGGCGCCGACCTGACCGCCGCGGTCGACGAGTTGCAGGCGCTGCTCGTGCGGAGCCGCAACATCGGCCTGTCCTCGAAAGCGCGCGGTGCGAACCCCGAGCTCATCACCGCCTACCGCGTGCAGAAGATGCTGAAGCTCGCCCTCTGCGTCGCCTACGGCGCGCTCACCCGGACCGAGAGCCGCGGCGCGCACTTCCGCGAGGACTATCCGCGGCGCAACGATGCCGAATGGCTGAAACGAACGCTGGCGACCTGGTCTGGCGACGCCGACACGCTGCCGACGCTGCGGTACGAGCCGCTCGACGTGGCCGCGATGGAGCTGCCTCCGGGTTGGCGCGGCTATGGCGCGAAGGATTACGTGGAACACCCGGCGACGCCGATGCGCGCGGCGGAGGTCGAGGCGGTGCGAACGCGGATGGCCGGCGCCGATCGCGCCGAGGTGCAGAAGGCGCTGATGCCATTCGCCGACCTGCTGCCGGAACGCCTGCGCGGGGACAACGAGCGCATCGACGAGAGGAAGTGACGATGGCCGCCGATGGCGTTTCCCCCCGCACGCTTGCGATCCGCATCCTGCGCTACAACCCGCAGGAAGCGGGCAGCGCGCCGCGCATGCAGACGTACCGGCTCGAGGAAGCCGACGGGATGACGCTCTTCATCGCGCTCACCGAGATTCGCGAAAAGCAGGAGCCGTCGCTGCAATTCGACTTCGTGTGCCGCGCCGGCATCTGCGGCAGCTGCGCGATGCTGATCGACGGCCGGCCCGGGCTTGCGTGCCGCACACTGACCAAGAGCCTCGGAAAGGACATCACGCTGGCGCCGCTTCCGGTGTTCGAGCTGATCGGCGACCTGTCGGTCAACACGGGCAAGTGGATGCGCGCGATGAGCGAGCGGCTCCGGACATGGGTCCACCTGAAGCAGAAGGAAGTCGATCTCGAGCGGCTCGAGGCGCGGATGGACCCGGACCTCGCGGACGAGATCTACGAGCTCGACCGCTGCATCGAATGCGGCTGCTGCGTCGCCGGCTGCGGCACCGCGCGGATGCGCGAGGATTTCGTCGGTGCGGTGGGACTCAACAAGATCGCCCGGTTCCGGCTCGACCCCCGCGACGCGCGCACCGACGACGATTTCTACGAGGTGGTCGGAGACGACAATGGCGTCTTCGGCTGCATGTCGCTCCTCGGTTGCCACGACGTCTGTCCGAAGCAGCTGCCGCTCGCCACCCAGCTCGCGTTCGTCCGCCGCAAGATGGCGGCGCAGGGGTGGAAGTAGGAAGCGACAGCAGCGGGATGCGGGCGCGAGGCCGCAGCAGGTTTGTCGGCGCCGCCGCCGAATTCGCGCGCGCGACTCGCGCTCGCGCTAGAATTGCACCTCGCCTGCGCCGAACGACTCCGATCCACGCCGGCGCGCAACCGGCCCCTGCGCGTTCGCAATTCCCCGCTTCCGCAACGCGGTCCCCGCCATGCTCACCGGATTCGATTTCGCCCTCGCGTCTCCTGCACCCGACGATGTCCTCGCGCGGTTGCGCGCGCGCATCGCCACGGCGCATCGGGCGGACGAGGTCGAGGCGGTCCGAGACCTGATCGACGAAGCCCGCCTCTCGCCGGACCAGCTGGCGCGCACGCAGGCCCTGGCCACGACGCTCGCCGAGACGGTGCGCGCCGAGCGCTCGAAAGCCGGGGGCGTCGACGCGCTGATGCTCGAGTTCTCGCTCGACAGCCGCGAGGGCATCGCGCTGATGTGCCTCGCCGAGGCGCTGCTGCGCATCCCGGACGCCGCCACGCGCGATCGGCTGATCCGGGACAAGATCAGCCGCGGCGACTGGTCCGCGCACGTCGGCACGTCGCCGTCGCTGTTTGTCAACGCGGCGGCGTGGGGTTTGCTCGTCACCGGCAAGATCGTCGAGACGCGCAGCGAGGGTACGCTCGAGCAGGCGCTCTCCTCGCTGCTGCGCAAGGGCGGCGAGCCGCTGATCCGCAAGGGTGTGGATCTCGCGATGCGGCTTCTCGGCCGCCAGTTCGTCACCGGCCGCACGATCGACGAGGCGCTCGCCAACGCCCGCGACCGCGAGGCGCGCGGCTACACGTTCTCCTACGACATGCTGGGCGAGGCGGCGATGACCGCGGCCGACGCCCAGCGCTACTACGCCGCGTACCAGGCCGCGATCCACGCGATCGGCCGCACGGCCGGCGGGCGCGGCGTCGTCGCCGGGCCCGGCATCTCGATGAAGCTCTCGGCGCTGCACCCGCGGTTCTGCCGCGCGCAGCGCGAGCGCGTGATGGCCGAGCTGACGCCGAAGCTCACGATGCTGGCCCGGCTCGCGAAGGGCTACGGCATCGGGCTCGCGATCGACGCCGAGGAGGCCGACCGCCTCGACATTTCACTCGATCTGCTCGCGTGCCTCGCCGCCGACCCGGCGCTCGCGGAGTGGGACGGCCTGGGATTCGTCGTCCAGTGCTACCAGAAGCGCGCGCGGCTCACCATCGACTGGATCGTCGCGCTCGCGCGGCGGCACAAGCGGCGCCTGACGCTGCGGCTGGTCAAGGGCGCCTACTGGGACGCCGAGATCAAGCGCGCGCAGGTCGACGGGATGCCCGGCTACCCGGTGTTCACCCGCAAAGGGCACACCGATGTCGCGTACCTCGCCTGCGCGAAGGCGATGCTCGCGGCGCCCGACGCGCTCTATCCGCAGTTCGCGAGCCACACCGCATTCACGATCGCGGCGATCCATGCGCTGGGCGGCGACGCGGCGTACGAGTTCCAATGCCTGCACGGAATGGGCGAGAGCATCTACGACCAGGTCGTCGGCAAGGACAAGCTCGATCGCGCCTGCCGCATCTATGCGCCGGTCGGGTCGCACGAGACGCTGCTCGCGTACCTCGTGCGGCGCCTGCTCGAGAACGGCGCCAACAGCTCCTTCGTGAACCGGATCGTCGACCCGGCCTTCAGCATCGCCTCGCTGGTCGCCGACCCGGTCGTGCAGGCGGAAAAGACCGGCGGCACGCCGCACCCGGCGATTCCGCCGCCCGCCGCGCTCCTTCCGGGACGGCGGAATTCGCGCGGCGCCGACCTTGCCGACGACGCCGAGCTCACGGCGCTCGCGGCGGCGCTCGCGGCGGCGGCCACGCCGCGCGATGCGGTGCCGATCCTGGCGGGACCCGTGAATACCGTCGGACTGCCGCGGACCGAAATACGCAATCCCGCGGACCGCGACGATGTCGTCGGCACGGTGGCCGAGGCAACGATCGCCGACGTCGCGCGCGCCGTCGCGATCGCCGTCGAACAGGGGCCCGCGTGGTCGGCGACGCCCGCCGGCGAGCGCGCCGGATGCCTCGAGCGCGCCGCCGACCTGCTCGAGGCCGAGCGCCCGCTGTTTCTCGCGCTCGCGGTTCGCGAGGCGGGCAAGACGCTGGCCAATGCGGTCTCCGAGGTGCGCGAAGCGGCCGATTTCCTGCGCTATTACGCGGCGCAGGCGCGCGCCGAGCTGGCGTCGCCCGGCGTAGCGCCGGTCGGCCCGATCGTCGCGATATCGCCGTGGAACTTCCCGCTCGCGATCTTTGTCGGTGAAGTCGCCGCGGCTCTCGCGGCCGGCAATCCGGTGCTCGCGAAGCCGGCCGAGCAGACGCCGCTGATCGCGCACGAAGCCGTGCGCGTCCTCCATCGCGCGGGCGTGCCGCCGGCGGCGCTGCAACTGCTGCCGGGGCGCGGCGAAACCGTCGGCGCGGCGCTGGTCGCGGATCCGCGGATCGCCGGTGTCATCTTCACCGGGTCGACCGAAGTCGCGCGGCTCATCAATCGGCAGCTCGCGGAGCGCGACGACGATCCGGTGCTGATCGCCGAGACCGGCGGGATGAACGCGATGATCGTCGACAGCTCCGCGCTGGCCGAGCAAGTGGTCACCGACGCGCTCGCTTCGGCCTTCGACAGCGCGGGGCAGCGCTGCTCGGCGCTGCGCATCCTGTGCGTGCAGGACGACGTCGCGCACGACATGCTGGCGATGCTCGAAGGCGCGATGCGGGAGCTGCGGACCGGCGACCCGCGGCGGCTCGCGACGGACGTCGGTCCGGTGATCGATGCGGACGCGCGCGCGGGCCTCGTCGCGCACGTCGAACGGATGCGCGCGGCAGGCCTGCGCGTGGTCGAGCTGCCGCTTCCGCCGGAATGCGCGCGTGGGACGTTCGTCGCACCGACGCTCGTCGACCTCGGCGGCACCGACGGTCTCGCGCACCTCACCCGCGAAGTGTTCGGGCCCGTCTTGCACGTGTTGCGCTGGAAGCGCGACGAGCTGCCGGCGCTCGTCGACGCGATCAACGCGACCGGATACGGGCTGACGCACGGCATTCACACACGCATCGACGAGACCGTCGCGGCCATCCTCGGGCGGGTGCGCGCCGGCAACGTCTACGTCAACCGCAACATCGTGGGCGCCGTCGTCGGCGTGCAGCCCTTCGGCGGACACCGGCTCTCGGGCACGGGTCCGAAGGCCGGCGGTCCGCTCTACCTGCACCGGCTGGCCCGCGGCGCGTCGTTGCCGATGCCGACCGCGGCGATCGTGCTGCCGGGCCCGACCGGCGAAACGAATACGCTCGAATTTCATCCGCGCGGCGTCGTCGCCTGCATCGCCGCCGACGAGCAGGCGCTCGTCGCCCAGGCCAAGGCGGCGCTGGCGGTCGGCAACGTCGCGCTCCTGGTCCGCGATGCGGTGTCGCTCCGCGTGCGCGCGAGTCTCGGGCGCGGACGTATCGTGCTCGCCGAAGCGCTCGATCCGTCCGCGGTCGACGCGGTGATGCTCGACGCGGATCGGGACCAGGCGCGGCGCGTGCGCGAAGCGTTCGCCGCGGCGCCGGGCAGCATCGTCCCGGTCATCGTCCCGGACCGCGAAGGACGGTACGAGTGGATGCGGCTCGTCGTCGAGCGCACGGTGACGATCAACACCGCGGCGGCCGGCGGCAATGCCGCGCTGCTGTCGCTCGCCGAGGACGCGGCGTAGGACGGCCGCACCCGGGCACGCCCTTTCACCAACGTGCGCTACTTCGACGCGGCTGAAATACGCGCCCGCCTGCCGTGGCCGCGGATGCTGGCGGCGCTCGACGCGATGCTGAAGGACGACGTCGACGCGCCGCTGCGGACCCATCACGCGATCGACGTCCCCGGGGAAGCGGCCGCGACGCTGCTGCTGATGCCCGCGTGGCGACGCGGCCGGCGGATCGGCGTGAAGCTCGTCACCGTGTTTCCGGGCAACGCGCAGCGCGATGAGCGCGCGGTGGCCGCCGTCTATGCGCTCTTCGACGCGCACAACGGGGTTCCGCTTGCGCTCTTCGATGGCGAGGAGATCACGGCGCGCCGCCCCGCGGGCGCATCGGCGTATGCGGCGAACCGGCTTGCGCGCGCCGACGCCCGGCATCTGGTGCTGGTCGGGTCGGGACGGCTCGCGCGCGGGCTCGTCGAGGCGCACCGTCACGTGCGGCCGATCGAGCGCGTGAGCCTGTGGAGCCGCACGCCGGAACGCGCGCGGGCGGCGGCCGCCGCGATGGCGGACGACGGCCTGCCGGTGACCGCGGTCAGCGACCTCGAGCGCGCGGTACGCGAGGCCGACATCGTGTCCTGCGCGACGCTCTCGACCGCGCCGATCGTCCGGGGCGCGTGGCTATCGCCCGGCGTGCATCTCGACCTCGTCGGCGCGTTCAATGCGCGGATGCGGGAGACCGACGACGGTGCGATCGCGCGCGCGGAACTCATCGTCGTCGACAATCGGGCCGCGGCACTCGCCGAGGGCGGCGACATCGTCCAGGCGATGAAGAGCGGCGTCATCGGCGAAACCGACATCGCCGCCGACCTCGCCGACCTCGCGCGCGGAACGCATCCCGGCCGCACGCGCGACGACGACGTCACCGTGTTCAAGTCGGTCGGATTCGCGCTCGAGGATCTCGCCGCCGCAGAGGCCGTGTTCGACGCCGGGGACACCTGCGGCTGAAGGCGTCGCTTACGCGGCGCGCGTCGCCTGCGGAGGCTCGCGCAACTCGTACTCCTCGATCAGCGCGAAGAGTTCGTCGATGCGATGGCCCGCCGAGGCGTCGGGTTCCTCGGCCATCAACGCGTCGAGCTCGTCGAGCGCAGCCCGATAGCTCCTTTCCGTGCCGATGCGTTTCGGATCGAGCAGGTGCGGCATGATGCGTCCTCCGTCGTGGTTTTCGATCGATGGAGGGCGCCGAACGTCACGGCGCGCCGGCGTCGCGCCCTCACCGCCGATCATCGCCCCAGGGCGCGGACGAAAACCATTGGCCGGTTGGCCGAGGCGAAAAGTAGGGTCAGATACGACTTTTTTCGCCTTCGGCGACGAACGAACGGTTTGCCAAAAGTCGTATCTGACCCTACTTTTCCCTCAGCGCAGAGGCGGGAACGCCTTCGGCAACAACCGCTGCGCGTCGGGATGCCGTTTCATGTACGCACGCACGAACCCGCACCACGGCTCGACCTCGAGCCCGTTGGCTTCGGCGTAGGCGAGCGCAGCGCGAACGAGCTGGCCGGCGATTCCGCGGCCTTCGAGGGCCGAGGGCACCTCGGTGTGATGGATCCGCATCACGTTGCCGACGAGGTGGTAATTCGCGACGCAGAGCTGGCCGTCGACGGTCGCTTCAAAGGAACCCGCCGCGGCGTTGTGGCGGACCTCGATCCCGGGTTTGGCGCTTGTCATCGGCTCTTCGGATCCGTTCCTGCCGGCGCCGCGCTCGAGCGATGCTGCGGGGACGGATCGCGCGCCCCAGCGCAAACCCTTGGCATGCCTCGGGATAGGGCCACTTCAGGGCATCTGGATCTTGCCGCCGCCGAGCGGGCCGCCGGGCGGCAGCGCCCCACCCTGCGGAATCACGATGGACGACGAGGCCTGCCGCCGCATCTCGGCGAGTTCGCGCATCGCGTGCGCGACGCCTTCCTTCGCTGATTCGGCGTAGTTCGCGACGACCTCGGCGAGGCCAGCCCCCGGAACCTCGAAGCTGATCGGGAGCGGACCCACGCTCGTCATCAGCTGCGCCTCGCCCGTATAGACGGTTCGGCGTGACGGGTCGGGCGCGCCGTCGGCCGTGACCGGGATCAGCACGCGCAGCGTGCCGACGGCGCGATCGGTATAGATCTCCTCGCGATAGAGCGATTTGGCATCCATCGTCGGGTTGGCGGAGCGCGGGCCGGGGTCGATCGCCATGGAGAATCCTTTCGCAACGGGTCGAAAACCGCGATTTTACGGGACCCGCGGACGTTGCGCGCAGCGCCGCGCGGGTATTCTGCCGACGGTCGTGTCGGGCGGAACGCACGACCGTGAATGCCGGGGGTCGCCCGGCGATGGCCGCCCCCGGCTCGTTGCAGGATGCGCCGGGCGACTCCACAATGCGCGTGGCGTGCGCCCCATGCCATGTCGGGCCTTCGCCCCGGAACTTCAACCCCCGCTCGACCAACCGATCGACCACGCCGATGACCCAGCCGACTCCCGTCCCCGCCACCGACGACGACAACAAGCGCATGCGCGAGAAGGTGGACAAGCTGCTCGCGCGCGATCCGCACGCGAGCGACGGCAGCATCACGCTCGGCGGCCGCGCGATGGCGTACAGCACCATTGCGGCTTTCGTTCCGGTGACGGCCGGTGGCATCGACCACAAGCGCGGCGAGCCCGAAGCCGCGATCTTCACCACCGCGTACCTGCAGAAGGACGGCGATCCGCGGACGCGTCCGGTCTGCTTTGCGTTCAATGGCGGACCGGGCGCGGCGTCGATTTTTCTGAACCTCGGCGCGCTCGGTCCCAAGCGCGTGGTCATCAACGAAGACGGCACGATGCCCTCGCCGCCCTACACGGTCATCGACAACCCGCAGTCGTGGTTCGAGCACTTCGACCTCGTATTCATCGATCCGCCGCACACCGGCTATTCGCTCACCGCGAGCGAGGAGGTGCGCAAGCGGATGCTCGGCGTCGACGGCGACGTGGCGGCGCTTGCCGAATGCGTGCGGACCTGGCTCGGGCGCCATCGCCGCTGGGGCTCGCCGATCTTCCTGGCGGGCGAAAGCTACGGCACGACGCGCGGCGCCGCGCTGACCGACGCGCTGCAGGAGGCGGGTGTCGCCGTGTCCGGCCTGATCCTCGTCTCGTGTGCGATGGACCTGCAGAGCATCGTGTTCGCCCCGCGCAACGATTTGCCCTATGCGCTGTTCCTGCCGGGCTTCGCCTGCGCCGCGCAATACCACGGCAAGCTGTCGGGCCCGCCGTCGCGTACGCCCGCATCGGCGCGCAGCGCCGCCGAGAGCTTCGTCAACGAGGAATACCTGCCCGCGCTGCATGCGGGCGCGCGCCTGTCGGAAGCCAAGCGCCGACGCGTGGCGAAACGCGTGGCCGAGCTTACCGGGCTGTCGGTTGCGCTGGTCGAGGAGAAGAATCTCCGGATCAGCGACGAGACCTTCTTTTTCGAACTGCTGCGCGATCGGGGGCTCATTGTCGGCCGGCTAGAGGCTCGCGTCACCGGACCCATGGCGGCGAGCCGCACGCGCCAATGGGAGTTCGATCCGGGCATCGAAGCGCTCTCCGCGCCCTTCACGATGGCCGCGCATGCCTACATGAGCGAACAGCTCGGCATCGACGCCGCGGCGCGCTACGACGTTCTCTCGATGGAAGTGAACAGGCAGTGGAACTGGAACCGCGGCGAGGCGAAAGGCAACGGCTATGCCTGCACGAGCCCCGATCTTTCGCGCGCGCTGCGCCGCAATCCGCACTTGCGCGTGCTGGTCGCCAGCGGCTACTACGACCTCGGCACACCCTACTCGGCGAGCGACTGGTCGATCGCCCAGCTCGACGCGCCGCCGGAGGTCCTGGCGCGCGTGGAGCACCACTACTACGACGCCGGCCACATGATGTACACGCGCGAGCCGGATTTGAGGAAGCTGAAGCAGGACCTTGCCGCGTGGCTCGCCGCATGATTCCGTTCGCGGCGGATCCTGCCGCGCGCATCGTTCGTGGCGGCGGCCCGAGCCCCGTGATTTCAGGGCAGCGGAATCCATTCGTGCTCGCCCGGAATGTGTCCCATCCGCTGCCGCGTCCAGTCCTCCTTGGCCCGTTCGATCCGCTCCCGGCTCGACGAGACGAAATTCCACCAGATGACGCGCGGCCCGTCGAGCGGTTCGCCCCCGATCACGACGTAGCGCGCCCCGCGCGGCGCGACGATCGTCGACTCCGCGCCGGACGTCAGAACCGCCAGCGCGTACGCGGGGACTTCCGCGCCATCGATCACGAGCGGATGGTCGATGCTGTACACCGCGCGCTCGAAGGCCTGGCCGCCGACGTCGGGCGCCAGGACCAGCGAGCTGCCCGCTTCCGCGGCGACGTCGGCATAGAGCGTCGCCGCAAACGTCCTGACGGGGGACTCGCGGCCGAACGCCTTGCCGATCAGAAGACGGGCGTCGATCCCCGGCTGCGACCACACGGGAATCGCCTCGGCGGGCGTGTGGCTGAAGCCGGGCTCCGATTCCTCGAACGCCTTCGGCAGCGCCGCCCAGAGCTGCAGTCCGTGCGCGACGTGCGTCGTCCGGCGCAGGTCGGGCGGGGTCCGCTCGGAATGCACGATGCCGCGCCCCGCCGTCATCCAGTTGATCGCGCCGGGCTCGATGCGCTGCACATTGGCGAGGCTGTCCCGGTGCAGCATCGCCCCTTCGAACAGGTAGGTGACGGTCGCGAGACCGATATGCGGGTGGGGGCGGACGTCGTGGTTGTCCTCGGGCCGCGTCGCGACGGGCCCGAAGTGGTCGAAGAAGACGAATGGCCCGACACCTTGCCGGGGCAAGGCGGGCAACAGCCGGCGGACCATGAATCCGCCGCCGAGGTCCTTGCTGCGCGGATTCAGCACTTGCAGGATGGGCATGACGTTTCCTCGATCGAGGTCGGCGAAATCGCTCCGACCAACGTGATGATAGGATTGCGGCCGGTTCCGAGGGGCACATAATCGTAGCGGTTGGCGGACGGCGCGCCAATCCGTGGAACCGGCCCGACATGTCATCGAGCGCTCATTGATGCAAGCCCTCCGCTTCGACAACGCGTTCGTGCGTCACTTGCCCGCCGATCCGGAGGCGGGGCCGCGTTTGCGGCAGGTGCACGGGGCGCTGTATTCGCGCGTCGATCCGACGCCGGTGGCGGCGCCGCGCCTGGTGGCCCATTCGCGGGAGGTGGCGGCGCTGGTCGGCATCGACGAGGCGAGCGTCGCGTCGCCGGTGTTCGCCCGCGTGTTCGGCGGCAACGCGCTGCTCCAAGGCATGGAGCCCTATTCGGCCAACTATGGCGGACACCAGTTCGGTCACTGGGCGGGGCAGCTCGGCGACGGACGCGCGATCACGCTCGGCGAGACGGTCGGCCCGACGGGCGAGCGCTGGGAGCTGCAGTTGAAGGGCGCGGGCCCGACGCCGTATTCGCGCAGCGCCGACGGCCGCGCGGTGTTGCGTTCGTCGGTGCGCGAATTTCTGTGCAGTGAGGCGATGCACCACCTCGGCGTGCCGACCACCCGCGCGTTGAGCCTGGTGGCGACCGGCGAAGACGTCGTGCGGGACATGTTCTACGACGGCCATCCGAAATCCGAGCCGGGCGCGATCGTGTGCCGCGTGGCGCCGTCGTTCATCCGGTTCGGCAACTTCGAGCTTCCGGCGGCGCGTGGCGACGTGGCGCTCGTCGCGCGGCTGATCGACTTCACGATCCGGCGCGATTTTCCTGAGCTGGTCGCCGGCGAGATCCTCGACGCCGACGGCCCGCTCTGCGAGGAAGTGCGCGCCGCGTGGTTCGGCGAGGTGTGCGAGCGCACCGCGCGGATGGTCGCGCACTGGATGCGCGTGGGGTTCGTGCACGGGGTGATGAACACCGACAACATGTCGATCCTCGGCCTGACCATCGACTACGGGCCGTACGGCTGGATCGACGACTTCGACCTCGATTGGACGCCCAACACGACCGATGCGGAGGGGCGCCGCTATCGCTTCGGCCAGCAGCCGCAAATCGCGTACTGGAACCTCGGTCAACTCGCCAATGCGCTGGTGCCGGCCTTCGCGTCCCACGACCCGCTGCACGCGGGGCTGGAGCGGTACGCGGCCACGTTCACCGAAGCCGATCGCGGCAATATTGCGGCCAAACTGGGCTTGGCCGCATGCCTGGACGGCGATTCCGAGCTCATGCAGGCGCTGCACGCGCTGCTGCACGAGGCCGAGGTCGACATGACCCTCTTTTTCCGCGCGCTGTCCGGCGTGGACCTCGCGGCGCCGGCGCTCGCGCCGTTCAGCGATGCGTTCTACGACGAGGAAAAAAGGCGAAACGCAGAGCCGAAGTTCAGCGGCTGGCTGGCGCGCTATGCGGCGCGCGTGCGCCAGGATGCGCTGCCGTCCGCCGAGCGGCGGGCGCGGATGCAGTCGGTCAATCCGCGCTACGTCCTGCGCAACTATCTGGCGCAGCAGGCGATCGACCGCGCCGAGCAGGGCGACGACGCGGGCGTCGTCGAATTGCTCGACGTGTTGCGCCGCCCCTACACCGAACAGCCGGGCCGCGATCGGTACGCCGAACGCCGGCCGGACTGGGCACGCCACCGGGCGGGGTGCTCGATGCTGTCGTGCAGCTCGTAGGCTGATGAGGCTTCAGCCGGAAGCGACGGGATGACCGGCGCTCAACGCCGCCGGCGCGCTTTGCGTCTCGAGTAGAGGCTCATCAGCGGCGTCACCGAAATGCCGTGGAGGAGGACCGATGCGGCGACCGTCGTGAGCGTGATGGCGATCAGCTCTTTCGCCAGCGGTACGGGCAAGCCGTGATTGATCGCATACATCAGGTAGAAGATCGAGCCGACGCCGCGAATGCCGAACCAGGAAATCAGGATCCGCTGATCGCGCGATACGCTGGTCGCTCCCATCAGGCCCAGCCAGACCGAAACGGGACGCGCCAGGAAGAACAGGAGCAGCAGGAACCAGACGGCCCTGGGCGGCCAGTAGGTGTAGGACAGCATTGCGCCCGCCACCATCACGACCACCAGCTCGGCGAGCCGCTCGAGCTGTCCGTTGAAGCCCTGCACGGCGTCCATCATGTAGGCGCCGGCCAAGTGGGAGTGGGTCGCGAGCTCCTTTTCGCTTTCCCCGCCGAGGATGATCTTGACCTTCGCCGCGTTCGAGACATCGTCCTGCTTCGAGAGCTCCTTGATCCGCTGCAGCGAGAGTCCGGCGGCAAACACCGCGAGAAATCCCGACGCGAAGCTCAGTTGCGCGACGCCGTAGGTGATCGCGATCAGCCCGAGCGCCAGGAACTCGTCGAGGCCGACCGCCTCCTGATGCCGCGTGCGCAGGTAGAGAACCAGCTTCCCGATCAGCGCCCCCAGCGCTCCGCCGATCGCCAACCCGCCGGCGATGGCCCACAACACGTCGATGGCCAGCCAGCGCCAGCCGCCGCCGCCGAAATCGTAGAGGCCGAGCAGACCCAGCGCGAGCATCACGACAGGGAATGCGGCGCCGTCGTTGAGCCCGCCCTCGGCGGTCAGGCTGAAGCGGAGCCGGTCGCGATCCGATGAATCCTCGACCTGCACGTCCGAGGCCAGCACGGGATCGGTGGGCGCCAGTATCGCGGCGAGCAGGATCGCGGCCCCCGCGGGCAGCCCGAGCAGGAACACGCCGATGACCGCGACGAACAAGACCGTCAGCGCCATCGACGGGAATGCCAGGCGCAGGGGCAGGTACCAGCGTTTGTCGCGCAGAGGAACGCCGAGTTTCAGCCCGACGGCGAACAGCGAGATGAGCAGCGCGATTTCCGCCATCTTTTCCAGGTCGGCGGAGTAGAGGAGCGGGTCCGGCGCCATGAGCGCCCATCCCGCCGGGCCGAGCGCATAGCCGATGGCGAGATAGAGAATGCCCGGACTCAACGGCAGACGCTTGAGGAGCGTCCCCAGCAGGGCCATGGTGATCAGGATGGCGCCGATGATGAGCGCCCAGATGGCGAAGTGCATCGCGGATTCCAAAGGGGAGAGGCTATCAGGAGGCGCCGCGATCCGGCGATCGGGGTGGGGCAGGCACGCGCCGGGCTCGCGCGAGTCGCGGCGAGTGGCTCCCGGCGGCTACGGCACCGGGAAAGGGCGCCGTCGCGCATTCCGCCACTCGCGCGCAATCTCTGGCGCAATCGTCAAGTTAGCGACCCAGCGCAACCTCTGTCGGTGCGGCGACGCACCAAGATCCCCGGCGCGCCGCCGTCCGCTCGCGGAGTCGGCGAAACGATAGGCAGGGATAACAACGGGTTGGAGGTCATCAGCCGAGCTGATCCCGCGCATCTGAAATCACGATTTGGAATTGCCCGGCTGGCCCGTATATTGTCATTGTGCAACGCAACAAGACGCACTCATCCCCGGAGCGACAGACATGAAGACTGCCAACAACGCCCATTCGAACGAATTGCTGATAACGCGATTGCATGAGATGCGTATGAGCGCCCAGGACATCGCGCGCGCCGAGGCGAGCCTCCGCAATGCGGACGCTATCGTCGACGCCGGATTGGGTGTCGTGGCGGCGATCCGGTCGTCTGCCTCATATATTGCGCTCCATCTCAGGGACGT
>JANMBN010000188.1:0-14540 GCA_031360485.1 Betaproteobacteria bacterium | reverse complement strand
CATCGGCGTCCTGCTGCTTTTCATCAACCTCGTGATGATCTTCATGTTATCGTGTGTACGAACTCGATTTTCGGGGCCGATAGGCCGTCGTCACCGGCGGCGCGGCGGGCATCGGTCTGGCGATCGCGAAACGCCTCGCGGCAAGCGGCGCGGCGGTGGCGCTTTGGGACCGCGACGAGGCCGCGCTCGCCATCGCGGGGACCGCATTTCCCGGCGCCATTGTGACTCACGCGCTCGACGTTGCCGACGCCGACGCCGTTGCGCGCGCTGCGGCAGCGACAGCCGACGCGATGGGCGGGATCGATGTGCTGGTCTGCTCGGCCGGCATCACCGGGCCGAACGCGTCGACGTGGGAGTACCCGGTCGACGCCTGGCGCCAGGTGATCGATGTCAACCTGAACGGCCTCTTCTACTGCAACCGCGCCGTCGTTCCCGTGATGCTCCGGAACGACTACGGGCGGATCGTCAACATCGCGTCGGTCGCCGGCAAGGAGGGCAACCCGAACGCTTCCGCCTACAGCACGTCGAAGGCAGGCGTGATCGGACTCACCAAATCGCTCGGAAAGGAGCTCGCGAAGACCGGCATCCGAGTCAACTGCGTGACGCCAGCGGCCGTGCTCACCGCGATATTCGATCAGATGACGCAGCCGTTCATCGATTTCATGCTGTCGAAGATTCCGATGGGGCGATTCGGCGCGGTCGAAGAAGTCGCCGCGCTCGTGTGCTGGCTCGCGAGCGAGGAGTGCTCGTTCTCGACCGGCGCGGTTTTCGACGTCTCGGGTGGCCGCGCAACGTACTGAGGTCGCGCGCGCCGACTCGCGATCGACGGGCTCTAGGGCCGTACCGCGAGCATGATCTTGCCGATGTGCTGCGAGGATTCCATCAATGCGTGCGCGGCGGCCGCTTCGGCCATAGGAAACACGCGGTGAACGACGGGCTTCACCGCTCCCTTCCCGATCAGCGGCCAGACTTTTTGGCGGAGCGCGTCGGCAATCTCCGCCTTGCGCCCGGTCGGGCTCGCGCGCATCGTCGATCCGGTGACCGTGAGGCGCTTCATCATGATCGGCAGCCAATCGACTTCGACCCGGCTCCCTTTTTGGAAGGCGATGATGACGAGCCGGCCCTCGAGCGCAAGGCACCGGAGATTCTTCTCGATGTAGTCCGCTCCCACCATGTCGAGCACCAGGTCGACGCCCAGCTTGCCCGTGATTCGCGCGACCTCCGCGACAAAATCCTGCGTCCGGTAATTGATCGCATGGTCGGCGCCGAGCGAGCGGCAATACGCTGCCTTCTCGTCGCTGCCGACGGTTGCGATCACCGTCGCGTCATACTGCTTCGCGAGCTGGATCGCGGTCAGGCCGATGCCGCTCGAGCCGCCGTGGATCAGCACCTTTTCGCCGCGCTTCAGCCGACCGCGGTCGAACACGTTGTTCCAGACCGTGAAGTAGTTCTCGGGCAGACTCGCCGCCTCCATTGCGCTCAGCCCCTTCGGGAACGGCAGGCAGAAGGCGGCGGGGGTGGTGCAATATTCCGCGTAGCCGCCGCCCGGCGTCAGCGCGCACACCGCGTCGCCGGCGTGCCACGACGTCACGCCCTCCCCGCAGGCCGCGATCACTCCCGCGACTTCGAGCCCGATGATCGGCGAGGCGTCGGACGGCGGTGGATACCTTCCCGCGCGCTGCGCACAATCCGGTCGGTTCACGCCGGCGTAACTCACCTCGATCAGGACTTCTCCGGCCTTGGGCTGCGGCAGCGGACCTTCGGCGATTGCAAGCACGTCGGGCGGCCCGGGCGCGCGGACGGCGACGTAGCGCATGGTGGCGGGAAGCGGACGATGAATCGGCATGACGGCTCCGGGGTCGAAACGACCTGCAATTCTAGCCGAAGCGGCACGCGTGCCCGGACGTCGTTGCGCTAGACTCCTCCGCGGGCCGTTTGCGGCCGTGCTTCCCCTGCCCTCGACGCCGACCGTGCCCTCCGCCGCCGATCACAACGTCGCTTCGCTGCTCGAGCGATCTGCGCGCAGGTGGCCGCACTTGCCGGCGCTGGCGCTCGGACGGGGGACGCTCCGCGATTACGCTGCGCTGGCCGTGCGCGCGGGCACCCTTGCCGGTGCGTTCGAGTCGGCGGGACTTTCGCGCGGAGAGCGCGTCGCGCTCGTATCGCGCAACGTGCCCGAATACATCGAAACGCTGTTCGGCTGCTGGTGGGCCGGACTGGTCGTCGTTCCCGTCAATGCGAAGCTCCATCCCGACGAACTCGCGTTCGTGCTGGAGAACAGCGGTGCAAGCTGGGCGTTCGTCGACGCGGCGTGGCACGCGGCCATCAGTGCGGGCAACGCCGCCGAATCGCTCCGGCGGGTGGTCGAATTCGGCAGCGGCGAATACGCGAAGCTGTTCGAGTCGCCGCCGATCGCCTCGCCGGCGCCGCGCGCTGCCGCCGATGCCGCGTGGCTCTTCTACACCAGCGGGACGACGGGCCGGCCGAAAGGCGTGGTCATTTCGCATGGCAACCTGCACGCGATGAGCGAGTGCTTTCTCGCGAACGTCGAAACGGTTGCGCCCGGCGACGCGCTGTTTCACCCTGCGCCGCTGTCGCACGGCTCGGGACTCTACGTGCTCCCGCACGTCCAGGCCGGTGCGATCCACGTCGTGCCCGAATCGGGCGGCTTCGATGCGGACGAGATCTGCGGACTGTTCGCGGCCTGGGACCGCGCATGCTTCTTCGCGGCGCCGACGATGGTGAAGCGCCTCGTCGACGCGCCCGCGCTCGGGCATGCGCGCATCGACCGGTTGAAGAGCATCGTCTACGGCGGCGGGCCGATGTACGTCGCCGACGCGAAGGCGGCGTTCGCCGCCCTGGGGCCGCGGCTCGCGCAGATCTACGGCCAGGGCGAATCACCGATGACGATCACCGCGATGAACCGCGGCCTGATTGCCGGTTCGATCGCGCGCGGCGACGATTCGCGGCTCGGGTCGGTCGGCCTCGCACAGACCGGAATCGACATCCGCATCGGCGATGCCGACGATCGGGGGCTCCCGGCCGGCGCAATCGGAGAAGTTCTCGTGCGCGGGCCGACCGTGATGCAGGGTTACTGGATGAATCCGGAAGCCAGCCGGATCGCGCTCGCGAACGGCTGGCTGCACACCGGCGATATCGGCAGTCTCGACGAGGGCGGCTTCCTCACGCTGCGGGATCGCTCCAAGGACCTGATCATCAGCGGGGGCTCCAACATCTACCCGCGCGAAGTCGAAGAAGTCCTCCTGCGGCACCCGGATGTCGCCGAGGCCGCCGTGATCGGGCGTGCGCATGCCGAGTGGGGCGAGGAGGTGGTCGCGTGCATCGTCGCGCGGGGCGGCGGCACGCCGGACACCGAGGCGGCGCGCCGGCTGGAACGTGCGCTCGACGCACTGTGCCTCGAACACATCGCGCGGTTCAAGCGGCCGAAGGCGTACGTGTTTCTCGACGAGCTGCCGAAGAACAATGCCGGGAAGGTGCTGAAGTCGGCGCTCCGCCAGGCACTGGCGCTATGATCGGGCAAAGCCGCCGCCCGTGTTCGCCACCCGCAGCGCATTTCGGGCGGCGACGAGCGACAGCGCGGCCAGGAGGATTCCGATCGCCAGCACCCAGAGCGTCGGTCGCATGCCGATGGTCTCGGCCAGCGCGGCGCCGGCGAGGGCTCCCGCCGGCGTCAACAGACCCGTCGCCACCTGCCAGGTCGCGGCCGCGCGTCCGAGAGCCTCGGGCGGCAGCAGGCGTTGGCGCAGCGACGTCTCGTTGATCAGGTAGACCGTCAGCGCGCCGTCGCCGACGACCTGCGTGCCGATCAGGAACGACATCGCGATCCACGGCACCGGCGGCGCGAGCGGAATCAGCACTTGCGCCATGCCGCCGACGACGAGCGCGCCGATCAGCGACCGGCGCGCACCCCAGCGCGCCGCGGCGGGCGCGGCCAGCGCGGCGCCGGCGAGGGCGCCGAGGCCGCCGCAGCCGATCGTGACCCCGAGTTGCGCGGGACTGAGGCCGAGGTCGGAGAGCGAGTAAAGCGTGTAGAGCGACGCCATGAAGCTCATGCAGAACGTGAGCGTTGCCGTCGCAAGGAAGAGCGCGCGAATCGCCGGGTCGCGCCAGACGACGCGAACGCCCGTCCGGACGTCGTCGGTGAACGAGGTTGCGGCCGGCGCGGCAGCGACGGTCTCGCGCTTGCCGATGCGCGCGAGCAGCAGCGCCGACAACGCGAAGGTGACGGCGTCGGCGGCGATGGCGAGCGGGGCCGTCAGCCACGCGACGAGGACGCCTCCAAGGGCCGGCCCGGAGATCTCGGCGACGGCATCCGCCGCCTCGCGCTTGCCGTTGGCATCGAGCACGCGCCTGCGCCCGACGAGGTCGGCGATGAACACGTGGTCGGCCAGGTGGAAGAGCACGGTGGCGATGCCGGTGATCGCGGCCACCGCATAGAGCAGCGGCAGCGTCACCGCGCCGAGGTACGCCGCCGCCGGAATCGTCAGCAAGGCGATCGCGCGGACGACGTCCGCGACGATCATCAGCGGCCGCCGGCGATGGCGGTCGACCCAGCCGCCGGAGAGCCACGCCAGGATCGCGCCGGGCAGCGTCAGCGCCACCGTCAGCAAGCCCAGGTCGTAGGCGCCGGCCCCGGCCATCAGGATCGCTGCGATCGGCAGCGCCGTGCGGGTGATTCGCGATCCGATCGCGGAGACGCCCTGCGCGCTCCAGAGCAGCAGAAAATCGCGATGCCGCCACAGGCTGCCGCGACGGCGCCGGTGGCGCTCGCGGGCCGTCAGGGCCGGCTCAATAGACCACCCTCACGTTCTCCGGCGCGAGCCATTCCTTCAGGCGGGCGAGCAGCGGGTCGTCGAGATTCACGCTCCATGTCCCGGGCAACTCGATCTCTCCGGCGATTCCGCGGTTGCGGTACTCGACGACGATCGGGCAGTGTCCGTTGCGGAACGGCTGCAGCAGCTCGGCGAGCCGTGCCGCGTCGGCACCGCCGTTGCACGCGAGGCGCAGCCCCTTCGCGTAGCGCTTGCGGATCGATGCGAGATCGTAGACCGCCTCGGCGACGACGCGAAGGCCCTGCGCCTGGCCATCGTCTCCGCCGCGCTGCATGATCTTGGCATCGACGATGACGAGCTGATCCTCGCGCAGCAGATTGCGGGCCGCATCGAACGTTTCGTTGAAAACGACGATTTCCGCCGTGGCCGCGCCGTCATCGAGGGTGACGAACGCCATCTTGCCGCGGCGCGACGTCTGCGTGCGCATGGCGGTGACGATGCCGGCGACCAGCACCGTTTCCTTCTTCGGCTGCAGTGCCGAAAGCGGTTGCTGAATCAGCGGCGCAAGCTCTGCGGCAAATGCCGCGTAGGGATGCCCGGACAGATAAAACCCGAGTGCGGCTTTCTCGTGCGTCAGACGCTCGGCCTCGGTCCACTCGCGCGCCGGAACGAGCGAGAGCCCGGCTGTTTCACCGGATTCGCCGAAGAGGGAAACCTGCGCTGCCGACGCCTCCGCCTTTTCCGCCTCACTCAACGCGACGCCGACCGACGCAAAGAGCGTCGCGCGACGCGCGTCGATCGCATCGAACGCGCCGCCGCGAACCAGTGCCTCGACGGCGCGCCGATTGACGAGCCGCTTGTCGACTCGGCGGCAGAAATCGAAGAGGTCGGAGAACGGCCCGCCCGTCTGGCGTGCCGCGACGATCGCCTCGATGGCCTGCTCGCCCGTTCCCTTGATTCCGCCGAGCCCATAGCGGATCCGCCTCTCGTCGATCGGCTCGAACCGGTAGTTCGACGCGTTGACGTCGGGCGGCAGCATCGCCAGGCCATTCGCGACCGCGTCGTCGTAGAGTGCGCGGACCTTGTCGGTATCGTCCATCACCAGCGACAGGTTGGCGGCCATGAACGCGGCCGTGTGGTGCGCCTTCAGGTAGGCGGTCTGGTAGGCGATGAGCGCGTACGCCGCCGCATGCGACCGGTTGAATCCGTAGCCCGCGAATTTCTCCATCAGGTCGAAGAGCGCGGTAGCCTTCGACCGGGTCAGCCCATTGCGCTCGGCGCCGGCGACGAAGATGTCGCGGTGCGTCGCCATCTCCTCCTTGTTCTTCTTGCCCATCGCGCGGCGAAGGAGGTCGGCGGCGCCGAGCGTGTAGCCGCCGATCACCTGCGCGATCTGCATCACCTGCTCCTGGTAGACCATCACGCCGTACGTGGGGCTCAGGATGGGCTCCAGCCGCGGATCGGGATACTCGAAGCGCTCGCGCCCGGTCTTGCGCGCCGTGTACGCCGGGATGAGCTCCATCGGGCCGGGACGGTAAAGCGCGACCAGCGCGATGATGTCCTCGAACCGCGTCGGCGGCGCCTGTTTCATCAGGTCGCGCATGCCGCGCGATTCGAACTGGAACACGGCCGTGGTATTGGCGACCCGGAAGATGTCGTAAGTGGCCTTGTCGTCCAGCGCGAGGGTCTCGAGGCGAATCGCGCTCGCCGGGTCGAGGCGTTTCACGTAGCGCAGCGTCCAATCGAGAATCGTCAGCGTGGTGAGTCCGAGGAAGTCGAACTTGACGAGGCCCACCGCCTCGACATCGTCCTTGTCGAACTGCGAGACGCTCGCGTCGGATCCGGCTTGCGTATACAACGGGCAGAAGTCGGTGAGCTTGCCCGGCGCGATCAGCACGCCGCCGGCGTGCATGCCGACGTTGCGGGTGAGCCCTTCGAGAGACTCGGCGAGCGCCAGGAGCTCGCGGACCTCCTCCTCCTTCTGCTCGCGCTCGGCAAGCAGCGGCTCCATCTCGCGCGCTTCCTTCAGCGTGACGAGCCTGCCCGGCTGGAACGGGATGAGCTTCGCGATGCCGTCGCAGAACAGGTAGGGCATGTCGAGGACGCGGCCGACGTCGCGGACCGCCGCCTTCGCCGCCATCGTGCCGAACGTTGCGATCTGCGACACCGATTCCGCGCCATACTTCTTCTTCACGTAGTCGATGACGCGATCGCGGCCGTTCTGGCAGAAGTCGATGTCGAAATCCGGCATCGAGACGCGTTCGGGATTGAGGAAGCGCTCGAACAGCAGCACGTAGCGCAGCGGATCGAGGTCGGTGATGCCGAGCGCGTACGCGACGAGCGAACCGGCGCCGGAGCCGCGGCCGGGGCCGACGGGAACGCCGGATTTCTTCGCCCAGTTGATGAAGTCGGCGACGATCAGGAAGTAGCCGGCAAAGCCCATCTGGATGATCGTCTTCGTCTCGAATTCGAGCCTGGCGCGGTACTCCGCGCGCTTCGCATCGCGCGTCGCGGTATCCGGGTGCGACACCGCGAGCCGCTGCTCGAGGCCGGCGGCCGCTTCGGCGCGCAGGTGGTCGTCGAGCGTGACGCCCGCAGGTGTCGGAAAATCGGGCAGGACATTCTTGCCGAGCGGGATCGTCAGGTTGCAGCGCTGCGCGATCGCGACCGAGTTCGCCAGCGCCCCGGGCAGGTCGGCGAACAGCGCAGCCATTTCGGACTGCGTCTTGAAGTACTGGTCGGGCGTGAAGCGCCTGGGCCGCCGCGGATCGGCGAGCACGAAGCCCTCGGCGATGCAGACGCGAGCCTCGTGCGCGCGAAAATCCTCGCGCCGCAGGAACTGCACCGGGTGCGTGGCGACGACCGGCAGCGAAAGCTCGCCGGCGAGGCGGACGGTGGCCGCGACGAGAGCGTCCTCGTCCGGGTGGCCCGCGCGCTGCACTTCGAGGTAGTAGCGGCCCGGGAACGATGCCGCCCAGGCTCGTGCCGCCTTCGCGGCGCCGGGCGCGTTGCCCTGCAGCAGCGCGCCGCCGACGTCGCCGCCCCGCGCGCCGGAGAGCGCGATCAGGCCGTCGGTGCCTTCATCGAACCACTCGCGCTTCAGTTCCGCGCGGCCGCGGTACTGGTTGCCGCGGTAAGCGCGCGTAAGCCAATCGGCGAGCCGCAGGTAGCCCGCGCGCGATTGCGCGAGCAGCAGGGCGCGGAACGGCTGATCGCGCTCGGCTTCGTGCGTGAGCCAGACGTCGCAGCCGAAGATCGGCTTGATGCCGCGCGCGCGGGCCGCCTTGTAGAACTTGATGAGGCCGAACGCATTGGCGAGGTCGGTGACGGCGAGCGCGGGCATCGCGTCGGCGGCGGCTGCCGCGATTCCGTCGTCGATGCGGACGGTGCCGTCGACGATCGAGAATTCGCTGTGCAGACGCAGGTGGACGAAGCGGGGCGCGGTCATGGATGCAGACGGAACGGTGTTAGAATTTTACCCCGATCACCGTGCGCCGCTTCTTTCTTTGATCCCTCGCCTGTCCGCTGTCATGCACGCGCCGCTGCGTCCTGCGGTGTGGCTGTTCGTCCTCGTCCTGGCGGTCGGCGGCTGCGCGCAGATGCCGGCGGGACCGGGAGGCAGGCCCGACGGAGCCCTCGAGCCGCCGACGGCGCCGCCGATCGCGCCCAACGTCGAGCCGCCTCCCCCTGCCGTCAACCTGTCCGGATTTCCGCTCCCGTATCGGCAGGGCTACGCGGATGGCTGCGCCAGCGCGAGCGGGCCGGAACGCAAGGACAAGGTGCGCTTCGGGGCCGATGGCAACTATCGCACGGGATGGCAGGACGGAGTCGCCCTCTGCCGGAAGAAATGACGATTCGCCGCCCGCGCCCGCGCTGACCGCGGCGCGTCCGCCGAAAGTGGTGTCCCCCCTGAAACCGTTCCGCTCGCACAAAGTCGCGCTTCGCGGCCTCGATTCCCACGTGCTGACGTGGGGCGAGCCGGCGGCTCCGAAGCTCTTTCTCCTGCACGGCTGGATGGACGTCGCGGCGTCGTTCCAGTTCCTCGTCGACGCGTTCGCGCGCGATTGGTACGTGATCGCACCCGACCTGCGCGGATACGGGAAGACCGCGTGGCAGCCGCAAGGCTACTGGTACGCGGACTATGTCGCCGACCTCGAGGCATTGCTCGACGTGTTCGCGCCCGGCGAACGCGTCAATCTCGCGGGACACAGCCTCGGCGGCAACGTCGTGCTCCACTATGCCGGCGTGCGTCCGTCCCGGGCTCGCGCGGTCATCTCGCTCGACGGGTTCGGCATCCGGGCCGAGGATCCTGCGCTCGCGCCGGCGAAGATCGCCAAATGGCTGGACGCGCTGCTCGAGCCGCAGGATTTCGCGACCTACGCGAGCTTCGATGCGGTCGCCGACCGGCTGCAGAAGAACAACCGGCGGCTGCCGCGCGACAAGGCGCTTTTCCTCGCCGGACATTGGGCCGATCGGCTGGCCGACGGCCGGGTTCGCCTCGCTTCCGATCCGCGGCACAAGCTGCCGTTCCCCACGATCTACCGGATCGAGGAGACCTACGCGGTTTGGCGCAACATCGCCGCGCCGACGCTGTGGGTCGCCGCCGCGGATTCGAACATCCCGAAATGGCTGGACGATCATCCCGAGGGCGAAGGCGCGACCGACAGCTTTGCCGGGATCCGGCGCCGCTTTGCGCACGTTCCCCATGGGCGGATGGTGACCATCGCCGATGCGGGCCACATGCTTCACCACGATCAGCCGGCGGCGGTGGCCGACGCGATGGAAGCGTTTCTGTCCGAATGATCGCGCGGCGCCTCGCGGTTCGATCGCCGCGCGGGTCGTACGCCGCGCTCGTCGTACTGACCGCGATATGGGGAACGAACTGGATCGCGATGAAATTCGCGCTCGCGCGTGCCGATCCGATCGTCTACAACGTACAGCGCACGTGGGTCGCGGTCGCCGCACTGTTCGCGGTTCTCGCGTGGCAGAGGCGCCGGTTTCTGCCCGAATCGTGGATTGCCGTGATCGTCACCGGATTGTTCCAGACCACGATCAACATGGGCTCGACGGCGATGGCGCTTGCCGATGGCGGCGTCGGCCGCACGTCGGTGCTCGTCTTCACGATGCCCTTCTGGACGTTGCTGCTCGCATGGCCGGTGCTGGGGGAGCGCGTCCGAGGCACCCAGTGGTTCGCGATCGCTTTCGCGCTCGCGGGGCTCGCGCTGGTCGTCGAACCCTGGAATTGGCACGGCGAATCGAGACCGAAGCTTTGGGCCGTGCTGTCGGGCTTCGGCTGGGCGGCCGGCACGATCGCGATGAAATATTTCCAGCGTACACGCGGATTCGACATGTTGAACTTCATCGCCTGGCAGATGCTGATCGGAGTGGTGCCGCTGTCGTTGCTGCCGCTGGCGATCCCGCTGCCGGCCACGCAGTGGAGCGCGACTTACGTCATGTTGCTGGTCTGGACGGGCCCGGTGTCGACCGCCGGCGGATTCCTGTTGTGGATCGCCGTGCTGCGCTTCCTGCCCGCGGGAACGGCATCGCTCAACATACTGGCGATACCCGTGATCGCGCTGCTGTCGTCGATGCTGGTCTTCGGCGAGCGCCTGGCGCCGGGCGAATGGGCCGGCATCGGCTGTCTTGGCATCGGTCTCATCATCATCTCGCTGCGGGCGTGGCTCGCGAGCCGCCGGGGCGAGCGGCCGCCGCCCGAGCCGCTGCCGCTCGACGGCGGCTGACCCGTGGCGCGCGGCGGCCCGGCCACCCCAAGGTAGAATGCGGGCGCGCCGGCATGTCGAGCCGGCGTATTTTCGCCAAACGCGGCGAACCCGCCGGACATGACCTCCTCCGCCCAGCCCGACATCGCCAAGCTCAGGATCGACCGCGCCCTCGTGACGGCCCGGTCCTCGCGGCGCCGGACATGGCTGTGGCTCGGCGGCGTCGCGGCGATCGCCGTCCTCGGCGCGGCGTGGTACGCAACACAGCCGCATGCCATCGCGGTGCAGACGACGACGGTGGTGACGTCGTTCCCGTCGCAGCAATTCGTCGTCCTGAACGCCACCGGCTACGTCGTCGCGCAACGCAAGGCGGCGATTGCGTCGAAGGCGACGGGACGCCTCGAATGGCTCGGCGTCGCCGAAGGCTCGCGGGTCAAGGCCGGCGAAGTCATCGCCCGCCTCGACAACCGCGACGTCGCCGCGCAGGCGCAAGGCGCCGAGGCCAATGTCGGTGTCGTGCGCGCGGCGTTCGACCAGGCGAAGGCCGAGGAGTGGGAAGCCGCCGCGACGCTCAAGCGCAACCAGGATCTCCTCGCCCGGGGTTTCGTTTCGCAATCCGCGCTCGATTCGGCGAAGATGCGCGCCGACCGGGCGGTTGCCGGCGTCGCGAACGCGAAGGCCGCGATCGCGGTTGCCGAAGCAAACGCGCGCAACGCGCGGGTCGCCGTCGACTACACGCTGATTCGCGCGCCGTTCGACGGCGTGATCGTCTCGAAGAACGCCAATGTCGGCGACATGGTCACGCCGTTCTCGTCGGCGGCCGATTCCAAGGGGGCGGTCGTCGCGATGGCCGACCTCAGCACGCTCGAGGTTGAGGCCGACGTCTCCGAATCGAGCCTCGCCAAGATCAAGGTCGGGCAGCCGTGCGAGATCACTCTCGATGCGTTGCCCGATACGCGCTTTCTCGGCCGCATCAGCCGGATGGTGCCGACGGTCGACCGCGCGAAGGCCACGGTGATGACCAAGGTGCGGTTCGATGCCATCGATCCGCGAATCCTTCCGGAAATGAGTGCGAAGGTGTCGTTTCTGTCGCAGGAAGTGGCCGCCGAACAGCAGAAGCCGCTCGTCGCCGTGCACCCGGACGCCCTCGGCGCGCGCGATTCCGGCCCGGTGCTGTTCGTCATCCGCGACGGAAAGGCGAGTGAGGTTCGGGTCGTGCGAGGGGACAAGGTCGGCGATCTCGTCGCGATCACGGGCGACGTCAAGACGGGCGAAAAGGTCGTGCTGAAGCCTTCGGCCGACCTGAAATCGGGCCAGCTCGTGAAGGCCGCGCAGAAATAGCGCGCCGAACGCGCGTCGCCACGCTGCCGATGAGCGATCCGGATGTCGTCACCGCGCCCGCGCCGGCGGCCGCAACGCCGGCGCTGCAGCCGCTGGTCGCGATCCGCGACCTCACGAAATACTACGTGCGCGGCGACCAGGTCATCCCGGTGCTCGTCGGCATCAATCTCGACGTCTACGCAGGCGACTATGTTGCCCTGATGGGACCCTCGGGTTCGGGGAAGTCGACGCTGCTGAACCTGGTGGCGGGAATCGACAAGCCGAGCTCGGGGGAAATCCGCGTCGCCGGCGTCGACATCGCCGGGCTCTCGGAAGGAAGCCTCGCCGCGTGGCGGTCCGCGAATGTCGGATTCATCTTCCAGTTCTACAACCTGATGCCGGTGCTGACCGCGTTCGACAACGTCGAATTGCCCCTGCTGCTCACGTCGCTGACCCGGCGCGACCGGCGCGAGCGCGTGGAAACCGCGCTCGCGCTGGTGGGCCTTTCCGATCGCCAGGAGCACTACCCGAACGAGCTCTCCGGGGGCCAGCAGCAACGCGTGGCCATCGCGCGCGCGCTCATCACCGATCCGACGATCGTCGTGGCGGACGAGCCCACGGGCGACCTCGATCGGGCGACCGCCGAGGAGATTCTCGGACTGCTCGACCGGCTCAACCGCGAGATCGGCAAGACGATCATCATGGTGACGCACGATCCGAAGGCCGCCGGCAAGGCGCACCGCGTGATTCAACTGGAGAAGGGCGTCCTCGCCGGCTGAACAATGCCGGCCGGCACAGAGCCTGCCGAGGCGCGGGAGACGACGAGCTCCTAAGCTCGTGGCTTCTTGCCGCGATTGCGGGCGTCCGCGTCGAGGTCGAGCTCGAACTCGATCGGTCGTTGCACGGGGCGGGGCGACGGCGCCGTGTCCTTCGGCGCCGGATCCGGCGCGCGTGACTTGTCCGCCGATCGCGGCGAGGCGTTTTCCGGCTTGACCGCCGCCGCGGCCATCGCTACGCGCTGCGGCAAGGGATCGAGCTTGCCTTCGCCGGCAAGGTCGGAATCGATATCGACTTCCGCGGGCGCGTCGAGGATCTGCAGCAACAGCAGGATGTCGCTGTAGGCGGCAAGGGGGAATCCCGTTCGCCGGCCCTCGCGGTTGTCGTGCAGCAGGCGCTCGAGGTACTCGCGGCACTCGGGTGTGCGCCAGATGGCGACGACCTGACGCACGATGTGCGGAAAGGTCTCGATGCCGCCATCGTCGAGTTCGTTCGAGCCGAATCCCTCCCACAACGGCGTCTGCACGTTGCAATGCACGTGGAATTCTTCCGCCAAACGGCGAAAATCCTGGCGCTGGCTGCCGGCGTGGTACAGGTCGAGCAGCATCAGCCATGCGGCGGGCGTGGGCCGCGGCAGCTGCTTGATATGGTCGTTCAGCACCTCGATCGCGCGCTCCGGGTGTCCTAGCGCGACGTAGACGCGCGCCTCTTCGGTGACCTGCAGCAGCTCGGATACCGCCAGCGCATTGGTCGCGTTGCCCGCGGCGGGCGCGGCGTGCGCCGTGCGCGGGCTCCTTTTCGGCGGAGGCGGAGCGATTTCGATTTCCGATTCGGGATTCGCGACGCCTGCGGGCGGATTGCGCAACGGTAGCGGCGAGGGCGCAACCGACGCCTTTTCCCTCCGGGTCGCCGCCGTACCCGCGGGCCGTCCCTCGGGAATGCGAATGACGACATCTCGCCCGCGCTTCCAAAGCAGACCTGCGGCAAGCAGGAGCGGCAAGCCGATGATCGCGGCGAGCAAAGGCCAATTGGCCCTCCACCAACCGGGCGCAGATGACACGGGCGGTGCGTTGGCGGCGTTCACGGCGGCCGCCGCCGCAGGGACCGCGGCAGCGGGTTCCGCGGAAGCTGCCGCGACCGGCGCAGTTCCGGGCGCGCCGTCGGACGGGCGCTGCGGGATTTCGTTCGCCCGTACTTCCTGCTGCATCTTTTCGATCATCGCGGACAATTCGACGATCCGTTGCCGCAGCACGACGGTTTCTGCCTCGATGGCGTTCGCGAGCTCCTGCTGTGATTGCGCCTGCTGCGCGTCCGTGAGGACCTTGGCGTTCGCGCGCGCGATGGGCGGCAGCGTCGCGCTCGAAAGCTTGAGCCGCGGGCGCTCGATTGCGATCGGCGGCATGCGTTTCGGTGCGGCTTTGGCCGTTGCTCGCGGCTTCGGCGGGGCGGACTTTCGTGCTTCGCGCGGCGTCCCTCCGCTCCCGCGCGACGAAGCCCGCACCGTGCCGCGTGTCGCGCTCGCCGGAACGCGCACATCTTCGCGGGCGGCGGAGGGCGGGGGCGGCGGGGCGGCGGCGTCGGTGTTGCGCGAAACGGAGTCCGCCGCCACCAACGGCGTTTCGATCGGCGGCGGGTCCATGAACAGCACGAACTCGCGGCGTACCGCGGTGTTGCAGCCGGCCTGCACCGTCAAACGCAGTATCGGATCGGTCACCGGACGCGCATTGGTCACCACGAGCTGCGCGCCGGATGCCGTGCGCTCGAAGCTGACGCGTCCGAAAACCAGCTGCGGAATGCCGTCGGCGTCCCGGTCCGCCTGAGCGAGCTTGAAGCATTCGGCGGCGATGTCGTCATCGGCGGTCAACAACACCGGAACGACAACGCGAAACGATTGACCGAGCGCCGATTGCTGCGTGACCTGGCCCAGGCC
>JANMBN010000181.1:0-1673 GCA_031360485.1 Betaproteobacteria bacterium | reverse complement strand
CGCGATGCTGTCCGGGTTCACGTTCCTCAGCCACCAGATCGGCAGCTTTCTCGGCGCGTGGCTCGGCGGCCGTGCTTACGACCAGACCGGAAGCTACGACGTCGTGTGGTGGCTGTCGATCGCACTCGGAATCGCCGCGGGACTCGTGAATCTGCCGATCGACGAGCGCGAGATCAGGCGGCCGGCCGCGGCGGCGGCGTAACGAAAAGCCCGCCGCCCGGCGCCGCGCGCTCACGACATTGCGGCGCGTCGCGGCCGCGCGGCATGGCGTCGTGTCGCCCACACGCGGCAAACTACAGGGGCGGCGGGGACGCCAGCGAATCGGCGGCGATGTGATCGACCGCGTCGGTGATGATGCCGTCGACGGCCCATTCGGCGAGTTCGCTGATCCGCGCCGCCTCGTTCGGCGTGAAGCAAAGCACCCGATAACCCGCCGCACGCGCTTTCCGCACGGTCTCGCCGTCGAGAACTTCGTGGTTCGCGACGAGCGCCACGCATTCCAGTCGCGCGAGGCGATGCTGCCAATCGGTCAGCTCGTCCGCCAGCAATGCGCGCGGAAGCCCCGGCACCGCATCGCGCGCCGCATCGAGCGACGCCTCGGAGAACGACGAAAGCAGCGGCAATACGTCGGCGTCCCGCCAGAGCGTCGCCGCGTCGAGCGCTACCGCCGCGCCCGTTTCGCGCTCGCGGCCGGGCGTCGGCTTGATCTCGATGTTGCAGTGGACCCCGTGCGCGCGCGCCCAGCGGGCGATCGACGCCAGCGTCGGCAACGGTTCACCGGCGTACTTCGCCGAGTGCCACCCGCCGGCATCGAGCCGTGACAGCTCGCGCCAGAGCAACGCATCGGCGCGGCCCCGGCCGCTCGTCGTGCGTTCCAGCGTCGCATCGTGGAGCAGGAACGACACGTTGTCGGCGGAGAGCTTCACGTCGAACTCGACCATCCGGTAGCCGTGCGCGTGCCCGACGCGCATCGCCGTCAGCGTGTTCTCGGGTGCGAGCTTGCCGGCGCCGCGGTGGGCGACAAGGCGCGGATAAGGCCAGACCTGCGCGATCGTTGTGGTCATCATGTAGGTTCAGACCGGACCGGCAGCGAACGAAGTGCGCGGGGGCCGTTCATCTCATCGGATCCTTGCGCCGGAGGCGGCATCGAAAATGTACACCCGCGCCGGGTCCGCCGCGAGCGGCATCGTCGTGCCCAGGTCCGCGCGCGTCCCGTGAGGCAGGCGGGCGATGACCGGCTCGCTGCCGTGCGCGACGTGCACGAGCGTGTCGGCGCCGAGCTGCTCGATCATCTCCACGGACCCGGAGAGAAAGGCGTCCGCCACCGCGCACGGCGCGAGGTGCTCCGGGCGGATGCCGACGGCGACCTTCCGGCCGGCGTCGAGCTTGACATTGGCGCGCACGACGCCGCCGCGGTCGAGGGTCACGGTACCGCCGTTGACCGCGCGGCCCGGGAGAATGTTCATCGCCGGCGACCCGATGAACCCGGCCACGAACAGCGTCTGCGGATTCTCGTAGACCTCCATGGGTGCGCCGATCTGCTCGGCGCGGCCCGCGTTCATGACGACCATCCGCTGCGCGAGCGTCATCGCCTCGACCTGGTCGTGGGTCACATAGAGGCTGGTCGTGGACAGGCGCCGGTGCAGCTTCTGTATCTCGAATCGCATCTGGAC
>JANMBN010000083.1:0-2160 GCA_031360485.1 Betaproteobacteria bacterium | reverse complement strand
GGCCCCACGAAGCCGGCCCCACGAAGCCGGCCCCACGAAGCCGGCCCCACGAAGCCGGCCCCACGAAGCCGGCCCCACGAAGCCGGCCCCACGAAGCCGGCCCCACGCGCTAGCGCGCCTTCGTCCGCAATGCCCATGCAGCAGGACCTCGAAGTCGACCGCGTGACCAAGCGCTACGGTGCGCATACCGCCGTTGACGCGCTGTCGCTCGCCGTCGCGCATGGCAGCTTCTTCTCGATTCTCGGCCCGTCGGGCTGCGGCAAGACGACGCTGCTGCGCATCGTCGCGGGATTTCTCGCGCCCGACGAAGGCGACGTCCGGATCGGCGGCCGCTCGATGCGCGGCGTGGCGCCGAACCGCCGGCCGGTCAACATGGTGTTCCAGCACTTAGCGCTGTTCCCGATGATGTCGGTCGGCGAGAACGTCGGCTACGGCCTCGCGCGCCGCGGCGTCGCGCGCACGGAGACAGCGAGCCGCGTCGACGCGATGCTGAAGCGCGTCGGGCTACCGGACGCGCAGGACAAGCGCGTCGACCAGCTTTCGGGCGGGCAGAAGCAGCGCGTCGCGATCGCGCGGAGCCTCGTGCTCGAGCCGACCCTGCTGTTGCTCGACGAGCCGCTGGGCGCGCTCGATCTCAAGCTGCGCGAGCACATGAAGATCGAGCTGAAGCAGCTGCAGGCGGACTTCGGCACGACGTTCGTCTACATCACCCACGACCAGTCCGAGGCGCTGGTGCTCTCGGATCACGTCGCCGTGATGAACGCCGGCCGCTTCGAGCAGGTCGGCACGCCGCAGGAGCTCTACTATCAGCCGCGAACGCCATTCGTCGCGGGATTCGTCGGGGCCAACAACCGCGTCGCCGGAACGGCGGCGCGCATCGACGGCGACGTGGTGGAACTCCTGACGGCCGACGGCCTCGGGGTCCGCGCGCGGGCGAGCGGACCTGTCGCCAAGGGTGACAAGGTCGAAGCGTTCGTGCGGCCGGAGGTCGTCGATCTCGCGCGCGATGCCGGAGAGTTGCCCGCCGCGGCGCAGCGATTTTCCGGCCGCGTCGCGAGCCTCCTGTTCGACGGCGCGAATTCGGCGGTGCTCGTCCGCGAGGAAAGGAGCCGCGCCGAGATCAGGATCGCTCTGCCGCAGACCGGGCGCTTCGCCGACCTCGGCGTCGACGAAGTGGTCGCGTTCGGCTTCGATGCACAGCGTGCGGTCTGCTTCCGCGCCGGCGATCATGGCGGTTAGCGTCGCCGCCGATCGGGGCGCGCCGCGCACGCGGCTCGCGCTCGTGCTGCTGATGGCGCCCGCGCTCGTCTGGCTCGCCGGACTCATCGTGCTGCCGCACCTCGAGCTTGCCGTTCTTTCCCTGCGCGCGCGCGTCGCGCCGCGCGTCTACGAATTCAGCTTCAATCAGTACGCGACGTTCATCGACGAGCCGCTTTACTGGCACACGTTCGTGCGCACGGCGGCGATGTCGATCTTTGCCACGATCTGCACGCTGCTGATCGCCTTTCCGGTGGCGTGGTACATCGCGAAAATCGCGCGCGGCCGCGCGAAGTCGGTGCTGTTCGTCCTGTGCCTCATTCCATTCTGGGTCAGCGAGACCGTGCGCACGCTGGGCTGGATGATCCTGCTGCGTGAATCGGGCGTTCTGCCTCGGGTCCTGGTCGACCTTGGCATCACCGTGGTGCCCGTCGAGATGCTCTACCACGACGCGACGATCCTCGTCGGCCTTGTCTACACGTCGATGCTGTTCATGGTCGTGCCGCTCGTGAGCGCGCTCGAGAGCCTCGACGATTCGCTGATCGAGGCGGCATACGACCTGGGCGGCAATGGCTGGTCGATCCTGCGGCAGATCATCGTGCCGCACGCGGCGCCCGGGATAGCGGCGGGATCGATCGTCGTCTTCATGCTGACGCTCGGCAACTACCTGACGCCGACCCTGCTCGGCGGCAAGAACTCGCTGTGGTTCACCGAGCAGATCTACACGCAGTTCATCACCCGCTTCAACTGGGAGCAGGGCGCGGCGTTCGGCTTCCTGCTGCTCATCCTGTCGACGCTGATCGTGTGGCTCGGCCTGAAGCTCACGGGCCAGCGCTTCGGCGATGTGATGAGGCGGGCATGAGCGAGACGGGCGAGCGGAGCGAGGCTAGGCCCGAAGGGCGC
>JANMBN010000064.1:0-4994 GCA_031360485.1 Betaproteobacteria bacterium | reverse complement strand
GCGACGACCGCGGGAATCTTCGTGCCAAGCGCCGCCAGCAGCCGCTGCCCCGCGACCTGGCCGAGCGGCACGAGCTTCATCGCCGCGAGCACCTGATTTTCGAGCCATGCCCAGACATACGCCGCCAGCGCGGCGTCGACGGGCACCGCGAAGCCGCGCGCGGCAAGCGCATACGCCGCCGGCAGCGTGACCGGTGCAACGAGGTCCAACGCATTGCGGGCCGAATCGTCGAGCAGATCGAGATCGCCCGAGAGCTTCGCGAGCGAACCGCCCATTTGCTCGGTCTCCGCGCGCAGCTCCATCGCCTCGCGCGATGCGCGAAACCAGGCGTTCCACGCGGCGAATTCCGGCCAGTCGCCGCACTGCGCGGCGGCGAGCAACCGCGACGCGATGGCCGCCTCGCCGCGCGCCACGACCAGTTCGAGCAGATCGCCGATCCATGCCTGGGCGCTGGCGGCGTCGTGCACCGCGGCCGTTTCGACCGCCCATTCGAGTCCCTGCGAATAGCTGTAGGCGCCGATCGGCAGCGCCGGGCTCGCGAGCTGGAACAGCCGCACCAGCGGCAGCAGCAGCGGAGCGCGGCCCCCGGGCGCCGTGGGGTCGGTTGCCGCCACGGAATCAGCGGGCACCGTCGCCGCGCGTCGCGAAGTCGTGGATGATTCCCGCATGCTTCGCCTCGCCCGAGTGCGAGTGGCGCGCGCCTCCGTAGGCGCCGGCCTCCGGCTCGAACGGCGCGCGCAGCGGGGTCACGCTCGCCCCCAGCCCGCGCAGCATTTCCGCGAGCACCGGATCGGCGGCAATGCGCAGCCACCCCGCGCCGATCTGCGCCGGGGTGTGCCGATTGCCGAGGTGGTATGCGGCGCGCGCCAGCGCTTCCGGGCTCGTGCAACGGACCTCGAACAGGTCCTCGCCCGCCGCCACGACGCGCACCACGCGCCCGTCGTCGGCCTGCAGGCATTCGCCGTCGCGCAAGATGGTGCCGCGTTCGAGGAACAGGCCGATCTCCTCGCCGCTTGCCAACGTCGTGCGCAGCCGGGTCTTCTGCCGCATCTCGAACGGGAGATTCAATTCGGCATCGCACGCCGGTTGCGCAGCAATGCGTTTCTGTACGATCAGCATGGCGAGGGGCATTCTCGCACGGACTCACCGCGACGGCCCTCAGAACAGGAAGTACCGCTGCGCCATCGGCAGCACGCTTGCCGGCTCGCAGGTCAATAGTTCGCCGTCGGCGCGGACTTCGTAAGTCTCCGGGTCGACGTCGACGCGCGGCAGCGCGTCGTTGTTCTTCATGTCGCGCTTGCCGATCTTCCGCGTGTTCTTCACGGCGACGAGCGGCTTCGCGAGGTCGAGCTTGCGCACGGCAGGGTTCTTGAGCGCGGCCTTCGACACGAACGTGACCGACGTCCCCAGCGCCTTGCCGAACGCGCCGAACATCGGCCGGTAGTGGACCGGCTGCGGCGTGGGAATCGACGCGTTGGGGTCGCCCATCGCCGCGGCGGCGATCATGCCGCCCTTCAGGATCAGCGACGGCTTCACGCCGAAGAACGCCGGCTTCCACAGCACGAGGTCGGCGAGCTTGCCCGGCTCCACCGAGCCGACGACATGCCCTATGCCGTGCGCGATGGCCGGGTTGATCGTGTACTTCGCCACGTAGCGCATCACCCGCTGGTTGTCGTGCGCGGCGGGATCGCCCGCGAGCTTGCCGCGCTGCTGCAGCATCTTGTGCGCCGTTTGCCACGTGCGAATGATCACCTCGCCGACGCGGCCCATCGCCTGCGAGTCGGACGACAGCATCGAAAACGCTCCCAGGTCGTGCAGGATGTCCTCGGCCGCGATCGTCTCGCGGCGGATCCGCGATTCGGCGAACGCAATAGCCTCGGCGATCGCCGGGTCGAGGTGGTGGCAGACCATCAGCATGTCGAGGTGCTCGTCGATCGTGTTGACCGTGTACGGCCGCGTCGGATTCGTCGACGACGGCAGGACGTTGGGCTCGCCGCAGGCGCGGATGATGTCCGGCGCATGACCGCCGCCGGCACCCTCCGTGTGATACGTGTGGATCGTGCGCCCGCCGATGGCCGCGAGGGTCGTCTCGACGAACCCGGATTCGTTGAGCGTGTCGGTGTGGATCGCGACCTGCACGTCCATCCTGTCCGCGACCTTCAGCGCCGCGTCGATCGCCGCGGGCGTCGTGCCCCAGTCCTCGTGCAGCTTGAGTCCGATGGCGCCCGCCTCGACCTGCTCGACCAGAGGCGGCGCGAGGCTCGCGTTGCCCTTGCCGAGGAAACCGAGGTTCATCGGAAACGCTTCGGCGGCTTCGAGCATCCGGTGGATATGCCACGGTCCCGGCGTGCACGTCGTCGCGAAGGTGCCGGTCGCGGGGCCCGTTCCGCCGCCGAGCATCGTCGTGACCCCGGACATCAGCGCCTCGTCGATCTGCTGCGGGCAGATGAAATGGATGTGCGAATCGACGCCGCCCGCGGTGACTATCATTCCCTCGCCGGCGATGATCTCGGTCGCGGCGCCGATCACGATGTCTACGCCGGGCTGGATGTCCGGATTGCCGGCCTTGCCGAGCTTCGCGATCCTGCCGTCCTTGATCGCGATGTCGCATTTGACGACGCCCCACCAGTCGATCACCAGCGAGTTGGTGATCACCGTGTCGGCGCAATCCTTCGCGATCCGCTGGCTCTGCCCCATGCCGTCGCGGATCACCTTGCCGCCGCCGAACTTCACTTCCTCGCCGTAGATCGTCAGATCGCGCTCGACCTCGACGATGAGGTCGGTATCCGCGAGCCGCACGCGGTCGCCGACCGTCGGCCCGAACATCTCGGCGTGAGCGCGCCGGCTGATCTTCATCGCTGGCTTCCCGTCTTCCTCCGGCCGGTCGCCGGCTTGCCCTTTGCCGGCGAGCGACGCGGCGCCTTCGCGCGAGCCTTTCGATCCAGCGGCCCCATGACTGCCCCGGTGAAGCCGTAGACGACGCGCGCGCCCGCCAACGCGACCAGTTCGACGGTGCGCTTCTGCCCCGGCTCGAAGCGTACCGCGGTGCCGGCCGCGACGTTGAGCCGGAATCCGCGCGCCGCGGCGCGATCGAAGGCCAGTGCCGAATTGGTTTCCGCGAAGTGATAATGCGAGCCGACCTGGATCGGACGATCGCCCGTGTTCGCCACCGTCAGCACGACCGTCATCCGTCCGGCGTTCTGTTCGAGATCGCCGTCCAGCAGCAGGAGTTCGCCGGGAATCATGGGATGGGATGATGCACGGTGACGAGCTTCGTGCCGTCCGGGAAGGTCGCCTCGACCTGGATTTCGGGAATCATCTCGGGGACGCCCTCCATCACCTGCTCGCGGGAAAGCAGCGTCGCGCCAAAGCCCATCAGATCGGCGACCGTTCGCCCGTCGCGCGCGCCTTCCATGATTGCCGCCGAGATGTAGGCGACGGCCTCGGGGTAGTTGAGCTTCACCCCGCGCGCGAGGCGGCGCTCCGCGAGCAGCGCAGCGGTGAAGAGCAGCAGCTTGTCCTTCTCTCTCGGGGTGAGTTCCACGATGGTCGTTACGTTCCGGAGACCGGTTCACATGTTCTGGATCACGTGTTCCAGATGCGCGGCGGAACCGCGTCGAGGCCCGAAACAGCCAGCCTGAGAACACACCAAAGCCTAGCAAAATACGTGCGCGCGGCGCGCGCGGAGTCGCCGCGATAGCGCGCGACGAGCACCTGAGGCAGGCGCGTCACCGCGCCTTCGCCAGTCGCGCAGTCGACAGCCCGGCACGCCCCGAGCAAGTCGTCGCTTACCGGACCGAAAGCCGCAATCATCGTGCCGAATACGGGCGCGCCGTTCAGGATTGCACCGGATTGGAGCGCACGCGAGCCGCCGTCGAGCGACGAGCGCTCGCACCAGATCATCGCGCCGTCGCGAAAGAGCTCGAATCTCTGCTGCAGGCGCCCGGAGGCGAAGCGCTCGCCCGACTCGATTCGTCCGAGGCACGTGACGTCCCAGCCGATGAATCGCGCGTCGCCGGCGAGATCGACGGTGAGCCCGATCACGACGCGCGCTCCGTCGAAGAGCAGCGCCTCCTGCGGCAGCCATTCGACGAGCGAACCGGCCAGCGCGCGCACCGCCGTGCAGGACCGCGCGACACGCCCGGTCGAACGGTACCACTTGGCGGCGCCCGGGGTCGTCAACTGCGCGTGCCCGCGCGCGCCGACATCGATGTCGATCGCCAGCGAATCACCGGCGACGATTCCGCCCGGCGGATGGACGATGATCACCTGGCAGACACCCGCAGTTTCGGGATAGAGCGGCTTCTGCACCCGCAGCGGGCCGACATGGCGGCGGGCCGCGAGCACCGTGCGGGAAGCTGCACGCTCGAACCGCAACGCGAGACGCGCGTCCCATCCGGCCGGCGCCCGGGCGGCCGGGGGAGAGTCAGCGACGAATGCGATTGCATCCATCGGCCGAGTGTAGCGCACCCGCAATCAGCCCCGATCCCCTTTCAACGCGACCGCCTGCGCGTAAAGGACGTCCCGCGGCAACCCGGGCACCGCTGCGGCGACGCGCGCGGCGCGCGCCGGCGGAAGTTCCGCGATGAGTGCCGTGAGCAGCCGGCGTGCGTCGATCGCGGGATCGCCGGTCGCGGCCTGCGCCGCGGCCGCGGCGTCGACGATCAGCACGAATTCGCCGCGGACGTGATTCGGATCGGCGGCGAACCATCTGGGCGCTTCCGCCAGCGACATCCTCGCGATCGCTTCGAACTTCTTCGTGATCTCGCGCGCGACGACGCGCATCCGTTCGCCGCCGAGCGCGTCGCCGAGATGCGCGACCGTGTCGCGCACTCGATGCGGCGCCTCGTAGATGACGAGCGCGACCGGCAGGGGCGCTATCGCCGCGAGGAGTTCGCGCCGCGCATTCGCGCCAGTGGGCAGGAAGCCCAGAAAGAGAAACCGTTCCGCGGCGAGCCCGGCCGCCGAAACCGCGGCAATCGCGGCGTTCGCGC
>JANMBN010000057.1:0-2329 GCA_031360485.1 Betaproteobacteria bacterium | reverse complement strand
CCTACACGGTCAACGACAAGGAAAGCACATTTTCCGTCCGACCCGTCGGCAGCTCGTACCCGAACTGGACCGGCGTTGCGTATTCCGCTGAAGATGACCGCTGATTCCGATCGAACGTGACCGGTGATTCCGAAGGATCGTGAACGGCTTGAACGCCGGGTCAGCGCTGTTGATGGTTTTTACACGGGTCGGTCACGTTCAGTCAATTTTTCTTCGGTTTTGGAGCGGATTGTTGTTTGTCTGAAGCGGCCCGTTTGCGCATTGATTCTTCCGCTTCGAGATGGATTTTGTGGGCATTGTGCATGAGCCGGTCGAGGATCGCGTCGGCGAGCGTCGGATCGCCGATGTAGTCGTGCCAGTGGTCGAGCGGCAGTTGGCTGGTGATGAGCGTGGAGCGTCCGCCGACACGGTCGTCGAGCAGTTCGAGCAGGTCATTGCGTTCACGCGGACCGAGGGGAGAAATGGCGAAGTCATCGATCACGACGAGATCGACCTTGGCGATGGCGGCGAGCCGTTTGCGGAAGCTGCCGTCGGCGTGACAGAGGCCGAGTTCGTCGAATAACCGCGGGGCGCGCAGATACATCGCGGACAGACCTTGCCGGCAGGCTTGATGGGCGAAGGCGCAACCGAGGAACGTCTTGCCGCAACCGGTGGCGCCGTGAATGACGAGATTCTGACCGGCGCGGATCCAGTCGCAGCTGCTGAGGCTGGCGATTTGGCTGCGGTCGAGTCCGCGCCGGGCGCGGAAGTCGAGGTCCTCCAGGCAGGCGCGCTCCTTGAGCGCGGCCACCTGCAACAGGCGGCGCAGCCGGCCATTCTCGCGGTAGACGACCTCGCGCTCGACCAGCAGGCCGAAGCGCTCTTCGAAGGCGAGGCCGTGAGCGGCACTCTGGGTGATCTGCTCGGACAGCGCGGCGGCCATGCCGTAGAGCTTGAGGCGGTTCAGTGAATCGAGCGTGGGTTGGATGAGCATGGTTCGCAATCTCCGGACGTAGTGGAACGGAAGTAATCCGCCCCGCGCACGTTGGCGTGCGGGGGCGGCGTGGGTGAAGCTTGGGGACCGGCCGCGGCCGGGAACAGCTCGGGGTGCTGATCGAGTTTGGCGTCGAGGATCGACTTGATGCGTTTGCGGGTCGGCGAACCGATGGCCAGCGCCCGCCGGCAGGCGGCTTCCAGGCGCTCGTTGCCGCAGTGCTTGGCAAGGTTGAGTAGCCCCAGGCAAGCGCGGTAACCCTGTTCCGGATGTGGCCGGTGATCGAACTGCCACTGCACCACGGCACGGGTGGCCGGACCGATGCTGAGTCCCCAGTTGAGCAGTCGCCCCGGCGTCCATTCCAAGTGCTTGCGATGGGCGTCGGGCATGTGCTCAGCGATGGTGGTGTGGCGACCGCGCAGCCATGAGCGCAGGTGCGCGGCGACCCGCTTGCCGTGGTAGAAACACTCGACCGTGGTCGCGGTCACGCGCACGTCGACCTTCTGCTTCACCAGCCGGTGCGGGACGCTGTAGTAGTGGCCGTCGGCGTCGACGTGATAGTCGATGTTGACGATCGCCGTCTTCCACTCGGCGAATTCATAGCGGGTGGCCGGCAGCGGCTTCAGCGCCGGACGGTCAATGGTCTCGAAGGCGCTCTGCCGCGAGCCGGCGAGTTTCTTGAACGGACGCTGGTTAAGATCGATGAGCAACGTCCGGATAGCGGCGTTGAGCTCGGCGAGCGCGAAGAACTGGCGATTGCGCAGTCGCGCCAGAATCCAGCGTTGGGCCAGCAGCACGCTCGCCTCTACGGCGGCTTTGTCACGGGGTTTGTAAGGCCGCGCCGGGAGGATGGCCGTCGCGTAGTGACGCGCCAGATCGCCGTAGGTTGAGTTGGCCTCGGGCTCGTAGCGACACGCTTCCTTAATCGCGGGCTTGAGGTTGTCGGGGACGAGCAGCGCCGCGACACCGTCCATGAATTCGAAGCAGCGGACGTGGGAGCCGATCCAATCGGGCAACTGCTGGCTCCACGTCGCCTCGGCATAGACGTAGCTCGACGCGCCCAACACCGCGACGAAGATCTCGGCGCGGCGGATCTCACCGGTGGCGCCGTTGATGATGGCGACGGTGTCGCCGGAGTAGTCGATGAACAGCTTGTCGCCAGCGCGGTGCACCTGGCGCATCGAGCGCTTGAGGCTGCCCTGGAAGCGCTTGAAGAGCAGACAGAACTGGCTATAGCGATACGCCTGGCCGGGATGGGTCACGGCGTACTCTTCCCATAGCAACTGCAGGGTGACCCCTTTGCGCTTCAACTCCTGATGCAGATGCGCATAGTCGGGTTCGGCATGGCGGGCAACC
>JANMBN010000541.1:0-2634 GCA_031360485.1 Betaproteobacteria bacterium | reverse complement strand
CGACCGGCCGCGTGAGCTTTGCGCCCGCGGCAACGGCCTGCGCAACGCGCGCATCGACATCCTCGACGTAGACCATCAGCGAAATGGGCGAGCCGCCGATCGTGCGTGCGCTGCGCGCGCCCATCTCCGGAGATTCATCGGCGAGCATCACCGGCGAATCGCCGATCCTGATCTCGGCGTGCCCGATCTTGCCGCCGGGAGCGGGCCTGCGCAGGAGCTCGACGGCGCCGAGTGCTTTCTTGTAGAACTCGAGGGCACGCGTGGCGTCGTCGAGGATGAGATAGGGGGTGATCGAGTGGTAGCCCTCGGGAATCGGTTTTACGGCCATGGGTTGCCTCCTTCAGAGCTTGCGACGGGTGGGAATGCAGGGTCGGGCACGGCTTTTTGCACAGGCCGTCCTCGAGCGAGCGAGATGCCGGAGCGAAAATCGTGTCGGCTCCTTTTCAACCGGCCGGCCAGTGCTGTGCGAACACTGGCGCGACCTTGGGCTGCGCTTCGATGCGCAGCAGGGTTTCATAAAACGCTGGGCGCGCCTGCCGCAGATGCGGTCGCGACTCCGACCATTTCGACACGACGGCAGCGAGCAGATCGAGTGCGCCGATCGCATTCCCGCCGAGATACGGGCGCGCCGGAAAGAAGTCGGCGAACATTTCCCAGTGCCGGTGCAGGCGCGCCCGCGTGCCGGCGCGGATGCGCTCGAGCGTCGCTTCGTCGGCGTCCTCGCACCAGCGCTCGGGAAAATCGATGATGCTGATCGCGGCGTAGCAGTTCGCCGCGATGAACACGAGCCCGCGGATCGCCTGTGCCCGTGCCGAGCCGTCGCGCGGCAAGAGGCCGCTGTCCGGATGCGCGCTGCCGAGATGGATGAGGATTGCCGCGCTTTCGGTGAGCACGCTGCCATCGGGCAGCACGAGCGTCGGGATCTGCCCGAGCGGGTTCCGTTTCAGGAGCTCGGCGAACGCGTCGTTCCGCTCCCACGACGCCGTCTCCACGATGCGGCAGGGCGCACCGATGATTTCCAGCGCGGCCTGCGTCGATGCCGAGCCCGAGCCCTTCTTGCCGTAGAGCGTGTACATCGCGCCTCCCGTTCGTGGTTTTCGCGTGGCGGAAGCTATTTTTGGTTGCGCGAGACGCGCGCTCACCAGCCCTTGCCGTTGCGCACGAGCCCGACGGCCACGCCCTCGATCGCGAACGCCGCTTTTTTCGGATCGACGACGATCGGCGGGAAATCCGGGTTCTCGGCGACGAGCAGGAGCTGGCCGCCGCGGCGCTTGAGGCGCTTCACCGTGACCTCGTCGCCCCCCCGTCCGGGAAGCCGCGCGACGACGATCTGCCCCGAGCGGGCGTCGGCGGTCCGATGCACGGCGAGGAGGTCGCCGTCGAGGATGCCGGCGTCCTTCATGCTCTGGCCGCGCACGCGCAGCAGGTAGTCGGCGCGCGGCGCGAACAGCGCGGGATCGAGCCGCACGTGCGCCTCGATGTGCTCGGCGGCGAGGATCGGGCTGCCGGCAGCCACGCGACCCACCAGCGGCAGGCCCGTGCCCGGGAGTTCCGGCATCTCCGTCAGCCGCAGGCCGCGCGATGCGCCCGGCGTGAGCTCGAGCGCGCCTTTTCTGGCGAGCGCGCGCAGGTGGTCCTCGGCCGAACTCGCGGTGCTGAAACCGAGGCCCGCGGCGATTTCGGCGCGCGTGGGCGGCATGCCCGTGGACTCGAGGTGCCGGCGGATCCAGTCGAGGACCTTCCGCTGGCGGGCGGTGAGCGGAAGCGGCGACACGGAGGCCATCACTCGGGGCCCCTCGGACCGAAGCGGAGATTCACGATGATCGCGAACACGCCGCTGAACGGGTTCTGCATTTGTCGCTTCCTTCGATAGCCGTATGGATATACGGTCATTGGAATTATAGACGGCCGGGCGCGGACGTCAACCCCTGGCCCGCACGCGGGCATCCGCCTGTGCGTTGACCCGGAGTCGGTGTGACGATCGCATGCAGGCCGCCTGAAGGCGGCTCCACGGCGGTCGTGGGTCCGGCTTCAGCCGGATGCGGTGACCGGTCGGCCTGCCATCAACCCGAGGCGGCGATGCACTGCTAGCATCGAACTTCCTTCAGCCCGGACGACCCTGTGACAGCGACGATGTACGCGATGCGGTGCGAAGGCGCGGGCCGCCCGCTCGCGATGCGCACGTTGCCGCGCCCCGAACCGGGGCCGGGGCAGGTGCAGGTTCTGGTGCGCGCTTGCGGCGTCTGCCGCACCGACCTGCACCTCGTCGACGGCGAGCTGCCAGCCGCGAAGATACCGGTGATCCCGGGCCACGAGATCGTCGGCGTGATCGCCGCGCACGGGCCGGGCATCGATGCGCCCGCGCTCGGAGCGCGAGTCGGCGTGCCATGGCTCGGCTACACCTGCGGGCATTGCCGCTATTGCGCTTCCGGGCGCGAGAACCTGTGCGCGGACGCCCGGTTCACGGGCTGCCAGCAGGATGGCGGCTACGCGGAATATGCGCTTGCCGACGCCCGTTATGTCTTTCCCTTGCCCGGCGGTTACGACGACCTGCATGCGGCGCCGCTGCTGTGCGCCGGGCTGATCGGCTATCGCGCCTACCGGATGGCGGGAGACGCGCGCACGCTCGGGCTC
>JANMBN010000469.1:0-3906 GCA_031360485.1 Betaproteobacteria bacterium | reverse complement strand
CGCATCGGCCCGGAGGGGACGCCCGGTGTGGCCGCGCGCGGTCCGCGTCATCATCCCGAGCGTCAGCCCGCCGATCGCACCGACGGTCAGCGCGTGGATGGCCAGGTTTTCCGCGACGAGGTCCGCCGCCGCGCCAGCGCGCAGCGCGAGATGGATGACGATCCACGCGTAGGCCGCGTGAAGAATCCACACCAGCGGCGCGCCGAGCGTTCGCCACGGCCGCCACAAGCCAAGCCGGGCGGCATGCGCCACCGCGCCGATCGCCGCCAGCGTCGCGATCCAGGCCGCCGGCGCCTGCGCGACGTCCGCGGCGAACAGCGCCACGAGGCTTCCCAGCGCGAACGATTCCACGGCCGCCACGCGCGTCGCCCCGGCGTTGGGCACGCCGTTGTTCGTGAACATCGGTATGACCCGACCGCCCATGATCGCCATCACGAACAGCACGATGTCGAGGCCCGCCTGCAGGCTGCCTCGGGCGGGCACGCCCAGCAGGCCCATGGCGGACAAGTGCACCGTCAGCACCACCGCGGCCAGCATCAGCAGCAAGCCGACGAAAAAGTAGTTCCGCCTGTTGCCGCTCCGGACGAGCGGCACGGCGATCGCCAGCGCGACCGCGGCCGGAAATGCGGCGTTCACGACGGCCGCCGTCATCGGATAGGGAAGCAACAGGGTTGCGCGGCCCGCGACCCAGAGCAGCGCGAGCGCCATCAACGGCATCCCGGTCGGCGTCGGCTGACTTGTCCAGGCCCGCACCGCGGTCAGCAGGAAGCCGGCCATGACCGCCATCGTGTAGCCGAAGATGAGCTCGTGGCCGTGCCAGACCGAGGTCGGCAGATACGCGATCGGCAGCAACCCGGCGTACTGGGCAACCCACAAGGCGATCGAAAGCGCGGCAAAGCCGCTCGCGAGCAGGTAGAAAGGCCGGAAGCCGAGATTCCAGAGCGCGAATCCGGGCACCGCCCCCGTCGGGCGCGGCACGGCCGGCGATGGCGCCGGTTCGACGGTTTGCATGACATTTCCGATCGGCGTCGCGCTCACACGGGCACCACGGCCGTCGCTTCGAGCTCGATCCGGGCCGGATGGTCGAGCAGATCGCTGACGAAGATCAGGCTCATCGCCGGGTAGTGCGTTCCCATGCGCTTGTGCCAGACCGCACCCAGTTCCGCCCGCGCGGCAAGATAGCCGGGCTTGTCGCTGCAGTACGCCGTGATCCGGCAGATGTGGCGCGGCGCGCCGCCTGCCTCGGCCAGGACCGCGAGCACATTCGCCAGCGCCTGGTCGAATTGCGGGACGATCGCTCCGGAGCTGAAACGCTGTTGCGCGTCCCATCCCACCTGACCGGCGATGAACACGTGGCGGCCGGCCGCAACGGCGATCCCGTTCGCGTATCCGACGGGCTGCGCCCAACCCTCCGGCAGAAGCACCTCGGACGCCATGGTCAGTCAGTGTACCGCGCGGGATCGGGATCGTTTGCCCAGTCCGGATCGGGCTTGGGCACCTTTTTCATCCACGCCTTCACCAGCAGGACGTGCTCGCGCTCTTCGGCCTGCAGCTCTCGTGCGGCGCAGCGCACGGATTCGCTCGCCGCCGCGCGGGCGAGCTCCCCGAAAAAGTGCTCGGCCGCCTTCTCGGCGGCGAGCGCCAGCTGCAGCGCATGCCACGGTTGCATCAGATAGTGCACCTCGTCGATCGGCGCGGTTTCCGGCGCTTCGAAGCCTGGCCAGGGAAAGCCGCTGCGCGGCACGACGGGCGGTTCGGTCCACCCCATCTCGGCGAGAATCTGGTCGGCGTGTCTCGCCTCGTACTGCGCCATCGTGCGGAACATCCCGGCAACTTCGAGATTGTTGTGCGTCTCCATCGCGTCGGCGAAGTCCGTATACCGCTGCGCGGCTTCCATCTCCATCACCCACGCCTGCACCATGAATTCGGTCAGCGTTCGCGGCGCCTCGATCGCGGACTCGCCGGCGCGGGCGCGGTTGCCGGCCGCGGTCTTGCGCGGTTTCGTCGCGGGGCGCGGTCCCGGCCCGGCGGCGGACTTCGCCCCGTCGCGACGTTTTCTCGCCGCCGCACTCATTGCTCGAACTCCGTTTCGAGATCGGCCGTCGTGTGCTTCGCGTCGCCCGAATGGGCCGGATAAGGCGTCCGGTCGCCCGCATAGAGAATGCCGATGTTGAAGCCGTCGTCGGTCATGATCCGGCGCGCGGCGCGGGCCGGATCATCGGTCGGCCCCACGGGCGCCGGGTGCGCATATTGCTTCCACTCGCGCTGCTCGGGCCGGAACGTCACGCACGGGCTCAGGATCTCGATGAACGCGAATCCGGGATGGCGGATGCCCGCGGCGATGATCTCCGCCGTCCCGTTGGGATCGCCCGCAAACGCGCGCGCGACGAAGTTGGCGCCGGACGCCAGCGCGATCACCAGCGGATGGAACGAGCGAATGCCGGTGCCGCCGGGCGAGAGCTTGTTGTCCCAGTCGGGCTCGGTCGTCGGCGACGCCTGGCCTTTGGTCAATCCATAGACGTGGTTGTCCATCACGATATACGTGAGGTCGACGTTGCGCCGGCACGCGTGCAGGAAGTGATTGCCGCCGATCGAGTAGCCGTCGCCGTCGCCGCCGGCGACGAGCACCGTCAGGTCGGGGCGCGCAACCTTGAGGCCCGTCCCTGCCGCGAGCGCGCGCCCGTGGACGCCGTGGAAGCCGTAGCACGAGGTGTACGCCGGGATCCGCGACGAACACCCGATCCCCGACACGACGACGACGTCGTGCGGCGGCACGCCGATCTTGGCCAGCGCCTTGGTGACGCTGCTCAGCACCGAATAGTCACCGCAACCCGGGCACCAGATCGGCTTGTACGCCGATTTGAAACTCGCCGGGGTCAGCCCGGCGGGCGGGGCAATGTCGTTCATCGGGGTCCCCTTTCCGAAGCCGTGGCGCCGATCCATTCGGCGATGGCCGTCGCCAGTTCGCCCGGGCGCAGCGGCAACGGGCCGGGCCGATGGAAACTCGCCGGCTTGCCCGGCATGTCGTACATCGCGCGGAGGTAGCGAAAGAGCTGCGCGCCGTGGTTCTGCTCGACGACGAGCACGCGCGCGACGCCGTCGAGCGCCGCCGCGAAGCGCTCGGGCAGCGCCGGCGCCAGCAGGCGCAGCGCGATCAGTCGCACGTCGACGCCCATCCCGGCGAGGCGGGCAACGGCTTCGCGCGCGGCAGCGGTCGACGAGCCGAACGTGATGACCGCCGCGTCGCCGTCGCCTTCGAGGTCGGCCCACCAGCGACCGTAATCGTGTCGAAGGAGTTTGCCCTCGCGCTTGTCGAGTTGCACGCGGTGATCCTTCGGCTGGCTGCTCGGAGTCCCCGCCTCCGTGTGCTCGAGGCCGTCGGCCGTGTAGACGACGCCGGGCGTGCCCGGGATCGCCATCGGCGACACGCCCGACGCCGTGTCGCGGTAGCGCTTGTAGTCCGGCGTGTTAGGCGCCACGGTGACGCGGCTGCCGAGGAAGCCGGCGTCCGCGGGCCGGTCGATAATGGCGCGCGACTGGCCCATGAACTGATCGGACAGCACGATGGCAGGCGCCTGCAGCGCCTCGGCGAGGTGCACCGCCCACTGCGTCGTCGCGAGGCAATCGGCGATCGACGTCGGGGCCAGAACGAGCCGCGGCGCGTCGCCATGCAGGCCGCTGACGGCAAACGAAAGGTCGCTCTGCTCGCTTTTCGCGGGAATGCCCGTCGACGGCCCGCCGCGCATCACGTCGACGACGACGATCGGGACCTCGGCGCTGCATGCGAGCCCGATGCCTTCCGTCATCAGCGCGAGTCCGGGGCCGGCGGTGGCCGTGAGCGAGGGCACGCCGCCGTACGACGCGCCGATGATCATGTTGACCGACGCGAGTTCGTCCTCCGCCTGC
>JANMBN010000465.1:0-3348 GCA_031360485.1 Betaproteobacteria bacterium | reverse complement strand
AGCAGGACCGCGAGCACGGCGGCCAAACGGGTCGTCTTCAGCATATTTTCTCCAGGCAATGGCGTTCTGTCGAACGATGGATCCGTGGCCCGCACGTTGGAACGATGCCGGCGCTGACAGGAATGTCCCGGCCGGAATCGGGCGATCCAAACGCTGGCCGGCCAGGTTCCCCGGGGCGCAGGGGCGAGATGCTAATGGGGTCTGGCGGAAAAAGCAAAAAAATGTGGCGATCCGGGAGAATCGCTCGCGGCCGGCGCGTCGTCCGTGGAACCGGCGAGACCAGGGCGCCGCTGCGGATCGATCGATAGCCCGTTTCATCCCGACGCCGGTGCGCGCCGGGAGCCGCCTATCGGGTCAGGGGAATCGCAATGGCAATGTCATACATCTGCACCGCTCGGATCTTCGATTCAAGTTGCACATAGCGCGCCGCCTTCTTCGCGGGAATCGCCCTCATCAGGGCGTTTTGCAGTGTTCGCCGCGCCCGGATTTCGGTGTCGTCGGCTGCGATCAGTTCCTTGACCAGATTCTTTGCATAGGGTTCGGACAGCGGCTTGCTCATCCCGACGAGGTCGACGATCACTTCGTTCCGCTGCCGGCTCGCCGCATCGAGCGCGCGCTGGTACGTGATGTAGAGCGGCCAGAACTTCTTTGCCTCGGCATCCGTGAGGTCGAGCATCGATGCCACGAAGGCTTTCTTGTCGGTCTTCACCGCCGCACGCAGCGCCTGCATGTCGGTCACGTCGGCGGCGCTGCCCTCCGCCCCCGCGCAGGGCGTGGCGAACATCGCCGCGGCGAACAGGAGGGGAGCAATGTATCGGCTCATTGTTTTTTCCTTGAGGTCCGTTGCGCTGGATTCGGGATGGTGCAGTTCCGATACGCGGCGCATTCGTCCGCAATCGCCCCGGGGATGCGGGCGCGGCGCACGGCGCGCTTTGCCGGGCCGTTTTCCTGTGCCCGACCGCGGCGCCTGCATTGCCCAACCTTGTCCAGCGTGCCTTGTAGCATATTTTCCCATCGCTGAGCGGCGAATCCCGAGACGGCATTCCCCTCCCTTTGCTCGATGCGACGCCCGCGCGCAGGTGCGGGGGAAGCATCCGATGGGTAGGGGTAGAATGATCGAAACGATCCGCGCCGGCAATCCGATTCTCGCGCGGAAAGGCGTTTTGTCGGAGCCATCGCGCGAATCTGCGCGCGCGAGTGCGGCGTTCGGGACCGCTGGCCATGTCCCGGAAAGGAGGCGCCCGATGAGAACCTGGGCAGTCTTGGTCGCTTCGATGCTGCTGGCCGCCTGCGCGGCCGTTCCCGAGCTGCCTCGCGGGGACGTGCTGGACGACCGCCTGTTCGCCGCACCGTCCCAGCGCATCAGCGTCGACGACGTCTTTGCCGTCAGCCCGGAAATGAAGCGGCACCTCGCCACGGATATCGCCGACGATGTGCGGATCAAGGGCCCGCAGCAGGGGCTCTTCGACGCGCTGTACAGCAGGAACCAGCTGCAGCTCGAATACGAGTCGACGATGACGCGCAATGCGGCGCAGGCCTACGCCGCGCGCGCGGGCAATTGCCTGTCGCTCGTGATCATGACGGCCGCGTTCGCGAAGGAGATGGGGCTCACGGTCACATACCAGCAGATCTACGCCGACGAGGCATGGGGCCGCCTCGGCGACATCTACCTGTCGATCGGACACGTCAACCTTGTCCTCGGCATGCGGTACTCCGAGGTCGGACCCCAATATTACCAGGGCGAAACCTTGACGATCGATTTCCTGCCGCCGGCCGGAGTCCGCAGCCTGCGCTCGCGCGTCATCAGCGAAAAGACGATCGTCGCCATGTACATGAACAACCGCGCCGTGGAGTCGATGGCGGCGGGGCAGCTCGATGACGCGTATGGGTGGGCGCGCGAAGCGATCGCGCAGGAACCGAAATTCGTGAGCGCGTACAACACGCTCGGTGCCGTCTACCTGCGGCACGGCGATCTAGCGCACGCCGAGGCCTCGCTACGCCACGCGCTCGCGCGCGCCCCGAAAAACACGCACGCCATGTCCAATCTCGTGGCGGTGCTGAACGCGCTGGGGCGCACGGCGGAAGCGAACGAACTCCGCGCGAGGCTCGCGCAGCTGGAGCCCGAACCGGCGTTCAGTTTCTTCGACCGCGGCATAATGGCGATGCGCACGGGCGATTACAGCGTTGCGAAGGCGATGTTCACGAAGGAAGTCGAGCGCGCTCCCTACTACCACGAGTTCCATTTCTGGCTCGCCGTCGCCTGTGTGGGCCTGGGCGAGTACGAACTCGCGCGCGCGCAAATGAAGCTCGCGATGGAGAACTGCCTCAACCGCAGCGACCACGATCTCTACGCGGCGAAACTCGACAAGATGAACGCCTACCGTTCCCGGTAGGTCGCCATTTCGCGTTCGCGGGGTGACCCCCTGGCCTGTGCGGGCGACGCGCTGGCGCCGCGGACCGGCTACTTCTTCGGTGCGGCGCTGCAGCCGGCGATCGTGTCGACGTAGTCGATCACCGGCGTCCAGCGAAGCGAGACGTCGTTCTGGAACTGCGCGTTGATGTAATAGCGCTTGCACGGCTGCACGTCGAGCATCATCACTTTGAGGTCGCTGCCGCCGGGCCACCTGGGAACGGGAGCGCCGATCTCGACGCGGCGGTTGCCCGGCTCGACCTTGATCGGGTCGGAGACGAAGGCACCCTGGTCGTCGATGTGCTCGATGATCGCCGGCCGGCGGTACAGAACGCCGCCGACGTACCGGTGCCCGGTGATTTCGCTCCAGGTCGGGCCCCAGGTCTGGCAACCCGGCAGCGCCAGCGGCAGGAACAGCGCCAGAATCAGTGCCTTGCGCATCGAGGTCCTCCTCGTATGGGTCCCCTTGATGGAAATATAAGCCAACTCCCCGTGTCGCGCGATCCGTTGCCGGTCGCGGGCACTCCCGTCGGGAGCACGGAGACCGGGTCGCTCGGCAAGGGCTTGGATCGGCGGTTCATCCTGATGTAGAGGAGAACAGCCGGCGTGCGGGGCTTGTTCCACTGGCCCGCGCCGCGCGCGAAATGCGCGCAAAAAAACGGGGCCCTGCGGCCCCGTTCGAATGCAGCGTTCCTGCGCCGGTCGATCAGTAGGTCAGGACGGCCCGAGCATAGAACACACGCGAGCGCGGATCGTACACCGAAGGATCGTAGCCGTACTGGAACTGATTCCCCGTGTAGATGAACAAGTTCGGGTCTTTATCCAGCAAGTTGCGCACGCCCAGGGTCAGTTGCAGGTTCTTGTTGGCGTTCCAGGTGCCTTGCAGGTCCCACGTCGTGAAATGCGGCACGAAGTGCGGTGTCGAGCCATCCGCCTGG
>JANMBN010000451.1:0-8545 GCA_031360485.1 Betaproteobacteria bacterium | reverse complement strand
CACTGCCCAAACCACGAAGGTAACGGTCTTGTTTCAGCCACCGAGGACCAACTCGAATATCGCCGTGCGGCCGCCGTACGACTGCTTGACCAGCAGGCCCCAGCTTCGTGGGTCGTTGTGGTCAATCTCAACCGCGAAACTGTTGCGGGCACTCTGGCCGATCGTGGTCGTGCTGTCGAGGTGAGCATAGATGAGATCTAGTTCATCGTAATCATGCTGGTTCGGATGCGTGTTGTCGGGCGGGCCCGACGGATTGCTCGTGTAGTCCATGCAGGTGCCGAGATTGGTGTTTTTGAAGCTGGTGTCCTGATGGTCAAGTCCGAAAGTATGGCCAATTTCCTGGCATGTGACCATGGCTCTCCATGCCGGCGTGTTGTATTGCGCCGTATTGAAGTAGGTGTCGTTCAGCTTTACCGTGCCCTGGGTGATGTGAGTGCCGCCGGTAATGGAAATACTGGCAATACCGAGCCAGCCGTTGTTGCCGTAGGTTGAATTGCAGACTTCCACGCGGCCCGCGGTCGCGCGGCAATTTTTAGGGTTTGCCAAACCAGTTACGATGGTCGTATTGAGGATGTCGGACGCCGACCAGTCAGTCGACGCAGTGACGAGAGCCAAAGCCTAAGCAGCCGACACGTTATTGCCAAGCTTGAGGGTGAGCGGATTCACCGTCCGCGCCCAATGGTAGCCGCCCCAGGAGTGCGTGGCCGAGGCCGTCGATGCGACGCCAGCGAAGGTTAACGACGCGAGCGCAACCAGCAGCGAGCGGCAATGGATTTTCGTGAACATGTTCGGGTTCTCCTCGAAATGTTGCAGCAAAGCCAGATGGGCGGTTTGCGATCTGCTCCGTGTCAAACGTGTTTATCACCTGGCGCGAAGCCCCGTCAACCCACCGATCGGCCCAATCTTGCCGCTCGTCGGTACCAATCGTTGGGGCGCCCATGATAATACGTGGCGCATTCTTGTGTGCCTACGACTGTGGCTCTGTATTGCATTGGATCTTGGTACGGATTCTTGTTCTGTACATACCGCGCAGGACAGAGGTCGCTGAGCGGCACCAATCGTCTGACTTCCACCATACCGCTGCGCGCAAAGCCTCGTGGGCCACGTGATCAGCGCGAACATCCGCTTCGAGTCAATGGTGACATCGAACGACCGGCTGGAACTTGGCGGCTGTTGGACGGGAAGATCGCCAGGCCGCGCGTCATTCAGCTTCTTGTCCCCGTTGGCGGCAATGTACTGCGCATTCTCGGAATTGCCGGGAATTGTCGATGCCACGCCGGGCGAGGCTTTCCGATACGTCACGCTGCCGCTGATCATGCCCGGCGTCGTCGCCGGGGCGCTGATGGCGCGCAAGCTGTCGATCGACGGCTTCGCGATCACGTTCTTCACCGCCGGCACCGGACCGCTGCCGCTGCAGATCTGCTCGATAATCACAGTCGCGGTGCCGCCAGAGGTGAAAGCCGTACCGACGCGGTTTCTGCTGCTCACGCTGGCGTCTATCATCATCGCTTCCGGGCGCTCGCCGGCCCTGCTCGGCGTCGACCCGAAGAATCCATGAAACGACTCGCCCTGCTTCTCGCTTCGCTGCTGCTCGCGCTCCCGGCGCTCGCCGCCAGGGACGAGTTCCACCTCTACAACTGGAACAACTACCTGGCGCCGGAGACGGTCAAGCGCTTCGAGGCGTTCTGCAGGTGCACGGTCGTGCAGACCTACTACTCGGACAACGAGGAGTTGCTGGCGAAGCTCTCGGCGGGCGCCAAGGGTTACGACATGTACGTCCCGACCACGAACGCCATGCAGGCGCTGATCCGGAGCGGACGGTTGAAGCCGATCGACAAGACCCAGCTGCCGAACCTCAAGAACATCGACCCCGCCTATCTCGACACGCCGTTCGATCCCGGCAACAGGTTCTCGGTGCCCTACGCGTACACAACGACGATCATCGGCTACAACGACGAGAAGTTGAATGAGCTGGGCCTTCCCGCCGATACCTGGGCGCTGATCTTCGACCCCAGGCACCTGGAGAAGATCAGAGGCCGCATCACCGTGCTCGACAGCGCAGGCGAGCTCTTCGCCGCCGCCCTCATGTACCTCGGCTATTCGGCCAACGACGTCGATCCCAAGCACTGGCACGAAGCTGTCGCCGTGATCAAGAAGGCGAAGCCCTATTGGGCCGCGTTCAACTCGTCGTCGTACATCAGGGAGCTGACGGTCGGCAACATGTGGGTGGTGCACGGCTACTCGAACGACATCTTCCAGGCCGACGTCGATGCGCAGGCCGCCGGCCGCAAATTCAGGATCCTGCAGGGCATGCCCAAGGAAGGCGCGGTGCTCGGACTCGACAACATGGTGATCGACAAGGGCGCAGCGCGCCCGGATCTCGCGCTCAAGTTCATGAACTTCATGCTCGAGGGCCAGAACTCCGCGGAACTCACGAACCTGGTCGGCTCCGGCAATCCGAACGCGGCGGCGGTCAAGTTCATCAAGCCCGAAGTCCTGAAGTACCCGGCGATCTTCCCCGACAAGGCGGTCCGGGCAAAGCTGGCGCAGGTGTCCGAGCTGACCGGCGCGCAACGCCGCCTGCTCAACAAGCTGTGGACCGAGATCAAGGCCGGCCGCTGACCGCCCCTGTTCGCGGCGGCAGCGCGGGACGGGCCGCGAAGCGCTGCCCCGGCCACGATTTATGGGTTGGCCTGGTACCGATGCCCGAGCATGGGCCATTTCCGGGGCTTGATGCGCGCAGTTAGCCAAGAGCGCAACATTGGATCAAACTGAAGTCGAATTCAATCTTTCATCCATCGGAGGTCGAGATGAGTCACGCGTCAATGCTGAAAGCCAGGCGGCAGCACCAAAAAACCCGGAAACTTCTCGATGGCGCAGCCAAGGAGGCCAAACGGCTGGCGAAGCAGGCATTGGCGGGGCCGGTCGTGAAGAAGGAAAAAGTGAAGAAAGTAAAAGTGAAGAAAGAAAAGGTCGAAACGGAAAAGGTGAAAAAGGTCAAGCCGACCAAGGAGGAGCTTGGCAGGCAAGACGCCAAGAAGACCAGTGCGGGCGCCGGTAAGAAAGGCGCGTCCTAGCCTTTCTCGCCCCGGACCCGGAGCGTCCTTTGCCGCCTCCGGTTAGACGACATCGGTCCGCAGGGCGACATCGGCGGCGTTAGCGCCGGTCATCTCCAGCAGTTGCTTTGGCGTCAGGCTGAACACCGCGTGCGGGTGGCCGGCCGCTGCCCATAGGGTCGTTAATTGCAGCAGGTCTTCATCGACCAGAATATGGGTTTTCCCCGGATGGCCAATCGGGGCAACGCCGCCAATCGCGAAGCCGGTTCGCTCTTTCGCAAACTTGGCATCCGCTTTGCGGACTTCCCCAACCAACGCTCCAATTTTTCTTTCATCGACTCGATTGGCACCGCTGGCGATGACCATCACCGGGGCGTCGTCGGACAATCGTCGAAACACAATTGATTTTGCGATCTCGGCGACGTTGCAACCCAGTCCGGCCGCCGCCTCGGCCGACGTTTTCCCCGACTCCGGCAGCATGATGACCGGTCTGTCGTGGCCCATCGCGACAAGCAAATCGGCTACGCGTTGCGCGGTGTCGGGGAGCTTCGTCGGAGGATCCATTGGCACCTCGTGGTTGGCATGCCCGGACTCCCGTTGCAGCTCGCCATTGCAGCCGGGGCAGCGCGTAAACGGGCGCACGCTGCTGCCGAGATCGAACACGCGAACGATTTCGGCGAGCTGCCGACGCGGCGCCGTCGCGCGCACCCGGTAGCCGTGCGTCACCGCCTCGTGGTTCAGCAGCCCGCTGTCCCGCGTGAGGATGATCCGCGACTCGGCGCGCGCGAGCGCGACGATCGCGTCGTCGTCGTAGTCGCTCCGGTAACACGTGTCGAAGCCCAGCATCCTCAGGGATCGGGCGAGCTCGCCGAGGCGCGCGTCGAGCACGAACCGGATCCGTCTCAGCGGTCGCGCGCGCAGCCGCGTGACCGGTGATATGTCCAGGCGCTCGAATACCGGATACACCGCGACGCGCTCGTCGCCGGCGAGCCTTCGCGTGAAGTCGACCGATTCGCCATCCACCAGGACAAGGTCCACTTCGGTGTGCGGCACCCCGATGGCCTCGATCGCATCCTTGACCGAAGGCGTGCCGTCGAACGCATAGACGAACGCACGCTTGCGCAGCGCCGGCGCGAGAAAGGCATTGAGCTCCTCGTAGAAGCGGAACTCCGCCCGGGACTGAGGCAAACGATCGACGGCACGCATGATGGCGCTCCGGCGCCATACTACTCGCATGCCCGCATCCCGCGACGGACGCGCGGGCGCCTCGGCGCCGCAATGCGGTTGCGACGAGACCAGCGTATGATTTTCGCTGAAGAAAATTCCCGCCGGACGCCGAGAACCGACTGCGAAAGGATATCCAATGGATCGACCCGCCAGCACAACCGCGCTTCGCTTCGAGCCTCCCGGCCCCGGCTTCTGGGAGCTCGACCCCGTTCACTTTCCGCGCCCGGCGACGCGGTACTGGGTCGAGGTCCATCCCGCAGCCCTCAAGCGCGGTACGGGCGAGTTCGCCCGCTCCTACGGCATGTTGATCGACGGGCTCGAAATGGCGTATGTCAACGGCTTCGCGTACAGGATCGTGAGGCCGGCTGCGGATGCCGAGGTCCCCCGGCGCTTCCAGCGGGCGGAGGAGGTCTTCCGGCAGAAGTATTGGCGCGAGCAGCTTCGAGACTGGAACGAGACGTTCAAGCCGGCATCGATCCAGGCTCATAGGGAGCTGCAGTCGGTGGACCCCGAAGGGCTCTCGGACGATGCCCTCGCCGCGCATCTGACGCGTTGCCGCGATCACCACGCGGAGATGCTTTATCAGCACATGCGCTTCACCGCTGCGGCGATCGTTCCGACGGGGGACTTCCTCGCGCACGCCGGCGACTGGACCGCCCTTCCGCCGGCCGAGCTGCTCGGCCTGATGCGCGGCACGTCGCCTGTTTCTGCGGGCGCGTCCGCGCAGCTTGGGCAGCTGATCACCGCCATCCGGCAGGACCCTCGTGCGCAGAAACTGCTCGAATCGGAAGACGACCCAGGGCGCATGCTCGAAGCGTTGCGCGTACTCGATCGTGGCACCGGCGCTGCCGTGTCCGCGTACCTCGACCTCGTCGGGTACCGGCTCCTCGACGGCTTCGACATCTCGAATCCCTACGCGCTCGAGCTGCCGGACGTGCTGCGCCGCGCCATACGTGCCGCCGTCGCGGAAAAGGACGCTGGCGCGTCGGACATTGAAGGTCGGATCGCCGACGTGCGCGGGAAGGTGCCGGAGAAGCATCGGGCCCAGTTCGACGAGCTGCTCGAGGAGGCTCGGCTTACCTACCCGATCCGCGACGAGCGCGGGGTGTTCAGCGACATCTGGGCCTCCGGGCTCATGCGGCGTGCGGCGCTCGCGGGCGGCCGCCGGCTTGCCGGCAAGGGACGAATCCACGACGCGGCTCATTTCGTCGACGCCGGTCTCGAGGAGATGCGCGCGCTGATCTACGGTAAGGACGGCCCCACCGCGGACGAGCTCGCGAAACGGGCCGAATACCGCGCGTCGCACAGTTCCAAGGAAGCCCCGTCGGTGCTGGGCCCGCCGCCGCCTCCGCCGCCGGACCCGTCCGGGCTGCCGCCCGCCGCCGCGCGCATGATGCGCGCGACCGGTATCGGGTTGGGCGCAGTGTTCGGCAGTTCCCAGGCACCGCACGAGACGCACATGCTGCGCGGGCTGGCGGCAAGCCGGGGAGTTTACGAAGGGCCGGCCCGCCGCGTCTCGCATCCCTCCGAGTTCGACCGGATCACCCGGGGCGACGTCCTCGTTACCGAATCGACGACCGAAGCGTTCAACATTCTCCTGCCGCTGCTCGGGGCGATCGTGACGGACAGCGGCGGTCTGCTCTCGCATTCGGCGATCGTCGCGCGCGAGTACGGGATTCCGGGAGTCGTCGGGACGCGCGAGGCGACCGAGCGCATCGCCGACGGGGCGCGGGTGCGTGTCGACGGTGATGCCGGCGAGGTCACGGTGCTCGGATGACGCGAATCGTCCCGCTCGAGAAGGCACGCGACGACAAGATCTTCGGCTCGAAGGCGGTCGGGCTCGGGCAGGCGATCCGGGACGGTCTTCCGGTCCCGCCCGGATTCGCGCTCTGCGGTTCGATCGTCGAAGACGTTGCGGCCGGGGAAGAGACCGCGATCAGGGAGGTCGCCAAGTGGGTCAAGCCGCTCCGCGGCCCGCTTGCGGTCCGCTCGTCCGCCATGGACGAGGACGGGGCCGTGGCGAGCTTCGCCGGGCAGCACCTGACGTTGCTCAACGTTCCGTCGGCGGACGAGCTGAGCTCGGCGTTGAGCAGGATCTGGTGGTCGGCGAACTCGGACTCGGCAATCACGTACCGGCAGCGCGTCGGTCTTTTCACTCGCCCGAGCGTCGGTGTCGTCGTCCAGGTGCTCCTCGATCCCGATACCGCGGGGGTCATGTTCACCAGGAACCCGGTCACCGGGGACGACGAGCGGGTGATCGAGGCGAGCTGGGGGCTCGGCGAGGCGGTCGTCGCGGGCATCGTGATTCCCGACCACTTCCGCGTCGACCGTTCGGGTCAGGTGCTCGAGCGGAAGCCGGGGCTCAAGAAAATCGCCGTCCGCAGTGTTCCGGGCGGTGGCACCGTCGAGGAGAAGATTCCTCCCGAGCTCGTCGAACGGCTCTGCCTCGACGACGACCAGCTCCACGAGCTGAACGAGCTCGCCGGCCGGTGCGAGCGCGTCTACGGACCGGGGCGAGACGTCGAATGGGCGATCGCCGGCGGGACGCTCTATCTCCTTCAGTGCCGAGCGATCACGCAGGCAGGACGCTGACGCGTGCGTTTACAACCGACGGCAGCCGCGCCCGACTGCGCGGTCCGCCAGTAAGGATCGACCCCATGCGAGGTGCCCCCGTCATCGTTCTGCAGCACGTCCCGCTCTTCGCTGATCTGAGCAAGCGCGAAGTGCAGGAGATCGCTCGCCTGTTCAAGCAGCGTCGCTTCTCCGAAGGCGAGACCGTCATCAAGCAGGGCTCGGGTGGGGCCGCGTTCTTCGTGATCGAATCCGGCGAGGCCACGGTCTTCATCGGCGGCAAGAAGAACACGACCTTGAAGCCGGACGACTATTTCGGCGAGATCGCGCTGATCGACGACGGCCCGCGGATGGCGACGATCATCGCCTCCAGCGAACTCGTCTGTTACGGGCTTACGTACTGGGACTTCCGCCCGGTGGTGAAGGCGAACGGCGTGATCGGCTGGAAGCTGCTGCAGCGGATGGCGAAAATGCTTCGAGCCGCTCGCGAAGACCAGCCTCCAACCCGTTGACGCGGTCCCGAACGGCCCGGCGCAGTGCGCCAAGACCGTGGACGCGGGGCGCTGCGGAGTGAGGTAACATCGGCGTCGTCACCCCGTGAGCGCGCAGCCGATGAACGCCCGTTGGGACTACCTGCTGATCCCGTCCTTTGTCGTCAGCTTCGCGCTCCTGGCGTCGTCGCAGCTCACCTTCCTGCGCGGCAGCCTGTCGGCCGATCTGGGCCTCGGCGTGCTTTCGCTGACGATGGGCGCCGGCAACTACGAAGTCCTCTTCACCGACGAGTTCTATCTGCGTTCGCTCTGGCTTACGGTCAGGGTGTCCGCGATTGCGACGTTGTGCACGCTGCTGATGAGCTTTCCCGTCGCCTACGTCATTGCGCGGATGCGCTCGCGATGGGCGATGGTGATGCTAGCCGGCGTCGTCGTTTCGTCGTTCGTGACCATCGTGATCAAGGTCTACGGGCTGATCGTGATCTTCGCCGCGGACGGTGGATTGAACAAATTGATGATGGCTCTGGGCCTCCTCGACAAACCGTATACGATCATCGGCAACGTGACGGGTGTCGTCGTGGGGCTGATGCAGTTCACGATGGGTTTCAGCGTGCTGCTGTTATACGGGGTCGTGCGCGCGATTCCGGCCTCGCTCGAGGAAGCGGCGAGTGTCCACGGCGCGGGCCGGGCGCGCGTATTCTGGCGCGTGATCCTGCCATTGAGCCTCCCCGGCGTCATCGTCGGCTCGCTGATGATGTTCAACATGTGCATGGGCGCGTTCACTTCGGCGTCGCTGCTCGGCGGCGGGCGCGTGTTCACGCTGCCGGTGCTGATCCAGCGCTCGGTGATCGTCGAGACCAAATACGGGATGGGCGCCACCCTTGCCGCCGTGCTGTTGGTATCGGTCGTCGTCATCAATCTCGTTTCGGTGCTTCTGGTAAGGCGTCTGCGCGCGGCGCGGCTGGTGATCGCATGAGACCGGTTCTTGTGGGTCCGGCTTCAGCCGGATGCTGCGAGGCATCCGAATTCAGGCCGCCTGAAGGCGGCCCCACGACGCGGCCGGTGATTGCATGAGACCGGTTCCTGTGGGTCCGGCTTCAGCCGGATGCTGCAAGGCATCCGAATTCAGGCCGCCTGAAGGCAGCCCCACGACGCGGCCGTTGATTGCATGAGACCGGTTCTTGTGGGTCCGGCTTCAGC
>JANMBN010000436.1:0-4524 GCA_031360485.1 Betaproteobacteria bacterium | reverse complement strand
GTTGCGCGGCCGGTGCGGCTGGCGCGGCTTGCGGCGGTGCGACCTGGGGTTGAACGGCTCCTTGCGGCGGCACGGGCGGCGGTGCAACGGGCTGTCCGCGCTGTTCGGCCTGCCTGCGCTGCTCCGCCTTGCCCTGGGGCTGGTCCTTGCCGCGTGCGTCACCGGCTTTGCCAGCGGGCGCAACCGGCGGAGGGAGCGCGGTAGGCGCAGCAATTTGTGCCGGCGCGACCACCTTGACGACGGGCGCTGGCGTCGCCGCCGCCGGTTTCAATTCCTTGCGGGCGGCGTCATCGAGTGGTTTCCCCGGCTTTGCGGCAAGCTGTTGCTGTTGCGCCGCGAAACCGACATGTGCCGCAGGCGGTGCGGTGCGGGCGACGACATGCCGCTCGAACACGCGCGGCGGCGGCGGCTTGTCGCCAGGGTTGGCGGCCCCGCGCACGCTTTTCTCGGTCGGCGCGACGGGCGCGACAACGGCGACCGGCGCGCTGGCGACCATTTCCCGCGTGACCAGGACCGCTGCCCTCCCCACCGGCTGCGACTGCACAAACGCAGCCGTCGGCACGGCGACGACGGCCCCCGGCACCTGCCGGTTGGCGTAGACGACATTGGTCACGTTCGTATTGTTGTAATAGTTGTTGATGACCGTATTGTTGATGACCGTGTTGCTGCGGTTGATATTCTCGAAATAGCCGCGGCTCACCACATAGGACGGTTGATAGACCTCGCGCGGCCCGAGCGGAAACCACGCGATGCCACCGACGCTGCCGCTTCCGATCGTCAGCTGGAAGTTGTTGCCGCCGACGAATGCCACCAGCGCCGGAGCGTAATAGGCCCGCGTGCGCACGGGACCGGGTACCCAACCCCACGTCCCGCTGAGATTGGTCCATCGGCCGTAATGGGACACGGCGAAGCCCCAGGGCGCGTCGTCCACCCATGTCCAACCCCAGGGGTCGACCCATGCCCAGTGTCCGTCGCGGTAAGGCGCCCAGCCGGCGGCCACGCGAGTCGGGATCCACACGTTGCCGTAGCTCGCATCGACGCGCCACGTACCGTTCGCATCGAGGTCCTGATAGCCGACGACGTCTTGCGAAACATAACGGGCGGAGACCGAGTTGTCGTAGATGCGGTCGCGATCGCTCGCCCAGCGATCGAATTCGTCGGGGCGCGGCGGGTCGACATACTCGTACTCGCGCAGGCCCGTTCCCGAGAAGCGGTAAGGCTGCCGCGAATCGATGACATAGGCCGCGCCTTCGCCGTACACCTCACCCTGGCCTCTGCGCACGACGATCGCCGTCGCATTGCCGTCGGGATCCACCTCGATCCGGTACTCGCCGGGTTGGCGGAGGGTGAAGGCGAGATTCGGTGTGTCGACCTCGAACACCTGGCCGGGCTCGAGCCGGCGCACGCGGACATTCAACGTGCCCTGCGACAGTTGCAGTTGGGCGATCTGGTCGTCGAGATTGAGAACGGACACCCCGGTACCGGCGCTCATCCGAATCATCGCTCCGCCGACCTGGATTTCGGCGCGCGCGCCCGCATCCGCCCAAAGGCGGTCACCGGTGGTCAGAGGCCGATTGATCGCGGCCTGCACCCAATCGATCTCGCCGGCGGGAGAGAAACTGACCGCGCCGGTCATGTAGCCGAGACGCGCAACGCGCGACGGCGGATCTGCGCTGGCCAAGCCGCTCAGGGTGAACGCGGCGATGCCGGCCACCAGCGCGAAAATCCGAAGACGGAGAAGTTGCATCTGCATGACGGTTCCTTACGAAAGATTACGCGGCTTGGACCGGTAGACCGGATCAGGCGGCGAAACAGTGGCTCGACGGGTGAAAGGCTGCGCGGCGTCGCTCCCTATAGTGGGGGCGACCCGTAAACGAAGTTGACGCCGATCGGCCCGCCTCGACGGCGCCCGGCGCATCTCGTCGACGTGCAGCCATAACGCGGCGCACCCGCGTTTCGATGACAGCGCCATACTGAGATCTCCGCACGGTACGGGCTTGATGTCGGCGAATGTTGTGCCGGAGGGAACGCGCGTATGGCGTCGACGTCATTGGTTACATAGTGTTACAAAGTTGATGAACAGAATACGCACCGCCATGCCCGTTGTCTGTTCGACAGCGCACCGATCCGATCCGATATGGCTTGGGACTGCTGCCTTGACCGACCGTGGTATGGCAAATGGACGCGGCTGGCGTCCGATTCGAGGCGGCTGCTAGCCCATGATGCCGCGGTAGATCTCCTGATCCGTCTGGTAGCACTCGCACGAGGCGCTCATGAGCCCGCGGCGGTCGAGAATCGTGATGTTGCCGCGGCTGTACCTGATGAGTCCGAGCTTCTGCAGCGACGTCGCGGCCTTGGTGACGCCGACACGACGCACGCCAAGTATCGGTGCAAGGAATTCGTGGGTGAAGTGGAACGCATCCGAGCGCGCGCGGTCCTGCGTCATCAGAAGCCAGCGCGCCAGGCGGGCCTCGATGACGTGGAAACGGTTGCACGCGACCGCATTCGCGAGCTGGGTCATCCGCACGTAGAGGTAACGATCCAGCGTCTCCCGGAGGGCGGGGCATTGTGCGAGGTTGCGCCGAAACGACGCGGCGTCCATGCGCAACGCGGAACCTGCGCCCTTGACCAGCGCCCGGAAGGGTGACGTAGGGACGCCGAGGACAAGCGGTGTGCCGACCATTCCCTCCGCGCCGACCAGCCCCACTTCGAGGTGGCTCGAGCTGTCAATCGACACCATCAGCGAAACGAACCCGCCGGTGGGAAAGTAGACGTGGCCTATACGCTCGCCGAGCTCGCAAAGCACCTCGGATACGACGAGGTCGACTTCGTCGCTGCCGGCAATAAAATGCAGGCGATCCTTGCGGGGAAGGGCGGCCAGCAGAGCGTTGTCCGCGGAAGTCCGCCTGGACGACGGCCCGATGCTTTTCGCGGTGAGCGGGGTATGCCGGATTGGGGGACCAATGACGACGGTTTCGATGCGGTCTCCCCGTTGCATGTGTGACAAAGGACTCTCCAAGGCGGTCCAAGATCCAGACGACCGGCACCCATGCGCACCATGCCTCTTCGCCGCACGGGTGTCTGTGCCTTGCCGCACATACGCGGTCCGCGCGTCATTGCCATTGCTCGTGCAACGCGGTTCCGTCTGCCTAAGCACACGGCCGTGGACCGTGGTGCCAGGGCCGAAGGTAACGCTCGTGAGCGCCGGGATGCCGTGTCCTACGCCAGCCCGGCGGTGGTGGCGCGTGCGCGCCGTCGCGGCGACGCCGTCATCGCGCCTTGATGTGCGGCAGCAGGCGGTCGGTTTCCCGCTTGACGACTTCGTAGCACTCGCAACTCTTCTTTTCGAGACCGGGACGATCGAGCACGGTGATGCGCCCGCGGCGGTAGCTGATCAATCCCAGGTCCTGCAGCTTGCCGGCCGCTTCGGTGACGCCTTCGCGGCGCACGCCGAGCATGTTGGCGATCAACTCCTGCGTCATGATCAGCTCGTTCGATTGCAGCCGGTCGAGGCTCAGCAGCAGCCACCGGCAGAGTTGCTGATCCACCGTGTGATGCCGGTTGCAGACCGCGGTTTGCGCCATCTGGGTGAGCAGTGATTGGGTGTAGCGCAAGAGCAGGTGCAGCATCGGCCCGGAAAGGTTGAACTCCTTCTTGAGCAGCTGCGCCTTCAGCCGGTAGCCCTCACCCGCGCTCTGGACAACCGCCCGGCTGGGCGTCGATTCGCCGCCCATGAACAGCGCAATGCCGAGAATCCCCTCATTGCCGACAATGGCGATCTCGGCCGACGCGCCGTCCTCCATGACGTAGAGCAGCGACACGATCGAGGTCGTCGGAAAATAGACGTGCCGGAGCGGCTTGCCGGATTCGTACAGCACCTCGGCCAGCGGCATCGAAACGAGTTCGAGGTGGGGGGAAAGGCGCTCGTATTCGGCGGCGGGGAGTGCCGCCAGCAGGTGGTTCTGCTTGGGCTGCCGGATTCCCTGGACGGCTGGCATTTGGAACTCCTTTCTGAAGGAAGTGCTCCCAGTACCCGAGTGTCCGAACACGGCTTCCTGTCCGAACACGGCTTCCGTTTACATTATAGACGCATTTCTTCGTCATAAATGCGGTACCGTACATAACGCGTTCGGCCGCCTTCCGCGGCTGAATCGATCGGTGAGGGGGAATGCGCCATGCCGCCGCTTGCGCTTGAAGCACCCGGACACCGGCGTCCGCGTCCCGCGGCCGATATTCGCGCTCGTCGCGGCGAATCGTCGGCGATCTATGTGTCCCAACGTACCGACATTAGCGTTCGATCGGTTCAGGATTCTCCAACTCACTGGAGAAACCATGAAACCCATCACGCTAGCCACTCTGATCTTCGCCGGAACGGCACTTGTCGGCGGCTGCGCAAGTGCCGATTCGCAATACGACCGCTATGGCAATGACAGCCCGCGTTACAGCGGCGCGCGATCGAATGAAGGCTACTACGGTGTCGTGGAGTCGGTCGAGGGGACGCGCCGCGGTGGGGACAACAACAAC
>JANMBN010000385.1:0-2970 GCA_031360485.1 Betaproteobacteria bacterium | reverse complement strand
ACGTGCTGCATTCGCGCGTCGCCCGCTCGCTGATCCACGGGCTGACGACGCTCGGCACGCCGGAGGTGCGCGCGATCGGCCCGAAGACCCTGCTGCCCACGGCCGTGCAGGCGCTCGGCGTGCAGGTCTACCACGACATGCGCGAAGGTCTCGCCGGCTGCGACGTCGTCGTGATGCTGCGCCTGCAGAGCGAGCGGATGAAGGGCGCGCTGCTGCCCTCGGCGGGAGAGTACTTCAAGCACTACGGGCTGACGTCCGAGAAGCTCGCGATGGCGAAGCCCGATGCGATCGTGATGCACCCGGGGCCGATGAACCGCGGCGTCGAGATCGATTCCGCGGTGGCCGACGGCGAGCGCAGCGTGATCCTGCCGCAGGTGACGTTCGGCATCGCCGTGCGGATGGCGGTGTTGAGCATTCTGGCGGGAAATTGAGCGGGCAGGGCTTTCAGGGCGATTGCGACGTGAAGATCGAAATCAAGAACGGCCGCGTGATCGACCCGAAGCACGGGGTCGACCGCGTCGCGACACTCTACGTCGCCGCCGGCAGGGTGGCGGCCATCGGCGATGCGCCGGCCGGCTGGACCGCAAACCGCAGCATCGATGCCGCGGGCCTCGTCGTGTGTCCGGGCCTGATCGATCTTTCGGCGCGCCTGCGCGAGCCGGGCTTCGAATACAAGGCCACGCTCGAGTCGGAAATGGAAGCGGCGGTGGCGGGCGGCGTCACGAGCCTCGCCTGTCCGCCGGACACGGATCCGCCGCTCGACGAGCCCGGCTTGGTCGAGATGCTGAAGTACCGGGCGCGCTCGCTCAATCAGGCGCACGTCTATCCGATCGGTGCGCTGACGGTCGGCCTTCAGGGCCTGGAGCTGACGGAAATGGGCGAGCTGGCGGAGGCCGGATGCGTTGCCTTCTCGCAGGCGGAAGCGCCGCTGACCGACACCGGCGTGCTGCTGCGCGCGATGCAGTATGCGGCGACGTTCGGCCACCGGGTGTGGCTGCGTCCGCAGGAATCGCACCTCGCGCGCGGCGGCGTTGCACACGACGGCGAGGTCGCGACGCGGCTCGGCCTGCCGGCGATTCCGCCTGCCGCCGAAACGATCGCGCTGGCGACGATCTTCGCGCTCGTCCGCGGCACCGGCGTGTGCGTTCACCTGTGCCGGCTTTCGACCGCCGAGGGCGTCGCGATGGTCCGCGCCGCCAAGCTGGAAGGGCTGCCGGTGACCTGCGACGTCGCCGTTCATCACCTGCACCTGTGCGATGTCGACATCGGCTGGTTCGACGCGCAGTGCCGGCTGATACCGCCGCTTCGGGGGACACGCGACCGCGCGGCGCTGCGCGCAGGGCTCGCCGACGGCACCATCGACGCTGCGTGCTCGGATCACACGCCCGTCGACGACGACGGCAAGCAGGTTCCCTTCGGCGAGGCGGAGCCCGGCGCGACGGGGCTCGAACTCCTGCTGCCGCTTACGTTGAAGTGGGCGGCCGAGGACGGCGTTCCGCTGGCGACCGCACTCGCGCGCGTCACATCGCAGCCCGCCGAGATCCTGGGCACCGCCGCGGGGCAACTCGCCGTCGGAGCGCCGGCCGACATCTGCCTATTCGACGCGAGCGCGCATTGGCGGGTGGAACCGGCGGCGCTCAGGAGCCAGGGCAAGAACACGCCGTTCCTCGGGCTCGAAGTGCCGGGCAAGATCCGCATGACGCTCGTCGGCGGCCAGATCGTGTTCGAAGGATGAGGCCGGTCTGGAATGGGAAACGGCGCGCAGCTGTTTGCGGAAGATTGACCAGGATCGCGCCGCGACGCGGCGTCAACTACGAGTTGACATTCACATGAAGCTTGATCTCGAACAGGACGTCAGGGGTTTGCTGCCGGAAAAGGACTTCGACCGGCGCGACTTCATCTGGACGGCGCTCGGCGCAAGCGCGGCGCTGGCCGTATCGGCGCCGGCGTCGGCGCAGCTCATCACGACCGATACGGATGGGCTCGACGCCGCCGACGTGATGATCCCCGCGAAGGACGGGCCGCTGCGCGGCTACCGGGCGATGCCGGCCCCGGCGGGCAAGGGCGGCGGACCGTTCCCGGTCGCGCTGGTCGCGGCCGAGATCTTCGGCCTCAATCACTACATGAAGGATATCTGCCGCCGGCTCGCGAAGGCGGGCTACTACGCAATCGTGCCCGACCTCTACACGCGTAGGGCCGATCTCACGAAGATGACGTCGATGGCCGAGATCGGGCCGATCGTGAACACCAAGTACGACACCGAGCTCGTCGCCGACTACGACGCGACGGTCAAGTTCGTGCGCGCGAGTTCCCACGGGGACATGGCGCGAATGGCGATTACCGGCTTCTGCCGCGGCGGGCGCACGCCGCTCGTCTACGCGTCGACCAACCCGGCGCTCAAGGCCGTCGTCGCGTGGTACGGCCCGGTCGGCGGAACGGTGAACGAGTACACGCCGCGCACGGCGATGGATCGCGTCGGCGAAATCAAGGTGCCGGTGCTCGGCCTCTATGGCGCGAAGGATGCCGGCGTACCGGTGGCCCAGGTCGAGAAATTCTTTGCCGCGCTCAAGGCGGCGGGAACGCCGGCCGAACTCGTAATCTACCCTGAGGCCGGGCACGGCTTCCATGCGGACTTCCGGCCCGACAATTACCGCAAGGCGGATGCCGAGGACGGCTGGAAGCGGATGCTCGACTGGTTCAGGAAGTACGGCGTAGCGTAACCGTGCGGGCGGAGTGACGAGACGCGGGAGCGCGGCAGGCGCCGGCGGGCGCATGGGTTCAATCTAAGCCCGCCGGCGCCTGCGGCGCTCCCGCGAACGCGCCGGCGCGGCCCCTTTCGGATAGCGCGCTCGCGTGCCGTTGCGAGGCACGCGGATTGCGCAGCAGTTTTCGCGAGGGCGGTGCGCGAACCCGCGGGCGTAACGAGTATCCATGCGCCCCCCCGCACGCGCACCACCCACGCGCCGCCGC
>JANMBN010000383.1:0-5345 GCA_031360485.1 Betaproteobacteria bacterium | reverse complement strand
ACAAGCCCGAAGTCGTGCTGTTCGGCGCCGGGCCGGCAATCCGCTTCCCGCATCCACGGCTCACGCGCGCCCTGACCGACGCGCGCATCGGGTTCGAGGTGATGGACACGGCGGCCGCTTGCCGAACGTTCAATATACTTGCGGCCGAGGGGCGGGGCGTCCTGGCCGCGCTGCTGGTGGCCTGAGCGTCTGCGCCGGGCCCGCCGCTGCGGCGCCAAGCGTGCACCGATTCGCGAACTTTGCGTACCCCGGCCTTGAAACGGCACGGCAACGCGCCATAGTTGGCTTGTCTCGATATCGAGGAGAACTACCGTGACCGATACCACCGCCGCCCGTGCCGATCGGGAAACCCTGGGCTTCCAGGCCGAGGTCAAAGAGCTGCTGAAGCTGATGATTCACTCGCTCTACTCGAACCGCGAGATCTTCCTGCGCGAATTGATCTCCAACGCCTCCGACGCCTGCGACAAATTGCGGTTCGAGGCGCTGCACAACGAAAAGCTGTTCGAGGACGATTTCGAGCTCGAGATCCACGTCGATTACGACGCCGCGGCGAAGACATTGCGGGTCAGCGACAACGGCGTCGGAATGAGCCGCGAGGAGGCGATTCAGAACCTCGGCACGATCGCCAAGTCCGGCACGCGGCAGTTCTTTTCCCAGCTCACAGGCGATCAGCAGAAGGACGCGCACCTGATCGGGCAGTTCGGAGTCGGCTTCTATTCCTCGTTCATCGTCGCCGACAAGGTCACAGTGCACACGCGGCGCGCCGGCGAGAAGCCCGATCAAGGAGTGCGCTGGGAGTCGGACGGGGGCGGCGAATTCGCCGTCGAGATGCTGGAGAAGCCCGGGAGGGGCACGGATATCACGCTGCATCTGCGCGCGGGCGAGGAAGATCTGCTGGACGGGACCAAGCTCCGGTCGATCATCCGCAAGTACTCCGACCACATCGTCCAGCCCATCCTGATGATGAAGGAGGAGTGGAAGGACGGGAAACAGGAGAAGCTCGCCGAGCAGGAGACCGTCAACCAGGCGTCGGCGCTCTGGACCCGGGCCAAGGGCGACATCAGCGACGAGCAGTACAAGGAGTTCTACAAGCACGTCGGCCACGATTTCGACGATCCGCTCGCCTGGAGCCATGCGCGCGTCGAGGGGCGCCAGGAGTACACGCACCTGCTCTACGTTCCGGCGCGAGCGCCGTTCGACCTGTGGGACCGCAACGCCCGTCACGGCATCAAGCTCTACGTGCGCCGCGTCTTCATCATGGACGACGCCGAGCAATTGCTGCCGGTCTATCTCCGCTTCGTCCGCGGCGTCGTGGATTCCAACGATCTGCCGCTCAACGTCTCCCGCGAGATCCTGCAGGAGTCGAAGGACATCGAGGCGATACGCGGCGGATGCACGCGGAAAGTGCTGGGCTTGCTCGAGGAGCTCGCAGGCGGCGACAAGGAAAAATACGCGACGTTCTGGGGCGCCTTCGGCCCCGTGCTGAAGGAGGGAATCGGCGAGGATGTTGCCAACAGGGACAGGATCGCCGGCCTTCTGCGCTTTGCTTCGACGCACGCCGACACCGCCGACGAAGCGGTTTCGCTGGCGGAGTACATCGGCCGCATGAAGGAGGGACAGGACAAGATCTACTACGTGACGGCGGAAACCTTCAACGCCGCCCGGAACAGCCCCCATCTCGAGGTATTCCGCAAAAAGGGCATCGAGGTATTGCTGCTGTCCGACCGCGTCGACGAGTGGGTGGTCACCCATCTCCCGGAATTCCAGGGCAAGACGCTGGACTCGGTCGCCAAGGGCGGTCTCGATCTGGGCAAACTCGAGGATGAGGCCGAGCGCAGGGAAAAGGAGCAGGAGGCCACCGAATTCAAGGAGCTCGTCGACCGGATCAGGAAGAGCCTCGGCGAGCGCGTCAAGGAAGTTCGCGTGACGCACCGGCTGACCGAGTCACCGGCCTGCCTCGTGGCCGACGAGCACGACATCAGCGGCAATCTGGCGCGGCTGCTCAAGGCCGCCGGCCAGAAGGCGCCCGCCTCGAAGCCCATCCTCGAAATCAATCCGAAGCATCCGGTGGTGCTGCGGCTCACGGACGAGGACAAGAGGTTCGACGACTGGGCGGCCGTGCTGCTCGATCAGGCGCTGCTGGCCGAGGGTGGGCAGCTCGACGATCCGGCCACCTTCGTCAAGCGCATCAACCAGCTGATGCTCGAGATGAGCGGAGGCGAGTCGCGCATCATCCTGCCGGGATGAGGATCCGCGTCGCCCCGCGATCGGCAGATTCGCGTCGCCATTCAACCTCGAACCCCGAATGGCGCGCCGGCGCATGGCCACTCGGCGGACCGTATGGCCCGAGTCAGGATTCCGCTCTTCGCCAGACGGTTGCGAGCCAGGGTTGCTGTTCGCGCGGCAGGCCCGGCGGGCGGTAGTATTCCACAAGCGGCTGGAACCCCGAACTGGTTACGTAGCGCCGCCAAATGCCGGCGTCGTGGTACGCGCCGTAGCGGCCGCGGTTCCAGCCTTCCTCGTTGTTTCCGTGCGGATTGGAACTGAACAGCACGCCACCGGGCTTAAGCGCCGCGTGCAGTTCGCGCAGCACGCGCGGCAATTCGCGGCTCGGGACATGGAACAGCGCGGCGTTGGCGAACACGCCATCGAAGCGGCCCGGCGGCAGGTCGAGACGCAGGAAATCCTGCTCCCACACTTCGCAGCCGCTGTAGGCGCGCGCCATTTCCGCGAAGCGGGTGGCGCCTTCGACGCCTGTCGCGACGTGACCGAGCGCCGCAAAGGTCTTGAGGTCGCGCCCGGGCCCGCAGCCGAAATCGAGGATCGCGAACGGCGGCTCGCCACGAATGTGCTCCAACAGGGCGGCGATGTTCTGGCTGACGTCATGGCCGTGCGTGCCTTCCCAGAAGTCCTCGGCGCGCTGGTTGTAATGTTCGAGCGTGCGCTCGGCAATCTGCCTGACGTCCTCTTTGTCGGCACTCACGTCGGATGCGTTCGCTAGACGGCAAGACGCTGCACCGCGGATTCGTTCCACGCGACGCCGGTGCCCGCCACACCCGCCAGAATCGCGTCACCGTTCTCGATGGAGAGCGGCTCCGCCACGACCGGATTCCACCAGTCCGCGTATTCGAGCCAGTGCGCGGTCGGCGTGACGCACAGCAGCTGCGCGCTGATCTCGGGCCACAGGTGATTCGACATGCGGATTCCCCTGGCCTGCGCGAGGGCCGCCGCGCGCAGCCAGCCGGTGACCCCGCCGATCTTCATCACGTCGGGCATCACGAAGTCGGATGCCTGCGCGTCGATCGCGTGTTGCATGTCGAGCGTCCCCCACCAGTTCTCGCCGCATTGGATCGGCGTCGCCGCCTCGCGCGCGACGAGCGCGTGCCCGGCATAATCGTGCGCGAGCGTCGGCTCCTCGACCCAGGTGAGCCCCTCGCCGTCCAACACGCGCATCCGCTGCACCGCTTCGGCCGGCGTCAGGCACTGGTTGTAGTCGACCATGATCGCGACGCCGTCGCCGACTGCGCTCCTCATCGCGCGGACGACCGCCACATCCTCCTCCACCGTCGGGTAGCCGATCTTGGCCTTGACGCCGGTGAAACCGCGTTTCGCCCAATCTTCGGCGACGCGCGCGGAACGCTCGACGCCATCGTAGCCGACGGCGCCGTAGGCCTTCACAGGCTTCTCCACGCCGCCCAGCAACCGCAACAGCGACGTGCGATGGCTCCTTGCCAGCGCGTCCCAGAAAGCCATGTCGATCGCGGCCAGCGCAATGCCGACGAGACCCTGCGTTCCCAGCAGCCGGAATCGCCGGGCAAGCTTCTGCTCGATCTCCGCCGGCGCGAGCGGTTCCCCCTTCACCAAGGCCTCGAAATTCCGGACGAGCTCGGCGACCGGCTTCAACGCCATCGGCGTATACGTGAAGACCATGCTGTGACCGACGACGCCGTTGTCGAACGTCGCGTCCGTCAGCACCAGCGGCGACTCGGCGACGGCGCCGCTCGCGGTTTGATGCGGCTCGCGCATCGGCACGCGCACCGCGCGCACGCGCAACTCGCGCAAGGCCGGCGCCGGACTGTTTGCCGCTGCCACCTTTTCCATGATCTTCTCCGGCGAATCGATGCTGGGAATGGACATTGATGCACTACGCCCGGAATTTACGCCTCCAGCACGGCGCCGCCCACCCCTATCGCGAAATTGCGCGCGATGTCGCCCGGATGCACGACGTAGAGCGGCCCCCATGACGGATTGGCGTCGTGCATGGCTTTCAGCACGCTCAGCATGCGGTCGAAGATCACGGGTATCGCGGCGTCCTTCTCGAGCGCCGCCATCACTGCCGCCGCCACGACGTGCGCCGCGTAGGTTCCGCTAGCGTAATCCGGGGGAAGCCCGGTTCGCGTCGCGAGCGACGGCCGGAGACCTTCGGCGAGCGATTCGTCGCTGTCGCGCCACGTCTGGATCTCGGCGAACGCATGGCCATCGAGCGCCGCCAGCCGGTCCGTCGCGATGGCGCGGGCAACGATCGCCGCGGACTTCTTCGCCTGCGCGCGCGTCACCTTTTGGCCGGCGAGACGGATCGTTCCGGCATCCTTGTCCGTTTCGCGGACGATCGCATTGGCCCATGCGGCGGCGCCGCTGAATTCGAGCAGCCGCACCGTCTCCGCGGCGAGCCACCCGCGAACGATATCGGCCGGATGCGGGTCGGCGGCGGCGCCGTCGTTCGACAGCGCCGGCCCCGCACCGAACGCCGCCCGGATGCCGCGGAAATACGCGATCAGGCCGACGGCGGCGGCCGGACCGAGGTTGAGGACGCCCAGCACGTCGGATGCGGTTTCGTCGATCCGCGACGACCAGTAATCGGCGAGATCCACATCGAGCTTGGCGGCGACGACCGCCGTTCGCGCACGTTGCGCAAGTTCCTTCAGCAGCCCGTCGTCGGCATGCAGGATGTCGTGGCCGCCCGTCTCGTGGCCCAGCGCCGCGTAGGCGCAGAGCCCGCGCCGCGCATTCGCCGGCGGCAGGTTGACGATGGCGACTTCGAGTCCGAAACTCTTTGTCGCATCGACCGGCCACGTGTAGGGACCGGAATCCGGATTGCCCCATTTCACCAGAGGCGGAATCTTTTCGTGATCGGGCTTTTTCACCCCGCGCCGGTCCTCGGCGCTCAGGAAGCCGTCGTACAGGTCGCTGATGACCTCCTGAAACGCATCGGTCGCCTTCGCTTCGTAGCCTTCGCCGTTCTGCAGGATCGCTTGCGCGATGTCGAGCAGCAGGCCCGCGGTGCGCTGCCGTTGCGGATCCCTCGCGAGGACCTGCGCGAACTTTTCGGCGCCGAGGCGCTCGAG
>JANMBN010000391.1:0-12256 GCA_031360485.1 Betaproteobacteria bacterium | reverse complement strand
GGAATTAACCATGCTCGCCGACCGCACGACGCTCACGCAATTCCTGATCGAGGAACGCCGTCGCTACCCGGGCGCGAGCGGCGATCTGAACGCGCTGATCCTCGACGTCGCGCTTGCCTGCAAGGCGATTTCCCGGGCGGTCGCCCATGGTGCGCTCGGCGGCGTGCTTGGCGGCGTGCTCGGCGGCGCCGCGACCACCGACATCGACGGAGAGCCTCGAAAGAAGCTCGATGCGGTGGCGAACCAGCTATTCCTGCGCAGCAACGAATGGGGCGGCCATCTGGCCGCGATGGTGTCGGAGGAGATGGAAGCGCCGTACCCGATACCGGCGCAATATCCGAAGGGCCGGTACCTGCTCGTGTTCGACCCCCTCGACGACGCGTCGAATATCGCCGTCGATATGTCGGTCGGCAGCATTTTCTCCATCCTGCGCGCGCCGAATCCCGGCGTTGACGCGGTCGCCGCCGATTTCCTGCAGCCGGGCAGCCGGCAGGTGTGCGCCGGCTACGCGATCTACGGTCCATCGACGATGCTGGTGCTCACCGTCGGCACCGGGGTCCACGCCTTTACGCTCGATCCGTTGCTCGGCGAATTCATCCTTACCCATCTCGATCTCAGGATACCCGGCACGGCGTGCGAATTCGCGATCAACGCTTCGAACAGCCGCTTCTGGGAACCCGCGGTGAAGCGTTACGTCGACGAGTGCCTCGCCGGCAAGACGGGTCCCCGCGGCAAGGACTTCAGCATGCGCTGGATCGCCTCGCTCGTCGCGGAAACACACCGGATCCTGATGCGCGGTGGCGTGTTCATGTATCCGCGGGATACCAAGGATCCGGCGAAGGCGGGGAGGCTGCGGCTGCTCTACGAGGCGAATCCGATCGCGTTCCTCGTCGAGCAGGCCGAAGGGCGTGCGAGCACGGGGCGCGAACGCGTGCTCGAGATCATTCCCAATCAGTTGCACCAGCGCGTCGGGCTAATCTTCGGCTCGCGCGCGGAGGTCGAGCGTCTCGAGCAGAATCACCGCGACCACAATCTGCGCGACTACGACGCGCCGCTCTTCGGCGTGCGCGGCCTGTTCCGCGCGGCCACGTGACCGGGAGCAGTGCCATGTCCGTCAAGCATCCCATCATTGCGATAACCGGATCATCGGGCGCCGGCACGACATCGGTGATGCGCACGTTCGGGCAGATCTTCCGCCGGGAAAAGGTGACGGCCTCGTTCATCGAGGGGGACAGCTTTCACCGGTACGGCCGCGCGGAAATGAAGCAGATGATGGCCGACGAGCTCGCGCGCGGCAACCACTTCAGCCATTTCGGTCCGGAAGCCAATCTGTTCGAGGAATTGGCCGCGCTGTTTCGGGACTACGGTGATACCGGGCGCGGCCGGCGGCGCAAATACCTGCACGATGCCGAGGAGGCCCGGCCCTTCGTGCAGGAGCCCGGCACGTTTACGCCATGGGAAGAGCTACAGGAGAATACGGACCTGCTGTTCTACGAAGGCCTGCACGGGGCCGTGATCACGGACAAGGTCGACGTCGCGCAATACGTCGATCTCCTGATCGGCGTCGTGCCGGTCGTCAATCTCGAGTGGATCCAGAAGCTGCACCGCGACAAGACGATGCGCGGCTACTCCACCGAGGCGGTCACCGACACGATCCTGCGGCGGATGCACGACTACGTGCACTACATCTGCCCGCAGTTCACGCACACGCACGTCAATTTCCAGCGGGTGCCGGTGGTCGACACCTCCAACCCGTTCATCGCGCGCTTCATCCCGACGCCGGACGAATCGATGCTGGTGATCCGCTTCGCTAATCCGCGCGGCATCGATTTGCCGTACCTGCTCTCGATGCTGCGCGGCTCGTTCATGTCGCGGGCGAACACCATCGTCTGCCCCGGCGGCAAGATGGATCTCGCGATGCAGCTCATCTTCACGCCGATGATCTGGCGGCTGATCGAGCGGCGCAAAGAGGCGCTCGCGGGCTGAAGAGGAGGGCACGATGAAAGTCGAAGCTGCAAACCGGCAAGCTGCGGATCCATTGCAACGCGACGTCGCCAACGCGGTCCGCGCGCTCGCGATGGATGTCGGGTGGAACGCATCTCGCACGCCGCGCAGACGACTGGTGATCGATCCGGCGGAGGACTCGTCGCGCCAGCCCGGACGGGCCGCCGATCGCGTTTCTCGCATCGCTACGGGAGGGGCTTTTCTCAGGTCACCGGTGCCGGATTGAAGAGCACCAGCGCGTTGTGCAGTTTCCATCGCTCGGCCCAGGTCTTCTTGCGGCCGCTGGCCACGTCGAGCATCAGCCGAAAAAGCTCCCAGCCGACCTCGTCGATCGTCTTTTCGCCGGTGGCGATCGTGCCGGCATTCACGTCCATGAGGTCGTGCCAGCGCCGCGCGAGGTCGCTGCGCGTTGCGACCTTGATCACCGGCACCTGGGCCAATCCATACGGCGTGCCGCGGCCGGTCGTGAACACGTGCAGGTTCATCCCGGCCGCGAGCTGCAGCGTGCCGCAGATGAAATCGCTGGCCGGCGTGGCGGCGTAGATCAGGCCCTTCTGGCTGACCTTCTCCCCAGGTGACAGAACACCGGAGATCGGCGAACTGCCGGACTTCACGATCGAGCCCATCGCCTTCTCGACGATGTTCGACAGTCCGCCCTTCTTGTTGCCGGGGGTCGTGTTGGCGCTGCGGTCGACGCGGCCCTTGTCGAGATAGTCGTCGTACCACGCCATTTCCCTGATCATCGCCTCGGCGACTTCCGGGCTCGTCGCACGCGACGTCAGCTGGTCGATGCCGTCGCGCACTTCGGTGACCTCCGAGAACATCACCGTGGCGCCGGCGCGCACCAGCAGGTCGGTGCAGAAGCCGACCGCAGGATTGGCGGTGACGCCGGAAAAGGCATCGCTGCCGCCGCACTGCACGCCCACCACCAGCTCGCTGGCGGGCACGGTCTCGCGCCGGCGCGCGTTGAGGCGCTCGAGGTGTTCCTCGGCCCGCGACACGATCGAATCGATCATCGACATGAAGCCCACGTGCTTGTCGTCCTGCAGGCAGACCACGTCCAGCGCCGCTTCGGCGTCGTCGCCGACGTCGGCCACGCTGCGTTCGTCGACGATCGGGATCGTTCCGGGCGGCAGCAGGCGCTCCGGCTGCAGCTTCTCGCAGCCCAGGCTCACCACCATCACCTCGCCGCCGAAGTTCGGATTGAGGCTGATGTTGCGCAGCGTGCGGATCGGAACGATCGCGTCGGGCGCGTCGATGGCGACGCCGCAGCCATAGGTGTGGTCGAGCGCCACGACGTCGTCGACGTTGGGGAACTTCGGCAGCAGTTCCTGCCGGATGCGCTGGACCGCGAAGTCGGTGACGCCGGCGACGCATTGCACGGTCTGCGTGATCGCCAGGATGTTGCGCGTGCCCACCGAGCCGTCGAGGTTGCGGTAGCCCTCGAAGGTGTAGCCCTCGAGCGGCGGCTGCGGCGGGGGCTTGACGGTGGCGATCGGCAGGTCGTCGAGCGCGCGCGCCGGCGGCATCTTCAGCAGCCGCTCGTGCACCCAGCTGCCCGCGGGAATGTCCTTGAGGGCGTAGCCGATGGTCACGTTGTAGCGAAGCACCGGCGCGCCTTCGGGCATGTCGACCAGCGCGACCTTGTGGCCCTGCGGCACGCGCTCGCGCAGCGTCAGGCCCGAGGGGAAAACGGTGCCCGCCGGCAGCCCGCCGTCGTTGGCTACGATCGCGACGTTGTCGCGGTCGTGCATGCGGATCGTCAGGGGCTTTTGCATCGTGGCTTCCGCCATGGGTGCTTCCTTCCTCGAAGCGGGCATTCTGGCAAACGTCGGTTCGACGCGCTCGATGTTCCGCACGATGAAAAGATACGCGAACACGGCGCGCAGCGCATCCACGATGACGAATACCGATTCCGGTCGCTCGTGCGATGTCAATGCGGGGCGTCGACGGCGGCATGCGCGCGTGCCGTCCCGCATGGCAATACCCCTCGAAAAGTAGTTGACGCCGCAGCGATCGGGCGCGATACACTCCTCCTCCCGCCGGGCGGTCGTATTCGGCCGCGCGTACATGCCTGATCGGGTGGCGCTCGGCGTCGCCGGTCGGGGTGCCCCGGCCGGGAGACCGGATCAATATCCCGAAAACGGCGCTCGCGACCGGCGGGATTCCGGCCGATCGAAGCAGCGGAGAACGCGTGTCCACCCCATCGGTCACCAGCCTTCAGGTCATCCCTGTCGCCGGGCGCGACAGCATGCTGCTGAACCTCAGCGGGGCGCACGGGCCGTTCTTCACGCGCAACATCGTGATCCTCACGGACAGCGCCGGGCATACCGGCGTCGGCGAAGTTCCGGGCGGCGAGAAGATCCGCCAGACGATCAACGACGCGCGCGGCTTGCTGGTCGGCCGGCCGATCGGAGATCACCTGCGCATCCTGCAGCAGGCGCGCGACCGGTTCGCCGACCGCGATACCGGGGGACGCGGCCTGCAGACGTTCGACCTGCGCGTCGCCATCCACGCGGTCACGGCGCTGGAATCGGCGCTGCTCGACTTGCTCGGCCAGCACCTGGAAGTGCCGGTCGCCGCGCTGCTCGGCGAAGGACAGCAGCGCGACAAGGTCGAGATGCTGGGCTACCTGTTCTTCATCGGCGACCGCACCAGCACCGATCTGCCCTACGTCGCCGACCCCGGCGCCGCCGACGATTGGTCCCGCGTTCGGCACGAAACCGCACTCACGCCCGCGTCGGTGGTCCGGCTCGCCGAAGCGGCGTACAAGCGCTATGGCTTCAACGACTTCAAGCTCAAGGGGGGCGTGCTGCGCGGTGAAGACGAGGTGGCGGCCGTCACCGCCCTGCACGAGCGCTTTCCACAGGCGCGGGTGACGCTCGACCCGAATGGCGGCTGGCTGCTCAAGGACGCCATACGGCTGATGCGCGATGCACGCGGCGTGGTCGCGTATGCGGAAGATCCGTGCGGCGCCGAAGAGGGCTTCTCGGGCCGCGAGGTCATGGCCGAGTTTCGCCGCGCCACCGGACTGCCGACGGCCACCAACATGATCGCGACGGACTGGCGGCAGCTGATCCACGCGCTGTCGCTGCAGTCGGTCGACATCCCGTTGGCCGATCCGCACTTCTGGACCATGGCCGGCTCGGTGCGCGTGGCGCAGACGTGCCGCGACTGGGGCCTCACCTGGGGCTCGCACTCCAACAACCACTTCGATGTGTCGCTGGCGATGTTCACGCACGTCGGCGCCGCCGCGCCCGGGCGCGTGACGGCGATCGACACGCACTGGATCTGGCAGGACGGGCAGCGCCAGACGAAGGAGCCGCTGGAGATCAAAGGCGGCTTCGTCGACGTGCCGAAGAAGCCGGGCCTCGGGATCGAGCTCGACATGGCGGAAGTCGCGAAGGCGAACGAGCTTTACAGACAGCACGGGCTGGGCGCGCGCGACGACGCGATGGCGATGCAGTATCTGATCCCGAACTGGAGCTTCGACCCGAAACGCCCGTGTCTCGTGCGCTGACGCGCGCGACAGGCCGGCTCCCAACGAACGAAGAGGAACCATGACGACCTCCACGCCCTACACGGCATTCCCCAACCGGTTTCGTCAGGATCTGATCGCCGGCAAACGACTGATCGGCTGCTGGGCGTCGCTTGGCAGCCCGATCACGACGGAGGTGCTCGGTGTGGCGGGCTTCGACTGGATACTGTTGGACGCCGAGCACGCGCCGAACGACGTTCTCAGCCTGGTGCCGCAACTCATGGCGCTGAAGGACAGCGTCAGCGCGCCGGTCGTGCGACCGCCGTCCAATGACGTGGTCGTGATCAAGCGCCTCCTCGACGCCGGGTTCCACAACTTCCTGGTTCCCTTCGTCGAGAGCACGGACGAAGCGCGGCGCGCCGTGGCCGCCACGCGCTACCCGCCGGCCGGCGTGCGCGGCGTCTCCGTGTCCCAGCGCAGCAATCGCTACGGCTCCGTCCCCGACTATTTCAAGGTCGTCAACGACAACATCGCGGTGACCGTGCAGATCGAAAGCCGTGCCGGCGTGACCGCCGCACCGGACATCGCCGCGGTGGACGGCGTGGACGGATTGTTCGTCGGCCCGTCCGATCTGGCGGCGGGCTTCGGGCACCTCAACAATGCCGCTCATCCCGAAGTCCAGGAGGCGATGGTCCGGGTGTTCGCGGCGGCCAAGGCGGCCGGCAAGCCGGTGGGCATCCTCGCGCCGGCCGAGGCCGACGCGCGGCGCTACATGGCGATGGGCGCGACGTTCGTCGCCGTGGGCAGCGACCTCGGCGTGTACCGCAGCGGGACGCAGGCGCTGATCGACAAGTTTCGCGGGCCGGACGTCGTCCCGATTCCGCCGCAATACTGAAGCGATGACCATTCGGCGCCGGCGCCACGCGAAGATCGTGGCGACCCTGGTTTGAAGGCCTTCGCGGCAGCCATTTCGAAATTCGCCGGCGTTCCGAAAATACCGGTCATTGCCGGGTGGCCGGCACCTGCTCGGGACCCGGGCGGGCGCGCACATCGCCGTGACGATAATGACCGATCGAGTACCGGTCCGTTTCCTCCCCATGTTCGTCCTTCGCGTCGGCGTGCTGATGGCGGTCACCAAACTGCCGCAAGTCTCGCTCGAGCTGCCGCGAATGATGGGCCTCTGAAGTCACCGGGCGCATCCGGGGCGGGGTGACGCGCATGGCGACGATCCTCCTCACCTTCCCGCCGGACGCACGCAGGAACTACTACGGCGACGACGCGCTCGCCGGGCTGCGCGCGCTCGGCGAAGTGCGCCTCAATCCTTCGGCAGTCGCCCTCGACACGCTGAAGCTGATCGACGCCGCCCGCGGGTGCGAGGTCATCGTCGCCGATCGCCAGACGCCGGGCGACGCCGAGCTGTTCCGCAACCTGCCCGATCTCGTCGCGTTCGTGCGCTGTGCGATCGATATCCGCAACGTCGACGTGGCGGCGGCGAGCCGGAACGGCATTCTGGTCACGCAGGCCAGCGCGGGATTCATCGCCAGCGTGGCGGAATGGATTGTCGGCGCCATGATCGACCTCGGCCGCCAGATCAGCGCCGCGGCCGAGACCTATCACGCCGGCGGCGTGCCGGTGCCGGCCATGGGCAGGGAATTGAAGGGTTCCACGCTCGGCGTGATCGGCTACGGGCAAATCGGCCGCTACCTTTGCGAACTGGGCCTCGGCTTCGGCATGCGCGTGGTCGTCGCCGATCCGCATGCGAATGTCGCGAACCCCCGCGTGGCCAAGCTCGACGTGGCGGAGCTTCTGGCCGCGTCCGACTTCGTCGTATGCCTCGCGCCGGCCACCACGGACACCGAGAATCTCATGAACGCGCAGGCCTTCGCGAAAATGAAGCCGACCGCTTTTTTCGTCAACGCGTCGCGCGGCGAACTGGTCGACGAAGCGGCGCTTGCCGACGCCCTCGATGCCGGTCGGATCGCCGGCTGCGCGCTGGACGTCGGCCGCGCCCCGGACCAGATGCCCACCCCCATGCTCGCGCGCCATCCGAAGGTGCTGGCCACGCCGCACGTGGGCGGGCTGACGCCGCCGGCGGTCGCCCATCAGGCGCTCGAGACGGTGGCCCAGGTCGCCCTGATCGTCGAGGGCCGCAGTCCTGTCGGCGCGGTGAACGCGGCGCATGCGTTGCGACTCCCGCGCCTGCGGCGCAGCCCGGATTGACCGGGGAAACCGCGAGGGCCCGCAAGGGTCCGAAAGAGCGGCATCGCCGACGCGGGTTCCCGGCCGGTTCCCGCACGGACTATCGATCCGGACCGTTGGGGCGTCGTCGAGCCCGGCAATGGCGTGGAGGCATCCGGCGATCGCCCCGGCGCCTCCGTCTCAAGCTTTCCCGCGCGCGGCCGATAGCCAGATCAGGGCGAGAGCCACTGCCCTTTGCCGACGGCGATGCGATCCTCGAACGCCGGCAAACCCGAATGAGGAGTTCGGACCGATGCTGATGCAGGTGCGACCGAAAACGGGCCTGATCCTTTCCGGGGGCGGCGCCCGTGCGGCCTACCAGGTCGGCGTTCTGCGCGCGGTCGCCGAACTCTGGGGCCGCGAGCAGGGAAATCCGTTTCCGGTCATCTGCGGCACATCGGCCGGCGCGATCAATGCCGCCGCGCTGGCGGCGCGCGCCGACAACTTCCGCAAGGGGGTGCGCGATCTGCTGAAAGTCTGGCGCGGATTCAAGGTCGGGCACGTGTACCGCGCCGACACGCTCGGTGTTGCGCGCACCGGCGCCCGCTGGCTCGCGGCGCTAATGCTGGGCGGCCTCGGCAAGAACAATCCTGCGTCGCTGCTCGACAACGCGCCGTTGCGCACGCTGCTCGGCTCGATGATCGAGCTCGACCGCATCCGCGGCCTTATCGACCGCGGTGATCTCTACGCCTTGTCGATCAACGCGATGGGCTACTCGTCGGGCCATTCGGTCAGTTTCTTCGAGGCCGATTCGTCGGCCGAGCCGTGGGTCCGCGCGCGCCGGATCGGGATGTCGACGCGGATCAATGTCGAGCACCTGATGGCGTCGAGCGCGATCCCGTTCGTCTTTCCCGCCGAACGCATCGACTCCGAGTTCTTCGGCGACGGATCGATGCGGCAGTTCGCACCGGTCTCGCCGGCGCTGCACCTTGGCGCCGACCGGATCCTCGTCATCGCGGTCGGACGCACCGCCGCGGTGCCGCCGTCGGCGCGCGGATCGAATGGCCACTATCCGTCGCTAGCGCAGATCGCCGGTCACGTGCTGTCGAGCATTTTCGTCGACAGTCTCGAGGTCGATCTCGAGCGGCTCGCGCGCATCAACCGCACGATCGCCGCGATGCCTCCGGAATTGCGCCAGCGGCAAGCGCTGGGACTGCGTCCGGTCGAGACGCTGGTCGTCTCTCCGTCGCAGGACATCGACGCGATCGCGATGCGTTATGCGGACCGCCTGCCGCGCATGGTGCGGTTCTTCATGCGCGGCATCGGCGCAACGCGCAAGACAGGGGCGAATCTCCTGTCCTATCTGCTGTTCGATTCGGCTTATTGCCGCGCTCTGATCCGGCTGGGCTATCGCGACGCGATGGCGCGCCGCGACGAGCTCGAACCCTTCATCCGGCATAGCGAACGACGCCCGGTGATGATCGGGGGCGTTTAAAGCCGGAAAACGAAGCTTCGCCGCGAATCCCGCGAAAAACAGGAAGTCCTGCCGCCCCAGCGAGGAGGGCGACCCGATCGAACCGGTGGCGATGGGCGCGGACGGATCGGCGAATGTCAGTCATAACTCACTGTATTAGTGCGAAATTGTATCCGGCAGTCGCGTGGTGCCGGAGCCAAATGGGACGCCGCGCGGGATGTGGCGCGATCCTTGCTCAACATCCTCGATCTGAACCCGATTTATGCCCGGATGGTTCCCCGAACACGGGAGAAGTCGTCTCGAACCCCCCGGATGATTCATTTGCCCAGCGGATCCATGGCCGGAATGTGTCCCCGACCGCAGCAGCACGAAAAGCGCGCCACGTCCGTGGCGATGCTGGCGGCCGCCATTGCGGGCGCGTCCGCCGCCGAGACCGAGACGGACGGACATGGCCATTGAAGCTCGTCTACCAAACGTGAGAGTCCGTGCAACGGCGAGCGCAGGACTTGGCTGCGCCGCAGGACCCCAAAATACCGTGCGTGCCGACCAAGGCGTGCTGACTATCGGCGTGCCCGGCGGTATGGCGGAAGCCGGCGGTGGCATCGGTTTCGTCGCCGGCGACGAACGCGTGCAATTCGAGATCAATCCCGCTGCCGTGGAACGCGCCGAACCGCAGGTCGGTTCGCGGCGGCTCCGGCTGGCGACGCTCGTGGCCGACGCGCGAAGGAGCCGGCCGTGAGCCGATTCCTGCATGGCCTGACCATCAGCCGCAAGCTGATGGTCGTGCTCGTGCTGACGACCGGGACGGGGCTCCTCGTCGCGTTGTTCGCGATCTCGTGCTACGAGCTCTGGAGCCATCAACGGCAGACACAGCAGCGGATAACCCAGCTGGCGGCGACCGCGGCGGTGCACAGCAAGGCCGCCCTCGCATCCGGAGACCGCAAGGCGGTGCGGGAGACGCTCTACGCGCTGCGGCTCAATGAGGACGTGCTCGCCGCGCGCGTTTATGACGCCGCCGGCAGGCCATTCGCGACCTACGAGCGAGGGCAAAATCCGCTTGTCGGCAATGCCGCGCCGGTTAGCCCGCCGCAGACCGCCGCGCCGGCCGTGGCGGGCGGCGCCGGCGACATGGGCATGTGGGCGACCGAATTCAGCTCGACCTGGCCGATCGTGCTCGGCAACGCCGTGGTCGGCAAGGTCGTCATCGACGCCGATCTCGGGACGATGTGGACCGACCTGCTGTTGCGGCTCGGCGTGATCGCCCTGGCGACGCTGGTGTCGCTCGGAGTTGCGCTCGCGTTTTCCTCGTGGCTGCGACCGATCATCACGGCGCCGATCCTGCGTCTTGCCGACGCGACGGTGGCGCTCGCCCGCGACCGCGACTACACGCGCCGCGTCGAAAAATCCGGCGACGACGAAGTGGGCGCGCTTGTCGACGGGTTCAACGCGATGCTCGCGCAAATCCAGGCGCGCGACGACGAGCTGCGCACGCATCGCGACCACCTCGAGGCGCAGATCGACGCGCGCACGGCCGAGCTGACCAAGGCCAAGGAGGTCGCCGAGGCCGCGAGCCGCGCGAAGAGCCAGTTCCTCGCCAACATGAGCCACGAGATCAGGACCCCGATGAACGGCGTCCTCGGCATGGCCGAGCTCCTGCTGGAGACGGATCTCTCCGACAGGCAGCGCCGCTTCGCCGGCACGATCCGGGCGTCCGGCGACGCGCTGCTGTCGATCATCAACGACATTCTCGACTTCTCCAAGATCGAGGCCGGGAAGCTCGAGCTCGAGCGCGTCGATTTCGCGCCCATGACGGTGCTGGAAGACATCGCGGAGCTCTTCGCCGAGCGGGCGCAAGCGAAGGGGCTCGAACTCATCGTGCGCGCTGCCGAAACGGTGCCGGCCCAGGTGTGCGGCGACCCGCACCGGCTTCGCCAGATCCTGGTGAACCTCGTCGGCAATGCGATCAAGTTCACCGAAACCGGCGAGATCGTCGTGCGATGCACCCGTGACGACGTCGAGGGGGTTACCCCGAATGCGAAGCCGTCGACGATGCTGCGCTTCGAGGTCAGCGACACGGGGATCGGCATCACCGAGGAGCAGCAGGTCCGGCTCTTCTACGCGTTCGCCCAGGCCGACACGTCGACGACGCGCAAATTCGGGGGCACCGGGCTCGGACTCGCGATCTCGAAGGAACTCGCCCAACTCATGGGCGGTGAAATCGGCGTCGACAGCGATCCCGACGGCGGGTCGACCTTCTGGTTCACGATCCGGGTGGCGAGCCCCCGCGAACCCGTGGTCACCGTGCCGGCCGCGCGCGATCTCACCGGACGGCGGATGCTGATCGTCGAGGACAACCCGACCAACCGCGCCATCCTCGAATGCCAGGCGCAGGGATGGGGCATGGCGGTCGAGACGGCCACCGACGGAGAGAGGGCGCTCGCCTTGCTGCGGGAAACGGCGGCTCGAGGCGAGGCATTCGCGCTGGCGCTGATCGACATGAAGATGCCGCGCATGAACGGCCTCGAGCTCGTCCGGGCCATCAAGGCCGACCGCGACTTCGCCGACCTGCCGATCGTCATGTTGACCTCGCTGGGCCGCGAGGGCGAGATTGCCGCCGCCCGCCGCGCGGGCGTTGCCGCCTACCTCAGCAAACCTATCCGCCAGGAGGACCTGCGCAACGCGATCGCCGACGCGCTCGATCCGACGGTGGTGCGCGACACGGGCGCGACCAAGGCGGCGCAGGCGCCGACGCGGCTGGCGGGCCGCGTGCTGCTCGCCGAGGACAACCCGGTGAACCAGGCGGTCGCCCTCGGCATGCTCGAAGCGCTGGGTCTGACCGTCGACGTCGCCGACAACGGCCGCCAGGCGCTCGACCGGGTCGCCGCCGTCCGCTACGACGTCCTGCTGATGGACTGCCAGATGCCCGAGCTCGACGGCTTCGCCGCCACCGCCGAGATCCGCCGCCAGGAAAAGGGCAGCGACAAGCATCTGCCGATCATCGCGCTTACGGCGAACGCCCTCGATGGCGACCGCGAAATCTGCGTCGCGGCCGGCATGGACGATTACATGAGCAAGCCCTTTACGCGCGCACAGCTTGCGTCCGCGCTGATCCGCTGGCTGCC
>JANMBN010000369.1:0-2208 GCA_031360485.1 Betaproteobacteria bacterium | reverse complement strand
CCAGGCGTGCGACTTAAACCGCTCATCCACCTCTCCGGACCGGGCATTTTACCCCATGCGCCGATGCCCCCGACGCGGACAATCGTCGCGATTCGTCCCATCGTTGAAATCGAATCGCGACCGCCACCGCTATCGCTTCTGTTGTCTGGCCCGGGCAACCCCGCGTCCGCAATCTCCCGTCGACGCGCCGGGCCTGGCGCCGCCGATCCGAAGGCGCAAGTCCGTCTACCCTGTCAGACGCGGCCGGCGCGAGGTAAGCTGTGGTGTCGGTGGCGCTGCAATCGAGCGGGATCGCCGCGGCTCAATGGGGGAACCATGATTCTCATCGTTGGCGCAACGGGCGTATTGGGTCGAGAAACCGCGCGGCAGCTGATCGCGGCGGGCCACGAGGTCCGCGCGATGGCGCGCGCGCCGGCAAAGGCGGCCGATTTGAAAGCGGCCGGCGCCGAAGTCGTCCAGGGCGACCTGATCGACCCCGCATCGCTCGAGCGTGCGTGCAGCGACGTTGACGGCGTGCTCGCTGCGGCGCACGCGCTGATGGGGACGGGCAGCAACCGGTCGGAGGCGGTCGACGACGCAGGGCATCGCGCGCTGTTGGATGCGGCGCAGGCGGCGGGCGTGAAGCGGTTCGTCTACACGTCGGCGCGCGGCGCTTCCGAGACGCATCCCGTCGACTTCTTCCGCACGAAGGCGGGCATCGAGCAGTGCCTCGTGGCAAGCGGATTGAGTTACACGATCCTGCGTCCTTCGGCGTTCATGGAGTGGCACGTCCACAACCTCCTCGGGAAGAGCCTGATCGAATCCGGCAAGACGACGATCTTCGGGAGCGGCGACAACCCGACCAACTTCGTCGCGGCGTCGGATGTGGCGCGCTTCGCCGTCATTGCGCTCACCGATCCGGCGACCGCGGGCCGTACGCTCGAGATCGGCGGCCTGGACAATCCGACCAAGCGCGAGGTCGCGGACATGTACGCGAGATTCTCGGAGCGGGCGGCAAAAGTCCGGCACGTGCCGACCGGCGTGTTGCGCGTGATGTCGCCGCTCGTGCGGTCTTTCCAGCCGGTGTTGAGCCGGCTGATGGCGTTCAGCGTATGGACCGATACGACCGACCAGACGTTCGATCCCAGCGCCATGCTGGGCGAATTTCCGATGTCGTTGACCCGCGTCGAGGAATTCGTCCGCGCGCGCGTCGCGGAGGCGGGATCGGCGCGGGCGGGCATCCGGCCCGCGCTCAACGCAACGAAATGATCGGCCAGTTGCGCTTTCGCGCGATCTCGGCCAGCGCATCGTCCGGTTCGACGGCGATCGGGTGCGTGACCTTTTCCATCAGCGGCACGTCGCTTTGCGAGTCGCCATAGAAATAGCTCTCCGCGAAGTCCGTCAAGGCCTGCCCGCGGCCGGCGAGCCACGCTTCGAGCTTGATGATCTTGCCCTCGTGAAAGCACGGGATCCCGTCGATCCTGCCGGTGAACTCGCCGTCCCGGGACTCCGGCACGCTCGCGAGAATGTGCCGGACTCCGAACATGGAGGCGATGGGCGTGCTGACGAAGCTGTTTGCGGCCGTGATGATCACCGTCAGGTTGCCGCGGGCCTCGTGCCACGCGATCAGGTCGCGCGCCTTGGGCAGGATGATCGGCGCGATGGCCTGCGCCAGATACTGTTCGCGCCATTGCTCGAGCTGCGCGCGCGGGTGGCTCGCGAGCGGCCGGAAATCGAAGTCGAGGAACGCGCGGATGTCGAGCGTGCCGGCGGCGTATTCGTCGTAGAACCGCTCGAGCTCCCCTTCGTAGATTCCGCGATCGAGCACGCCAAGATCGATGAGGAAATGAATCCATTCGTAGGTGGCGTCCCCGCCGAGCAACGTGTAGTCGAGATCGAAGAGCGCGATCCCCTTCGTGCCGCGGGCGCCGCCGGAGTCCTTGATCATGCCGAAACCGTGAGGCCATACTCGGCCGCCGCGTCTTCCAGCCACAGCCACAAATAATCGGCGAAGCTGCGGCGGACGATGATCTCGAAGTGCGATCGATGATCGAGGTGGCGAATCAGGATCGGCGCCTTGGCGAGGTGGCTCTGCGCGCACTGTCCGATGTCGAACGCGCGCGGGTGCAGATCGAGCGGGCAGCCTTTCGCCAGCAGTTCTCGCACGTGCTCGCCGTGGACGACGACGATCGTCTGGCCGCCGCTGACATCGGTGACGGCGCTGTGCAA
>JANMBN010000353.1:0-6242 GCA_031360485.1 Betaproteobacteria bacterium | reverse complement strand
CGAGCCGCTGGTGCTGCATGCAGGCCTCGGTGTCCACCTCGATGGCATCCTGTCCGTCGATGCCGTCGGTATCTTCAAGCCGAGCCCGCGCGTCTATCAGCTGGCGTTGGACCGGCTGCGCCTGCCGGCCGCACGCATCGGCTTTGTCTCGTCGAACTGCTGGGATGCGATTGGCGCGAAGGCGTTCGGGTTCACGACGTTCTGGATCAATCGCGCCAATGCACCCGTCGACCGCCACGGACCGCCGCCCGATCGCATCATTTCGACCCTCGCCGATCTGCCGCCACTGCTAACGAGCTCAGCTACGTAACCGAAATCTGGCTCAGCCATTACATCCGTCGCGTCCGATACGTCAGCCCGCTCCGACCCAGTCAGGGCATGTACTGGCCGCCGTTGACCTCGATCACCTGTCCGGTGACGTAGCCGGACAACGCATCGGAGGCGAGGTAGAGCAGCGTGCCCGCGCACTCATCGGCACTGCCCAAGCGGTTCATCGGAATCATCGCCTGCATCGCTTTCAACTGGTCGGCGGTTGAATAGCGATCGTGGAAGGGGGTCGTGATGACACCGGGCGACAGCGCATTCACGCGAATGCCGTCGCCGACCACTTCCTTGGCCCAGCCGTGCGTCGCGGCGGAGACGAAGCCCTTGGCGCCGGCGTACAGGATCGCCCCGCCGCCGCCGCCGTGCCGGGCGGCGATCGACGTGACGTTGATCACGTTGCCGGACTTCTGCCGGCGCATCTGCGGGATCACCTCGCGCATGAACAGCGCGACCTGCGTGCAATTGAGCATCAGCACCCGGTGGATGTGCTCGGCGGTGTAGTCCTCGATCTTCACGCGGCCGAGCATCCCGCCCGCGTTGTTGATCAGCACGTCGATGCGGCCGAACGCCGCGGTCGCGTCCCGGACGATGCGCTTCACGTCGGCTTCGACGGTGACATCTCCCTGCGCCAGCACGGCCTCGCCGCCGGTCTTCTTGATGTCCGCGGCCACGGCCTCCGCCGCATCGCGGCTTTCGTTGTAATGCACGACCACTTTGCCGCCTTCGCCGGCGAACGCTCGCGCCGCCGCGGCGCCGATGCCCGTCGACGCGCCGGTGATCAGCACGACCTTGCCCTTGAGATCCGAAATCATTGTGTGCTCCTGTACGGTGAGAAGGCGTCCCGCCGGTGGCGGCACGGTGGCCTGCCGGTGTGGCGTCCGACGAGGCTGGAAGCATAGTTTGGGTGCCCGCGGAATTCTCTCAAAGTCCATCAGCCCTTCAGGCCACTCATCACGACGGCTTGGACCACCCAGCGCTGCAGCGTGACAAAGATGAGCAGGATGGGCAGGATGCTGATCACCGCGGCGGCGGTGAGGAGGTTGTATTCGATGAAGTACATATTGGTGAAACTCATCAGACCCATGGTGACCACCTTCATCTCGCGGCTGCTGATCACCACCATGGGCCAGAAAAACTCGTTCCAGCTCCACATGAACTTTATGATCAGCAAGGTGGCCATCGCCGGCTTCACCGACGGCAGAATCACCGACCAGAAGATTCGCAGCTCGCTGCAGCCGTCGATGCGGGCCGCGTCGATGTAGTCGTTGGGAATCGTCTCGATGGCCTGCCGCATCAGGAAGACGCCGAAGACGCTGACCAGGTCCGGGGCTACGATGCCCGCGTAGGTATCGAGCAGCCCGAGATCGTTTATCCAGACGTAGAGCGGCACCACGACCGACTGAAAGGGGACCATTAAGATACCGACGACCGCCAGGAAAAAGGCGTCCTTTCCGGGGAAGTCATACTTTGCAAATCCGAACCCCGCCAGCGACGAAACCACCACGCTGCTCGCGGCGGAGATGGACGCGACGATGGCGCTGTTCAGCAGGTAGCGCATGAAGGGCTCGCGCTTGAAGACCTCGTAGTAGTTCGTGAGGTTGAGCCAGTGGTCAGGGGAGATCTGGAGCGGCACGCGCTGGATTTCCGGGGCGGTCTTCAGCGACGTGACTGCCATCCAGAAAAAAGGGAAGAAGACAATGATGGCACCGCAGGCAACCGCGAGGGTAATGAGCCAGCGGGCGTGGACTTGCCTGAGACTAAGGCCAGCGCGGCGAGACGATTCACTCGCCGAAGCGATGGAATTCATGTCTTGCCCAGTGCCGGAAGCAATGGCATCGCCATAGGTCTGTTCAGTATTCGACCGGTTTTCGGAAAAGCCGCCATTGCAGCAACGTCACCAACATGAGCGTGACGAAGACGAAGACCGCCATCACGGAGGCGTCGCCGAAGCGGAAGTACTTGAAGGCCGTGTCGTACAGCAGCATGATGATGGTCTGGCTCTCGCCCGCCGGTCCGCCCTGCGTCGTCGCGTACACCTGATCGAAGATCTTGAAATTGAATATGAGCTCGAGAATGCAGACCATGATGATCTGCGGGTTCAGCAGCGGCAACGTGATGTAGCGCAGACGCTGCACCGCGCTGGCGCCGTCCATGTCGGCCGCCTCGTAATACTCCTGCGGGACGGATTGCAGCGCGGCCAGGAAGATCATCGTGTCGAAGCCGATCCGGACCCAGACGCTAACGGCGGCGATGGCCGGGCGCACCTCGGCCAGGCTCTGCAGCCACTTCTGGGGCGGAATGCCGACGAACGACAGCGCATAGTTGAGGAAGCCGTAGATCGGGTCGTAGATCCACTGCCAGATGAGCGCGGCAGCCACCAGCGAAGTCGCGAAGGGCAGGAAGTACATCGAAGCCCACACGTTGCGCCACTTGAGATTGGTGATCCGGTTGAGACCGAGTGCCACGGCAAGCGCAAGAACCACGGTCGTGGGCACACAGAACAACAGGAGTTGGACCGTGTTCCCGACGGCGGTCCAGAACGTGGGATCGGTGAGGACCTTTTCATAAAGACGCAGGCCGACGAACTCCTTCGCTCCGCCCGGGGCGATCTTGTAGAACGAGTACATGACTGACTGCGCGAGCGGCAAGATGAAGACGGAACCGAAAAACAGCAGCGCGGGGAGGACGAACAGGAATCCCGCACGCTTCCGGCGATCTAGGTAGTTCCTGGGGAACGCGATGCGAAACCATTGACGCATGGCAGTAGGAAACGCCCGATGAGCTATCACGCGGACTTCGCCCTCGAGTTGGCTGGATGCTTGCGCACCATCGAGCGCGTCGACCGTCTCATGCACGCATCATTGCTTCGCGCGCGTCGAGGCAAACACCTGCGGTAGCGCCACTACCGCAGGTTGTCTTGCAGACCGCTAGTCCTTGAGGATGCGATCCATCTTGGCGGCAGCTTCGTCCAGCAACGGCTTCGGCTGTCCCTTGCCGAACAGTACGCCTACGACGGCCTCCCCGAACGCGGTGGCCAACTCGTTCGATTTCGGGTGGAAGTAGGTCGGCGGCACCGGCTGCGCAAGCATGTCTTTCGTCGACTGGTAGTCGGGCCGCGACTTGACCTAGGGGGTATCGAGGTTCGCCGTCCAGACCGGAAGGATCCCTTGAATCTGGTGATGCTCCATGTCGTCCTTGGGATTGCTGATGAACTTCATGAACTCCCACGCGACTTGCTTGTTCGGGCTGTTCTTGTAAACGAGGTCTGTCCAGGGAAACAGGGCGCCGGCACCAGGGCACGCCTTCTCGCAGGGCAGCGCATACACCTTGAAGTTCACGTCGGGCGCGTTCTTCTTCAGCCAACCAAAAAACCAGGACTCGCGGAAGATTACGGCAGCGCGTTTTTGGCCGAAGGCATCTTCGGGATTGCCGAAGGCGAGGCTGGCGACCTTGTCCTTGTTGACCAGATCGCCGAAGAACGTAAGCGCGGCCACCATCTGCGGGCTGTTGGCATAACCGGCGGCCTTGTCCAGCTCCGGACTCAGCATCCGGGCGCCCCAAGCGTGCGCAAACGGGAGAAACTTGTCCGTGATCCCTACCGGAGCACCCTTGCTGCGGATCGCGAAGCCTACTTGCGTCGGCTCGCCACCCTTCGGGTCTGCAATCGTCAGCTTCTTCATGTCCGCCAGCCATTTGTCGAAGGTCTTGGGCGGATCGTCCGGATTGAGGCCGGCCTTCCTGAACATGTCCACGTTGATGTACATCTGCTGGAAGTTGCCGTGCTCGATGGGCATCCCGTAGCGCACGCCCTTCCATTGGCCAACGGGAACCATGTACTTCGGCAGATTCTCGTCATAGGCCTTCGCCAGATCCGCGGGCATCTTGTCGCAGAAATCGTACTGCCCGCACCACTGGTGCGTCATCCCCATGAAAATGTCAGGCGCACTGTTCTTGGCCATGAAGGCCGCCAGGTACTTGGCCTCGTATCCCTGGTAAGGGATGGTGACGACCTCGACCTCGTACCCGGTCTTCTTCGCGAATTCCTTCCCTTTGGCCTCGTACCACTTGTTGAATTCGGGGTTCTGGTCCCAATGCGTCCAGAAGACCAGCTTCTTCTGCTGCGCGAAGCTGGTGTTAGGGATCGCCGCGGCAACCATCACCGCCGCCAGAATTGCCAGCATCCAACATCCACTTCGTTTCATGAACTCCTCCTCGATTCCCGCGAATTTCTTGTGTCGATTGGATCAGACATCGCTATTGACGGGCCTCTCGACGGGCCGACACGCAGCGTTTAGCAGGTACTATTTTTCTTGTCAAGGGAACTCCCCATTGGCGGCTTGTAAATGGGCACCAATTCGGTCTATATGATGGCCGTGAATAGTGGCCGCTCTTCTTGCAAGCCGAACGGGCTTGAAACGACGGAATTTGCGCAATGACACCACCAAAGAGGCCAGGGAAATGTCCAATGTGATCCTGAAGAACGTGGTGAAGCGATTGATCCGCAACTCTGGCCGGGCCTCGCGGCGTTCATACCGCACTATTTCCTAGGCTGAGCGCCGTGCCGACGCCGCCGACCGGCAGACGGCGACCGCGTCGCGGATCACTTTGATCGCCTCGGGCCGGGGAAAGCTCCGGCGACACGCGAGCGCGATGCGCCGCGAAGGCGCGGGCCGCACGAACGGGACCGGCACGACGAGGCGGCTGTGGTACTTGGGCGTCAGCGCGTCGCGCGGCAGCACGGACACGCCGAGCCCGGACGCCACCATGTTGCGCACCGTTTCGAGCGAGCTGGTGCGGGTCACGTGCGCGTCGGCGCCGTTGAGCTCGGGACAGGCATCGAGTATCTGCTCGCGAAAACAGTGGCCGACGTTGAGCAGGATCGGGTGTTCGGCGGCCAGCTCGTCCGGGCGGATCGATTTCCGTTTCGCCCATTTGTGGCCCAGCGGCACGACCACCTGGAACGGCTCCTCGTACAGGAACTCGGTGGCGACGCCGGGCGGCGCGAACGGCAGCGCGATGATCGCCGCATCGATCCGGCCCGACTTCAAGGCGATCTCCAGATGCCCGGTGAGATTCTCCTCGAGCTCGAGCGGCATCTGCGGCGCGAGTTCGTGCAGCGCCGGGATCAGGTCGGGCAGCAGGAACGGGGCAACCGTGAAGATGACGCCCAGCCTCAGTGCGCCGGCCAGCTGATTGCGCCCGGTCCGCGCGATCTCCTTGATCTGCGCCGCCTCCTCGAGCACCTTCTGCGCCTGCTCGACGACGCGCTCGCCGACGGGCGTCACGGTGATCTCGCTCTTGCCGCGTTCGAAGAGCCGCGCGCCCAGTTCCTCCTCGAGCTTCTGGATCGCGACGGACAGCGCCGGTTGGCTGACGAAACAGCGCTGCGCGGCGCGGCCGAAGCTTCGCTCGTTGGCCACGGCGACGATGTAGCGCAGCTCGTTCAGCGTCATCGGTGATGCTGTGCCGCGCGCTCGCGCAGGAACGACGCGAAGTCGTCGGCCAGTTCCGGGTGCTTGAGCCCGTAATCGACGGTCGCCTCGAGGTAGCCGAGCTTGCTGCCGCAGTCGTAGCGGCGACCCTCGAACGCATACGCCAGCACGCGCTCTTCGGCGACCAGTCCGGCGATGCCGTCGGTCAGCTGGATCTCGCCGCCCGCGCCCGCGGGCATCGTGCGCAGGTGATGGAAGATTCGCGCCGTCAACACGTATCGGCCGACCACGGCGAGCGTCGACGAGGTGGTGCCGGGCTTGGGCTTCTCGACGATGCGCTGGATCGGCGCCCAGCGGCCTCCCATCGCCCCGGTCTCGACGATGCCGTAGCTGTCGGTATCGGTAGGCGCGACGGTCATCACGCCGATGACCGAGCAGTCCTCGCGCGCCGCGACCTCCGCCATCTGCGACATCACGGGAATCCTG
>JANMBN010000254.1:0-1825 GCA_031360485.1 Betaproteobacteria bacterium | reverse complement strand
TCAAGCCGTTGAGGTTTTTGTAAATCAGGTGCAATACGCCGCGATAGATCGTGGTATCGCTTTCGATCTCAACGGGCAGATCATAGGTATTGGAACTGGCCGGGTCGCGCGTCATTCCGGCGCGCGTACTCGGCAAATGGCAGCACGGACAGCGAGAGGGCCAGCAAGAGAACCGTCGCGACAACGCCCGGCACGCCGAACGGCATGTCGGGAACCAGGCGCCATCCCATATAGAGATGGAGCAGAAGGACCAGGACAAACAGTCGGAGCATGGTGGCCCGCTTTTAGGGCGTGTTAGCACGTCCCCTTATCCAAAGGGACAACGACTCTGAGATGGGGCGTTTGACGCCAGATACAAGAACCACCACCGCGTATAACGCCGCTTTCGCTCTGAGCGCAACTAGTGCGCGGCGCTTCGCAATACCACGGGCACTCGAAGGCCGGCGATCAGGCCACACAAACGTTCACTCCGGCGTCAACTTCAGCTTGCGCACCAGCTTGCCGTAGGTTTCCCACTCGCCGCGGACAAATGTGGCGAATGCGGCAGGCGACATGACAGCAGCCTGCGCGCCTGTGGCCGCAAGCTGTGCTTGAACTGCAGGAGTGGCAAGAGCGGCCGCGATCTCCCGGTTCAGTTTGGCGACCACCTCGGCGGATGTCCCTGCAGGGGCGAAGAAGCCGGTCCAGGTATCGAGCGCGTAAGTCGGGTACCCGGACTCCACGATGGTCGGGACCTCGGGCAGGATCTCGGCGCGCTGCCGACTCGTCACCGCCAGCGCGCGGAGCTTCCCTGCTTGGATATGCGGGAGCGCCACAACATAGCCACTCATCATCAGCGGCACGCGTCCCGCAAGCACGTCGGGCAGTGCCTGGCCGTCGCCCCGATAAGGGATGTGCAGAAGCTCGATGCCGGCAACTGCCTTGAACAACTCCGTCGCGAGATGCGGCATCCCGCCGGTGCCGCTCGACGCATAGCTCGGCGGCTGCGACTGGCCGCGTGCCAGGTTGACCAGTTCCTTGATGGAGGCGACCTGAAGGTCCGGATGGGCAACCAGCACCATCCCGGAAACATAGGCCTGCGCGACTGGCACGAAATCCTTGATCGCGTCGTAGCCGGTACTTGGGTAAATGTGCGGGCTGATCACATGGCTATTGTTGGTGAAAAGCAGCGTGGATCCATCCGGTCTCGACCTTGCGACGGCGAGCGCGCCAATGGTGCCACCTGCGCCTGAGCGGTTCTCGACGATGACCCGGCGCTTGAGCCGCTGGCCGATCGCGTCCGCGATCACTCGGGCGCGCGCATCGAGGCTGCTGCCGGCGGTTACGGGAACGATGATATGAATTTCATCAGGCAGGCCTTCGGCCCGCAGCCATGTAGCGGCAAGCATCAACACGCAAGCGGCGTACCTTTGCAACCGACGCATCCCACACCTCCGTGAACCATTGTAAGCGAACCAATGACGCCCTCCACAACGCAACATCACCCTCGGGGCCGCCCAGAGCGGGCGTACACATGCACGATGCGGCCAATCACGAACGGCAGAAATTCCATGGTCGTCTAAACCTGGGCAGCCATGCTTGTAATCGCCGTACTCGGCGGCTCGTTTGTCGGCATTTGGCGAACAGCGAGCACAACAGACCCCTGCGCTGTCGCGCACTCGGGAAAAAGCGTGTCAGGCCGGGATCCTCTGTACGCCAACACACAGAGCGCCGGCGTTCACTGGAGGACAATTTCCATGAAGTGGGATTGCCGCAAAGACCGGTGGGCTACCTGCGACCGGCATCACGGCCGCACGCGAAGGCCCGGCTGTCGAATCGGCGTACT
>JANMBN010000251.1:0-2275 GCA_031360485.1 Betaproteobacteria bacterium | reverse complement strand
CCGTTCGACAACGAAGGTGTGGCCACCGCGCCTCGCGACATCGTCAAGTCGGGCGTGTTGCAGGGCTACTTCCTGGGCAGTTATTCTGCGCGCAAGCTCGGCATGACCACCACCGGCAACGCGGGAGGCAGCCACAATCTGGTGGTCGGGCATGGCGACGACGACCTCGCGGCGCTCATCCGGCGCATGGGGCGCGGGCTCTTCGTCACCGAACAGCTCGGGCAGGGCGTCAATCCGGTGACCGGCGACTACTCGCGGGGCGCCGCGGGGTTCTGGATCGAGGGCGGGGAAATCGCGTATCCCGTCGAGGAGATCACGATCGCCGGCAACCTGAAGGACATGTTCGTCGACATCGTCGCGATCGGCCGCGACGTCGATCGGCGGGGCTCGCGTCACACGGGATCCATCCTCGTCGGCCGGATGACCGTGGCGGGCCAATGATGGCGCCCGGGACGCGCATTCCCCAGTGATGCACGACCCCGTCCTCACTTTTTTCCGCTCGTTCAACGATCCGTTTCGGAACTCGAAAGCGGCGTCGCAATGGATCGCCGCATTGTCGACGACCGACGCGATGGATATCCAGAAGGAAGCGCTCGAGCTCGTCTCGAAGTTTCCGGGTGCGCGTCAGGTGGCGGGCCCCGCCCAGGCCGAGGCGCTGCTCGCGATCGACGCGCGGCTGGAGCCGATACTCGCGCAGTTCGCGCAACAGTACACGGCGAACTATCAGAAGAGCACCGGCGTCGAGACGCGGCTCTGGCACGCCGTCTTCGATCTCGTCAAGGCATTCGCCTCCGCGTACGGCGCGGCGCTCAGGGCCGGCTACCCGCGCGCCGACCAGAAGCGCTGGCGCGACCTTCTGCCGTGGATCCTGGTCCGCCTCGTCCACTACAAGGGCCTCGACGGCAAGTTCCGGCTCTTCCGCTACGGCCAATGGATTCCGGCGCAGTGGCGCGAATTCCACGAGCTGTACGATTTCGCGCGCATGCGCGACTGGCAGCGCGAACAGCTGGTGTACGGCGCGGGTACGTTCTCGCGGATGGGCGTGTCCGTCGAGCAGGAGTACCTGAAGACGCTGCTGTTGATGCGGCTCGACTCCGGCAACTTCACGCCCGACCAGATCGAATGGGTCGCGAAGCAGCTCGAGGGCTGGGCGGCAGCCCTGATGCTCGTCCCGCCTCCGGGCACCGGCGCGAACTTCTACGTCGATCTCACGGGGTCGCAGGGCTTGCGGCGCCAGGACAAGATGCCCGCGGGCGGCCGCCTGCTGTTTCTCGACAGCGGCTCCATCTACACGCAAATCGTCGAGCGGATGCGCTGGTTGCCCGAACACGACGACGAGGTGCCGAAGCAGGACGACCTCCCGCCGCGCGAACAGCGCCTGCTCCTGATGCGGCTCGCGACGCTGTACGGACCGGATGCGATCGCGCGGTCACCGCGCGCCGCGCGCTTCGCGGCCGACGCCGAGGTCCGGGTGGTGCTGGGCCTCGGTCCGCTCACGCGCGCCGTCGCCGAGATCGAACGCCTGCCCGACGCGGCACGCACTCCCGGCGTGGCGGCGAGCTACGATGAAATCACCGAGATGATAGGGCCCAATGCCGGCCCGGAGACGGTTGCACGGCGGATTCGCGGTTCGATCTGGAAGATGGAGGACCGCAGCGACACTGGTTGCCGGCTCACCGCGCCGAACAAGGACGCGCCGGCGAAACTGGGTGAAATCCTGACCATCAAGGACGGCGAAACCTGGGCGCTCGCGGTGGTCCGCCGGATGCAGCGGCAGCAGGTCGACGAGACCACCGTCGGCGTCGAAATCGTCGGCCGGCGGCTGGTCCGGGTTCTGCTGCGAAACTGGGTCACGCCGTCGGACGCCGGCAGGTCCGGCGCCGACCGGCCGTTTTTCGGCATCTACCTTCCGGCACACGCCGATAACCGGCAGATGGCCCAGCGCAGCCTGATCGGTCCCGACGACCGGTTCACCACGGGCGGGATGCTCGAACTCGACACCGGCAGCGCGCGTTACCTCATCCGCTTCACGCAGACGCTCGAGCGCCAGTCGGGCTGGGCCTGGACGCTGTTCTCGGCCGTTCGCAAGCTCACACCCTGACCGCGGCGATCCGCCCGGCGCGCCGAGCGCCGACCCGAGTAAAGGGCGCGACCGGCAGAAGCTGGCGACGGCGCACTGGCGACCCCTCGGAATTGGGATAAAATCCTTCGACAACAGGCGGAGGGCAGACCGTGCGCAATCGGCCGCTGCCGCAGTACGGCCATGGCATGGCCG
>JANMBN010000162.1:0-3360 GCA_031360485.1 Betaproteobacteria bacterium | reverse complement strand
TCAGGGACGCGCTCAAGGAAGTCGAGGCGCCGCCCAAGCGCGTCCGCAAGTAGCCGGGAAATATGGGGTCACGCACGACTTTTTTGCGCCGTCAGTGACGAGCAGCCGGTCTGCCAAGAGTCGTGCCTGACCCGACCTTTCCTTCCGACGCCGACCGCGCGCACATGGCGCGCGCGCTCGCTCTCGCCGAGCGGGGCCTCTACACGACGACTCCCAATCCTCGCGTCGGCTGCGTGGTCGTTGCGGACGGCGCGGTGATCGGCGAGGGCTGGCACGAGCGGGCCGGCCAGCCGCATGCGGAGGTCAATGCGCTCGGCGACGCGCGGGCTAGGGGTCGCGATCCCCGCGGCGCGACGCTGTATGTGACCCTCGAGCCCTGCAATCACGAAGGACGCACGCCGGCCTGCACCAACGCCGTGATCGCCGCGGGAGTCGGCCGCGTCGTCGCCGCGATGGCCGATCCGAATCCGGAAGCCGCGAACGGCGCAGCGCGTTTGCGCGCGGCGGGAATCACCGTGGACGTCGGCCTCCTCGAGCACGAAGCGCGCGAGCTCAACATCGGGTTCGTGTCGCGGATGACGCGCGGCCGTCCGTGGGTGCGGATGAAGGCGGCGGCGAGCCTCGATGGCCGCACCGCGCTCCAATCGGGCGAATCGCAATGGATCACCGGCGAGGCCGCGCGCGCCGACGGTCACCGCTGGCGCGCACGTGCGTGCGCGATTCTGACCGGCATCGGCACGGTGCGGCAAGACGATCCGCAGATGACCGTGCGTGCCGTCGAGACGCCACGGCAGCCGAGGCGCATCGTCATCGACCGGCATGCCCAAACGCCGCCGAACGCCAGGGTCATCGCGGGTGACGGTGCGTTGATCGTCACGGCCGGGGAGCGCAATCCGCTCTGGCCGGCGAGCGTCGAGGTGCTGGTGCTGCCGGATGCCGAACGAAGAGTCGATCTCGCGGCGCTGATGCAGGCCCTCGGCGAGCGCGAGATCAACGAATTGCACGTCGAAGCCGGCGGCAAGCTCAATGGCGCGCTGCTCGCCGCGGGAATCGTCGACGAACTCCTGCTTTACCTCGCGCCGTGCCTGCTCGGCGATCCGGCGCATGGCGTCGCCGAACTGCCCACCGGCCTTGCCAGGCTTTCCGATCGGTTTGCGCTCGCGTTGCACGAAGTGACGCGCATTGGCGATGATCTGCGCGTATTGGCGCGCGTGGCTCGGACGGAGACCTGATGTTCACCGGGATCGTGCAAGCGGTGGGGCGCATCGCGGACGCCGAGCCCAAAGGCGACGGGCTGCGGATCGCCGTCGACATCGGCATCCGCGACGTCGCCGACGTTGCGGTGGGCGACAGCGTCGCCATCAACGGCTGCTGCCTGACCATCACGGAAATCAACGGTTCGACGCTCGCTTTTGACGTGTCGGCGGAAACGCTGCGCTGCACGACCGGACTCGATCGGGTCGGAGACGTGAATGTTGAGATGGCGCTGCGCCTCGCCGATCGCCTGGGCGGGCACCTGGTGGCCGGGCACGTCGATGGCGTCGGAACCGTGACGCAGTTCACCGCCGTCGCCGGCGATGCCGGCGGCAGCTGGCTCCTCGGGATCGAAGCTCCGGCCGAGCTCGCGCGCTTCATCGCCGCCAAGGGGTCGATCGCGGTGCACGGCGTGAGCCTGACCGTGAATGGCGTCGACGGCGCGCGCTTCGACGTGAACCTGATACCCCACACGCTGGCGATGACCACGCTGGCCGAACTCGAACCCGGAGCGAAGGTGAATCTGGAAGTGGATCTCGTCGCGCGGTATGTCGAGCGGCTCGCGAGCTTCGAAAGGTAGGGTCGAAGACGACTTTCCCTCGGCTCGCCAGTACCGCGGCAGCGGCGCTTCCGAGCTGCCCTTCCTGGCCGGGCCCTCCCGCGCGTGTTCCGGAGTATCCGATGCGCAGACCAGACCTCGACAGTCAGTGCGGCGGCTAGCCGTTCTTGTTGCCAAAAACCAGAAGCAGCCCGCCAATCACCACGGCCCCTACGCCGGCCCAGATCGGGATATTGACGGTTTCCTTGTCGGTTACTGACAGGGTGAGCGGGCCAAGCTTGGTCTCGTGCGTCTCCTTGGTGTAGGTGAACCCTCCATACAACAGGCCAAGGACGCCTCCAACGATCAGTACGATTCCTATCATCTTCACCGGGTTCATGTCATCTCCTCAGGCTGGCAAACTGCAAGATCATACATCGCGCCGGCGTCCAGCGTTCACCCTTGATGCAGGAACGGGTTCCTCACCGACAGAGCCTGTCGGCGGCCGGGCACGTCAATTGCCCGCCAGCAGAACGGGCGCACGCTTGCTAGTATCACGATTCCTCATTCTGAAATACGAAAGGAGCGCTCCATGATCAAGACTGCGGGTTTTCTACTGGTTGCGGGCCTTGCCGCCTATGGCCTGCACGCGTTCGCTCAGATTCGAGCGGATGTCCGGCCGGCGATGACGCCGATCGGCAGCTCGTCGTCCAATGGAGTCTCGTTTGCCTGGTTCTACGACAACACCGAGCGGACGGTTTTCGTTTGCCGTATCGGTCAGGCTCCCGGCGACACCGTGGATTGCAAGGCGAAGACGACGCTGTAGTCGTGTCGCGGAATGCCGTACCTGGCGTCTCGACGAGTGTCGTCATCGCGTGGCGATAGCTGCGGCGGCTTCGACGCAATCAAATGATCAAGCAGTTCTATCGTTATATCTGGAAGGTCAGCGCGCGGGACCAGGTGATCCTGTCGGCCCTGTCGATCGCAGTGTTTCTTCTCGATCTGGCGCCACTCGAGTTGCAGCGGCGCATCGTCAACGGCGCCGTCGAAGGCCGCGAGTTCCAGTACATCGGATCGCTTTGCCTCATCTACCTCGCGGTGGCCGTAGTGTACGGGGGACTCAAGCTGGTCCTGAACGTCTACCGGGGATCCGTGAGCGAGGCCACGAACAAGCGCCTGCGCTTGCAGATGAATGCGCCCGAGACAAACGCGTCCGCCGACGGGCAAGGATCCGGGGAGGAAGGTGTCAAGATTTCGATCATCGTTTCCGAGGTGGAGGCCATCGGCAGTTTTGTCGGCTCCAGTTTCTCCGAACCCGTCCTCAACGCCGGCATCCTGCTGAGCATTCTCGGTTACATGGTCTTCATGCAACCCTGGATGGCGCTGGTCGCCTTTTTGATGTTCTGTCCGCAGCTCCTGTTCATTCCGTTCCTGCAGGAGGCGATCAACCGCCGCACCAGGCGACGGATCGAAACGCTCCGGGCGCTCAGCGTGGACATCGTCAATGAGGGACCCGACGGAGCGGGACGGCGCGCGAGGAAGACTTTCCGCCGGCGTGTCGGCTTTGT
>JANMBN010000134.1:0-8654 GCA_031360485.1 Betaproteobacteria bacterium | reverse complement strand
TCCCCACAGTCCGCCGCTCTCTTGCGGCCTATGCTCTTGATTTGATGGCTCCCCGACCAGGGCTCGAACCTGGGACCTGCGGATTAACAGTCCGTCAGAGAAATGTCCGGAAAGCCGCATCCAGCTTGGGTTTCCGGGGATTCGACTGGGGAACAGATTGGCCGATTTCGCGCTGGTTTCGCCCGGTTCACGGCCGATTCTCCTCTTTCAATTTCCCAGTCCGCCAAGCGGCGGCGTGTAACGAAAGTTGATGAAGATTCGTCGCAAGGCCATCGGTAGGAACGGGTCGAAGTCTGCAGGCTTGGTATCCGATGTGAGCGACACGCCTACCGAGGCCAAGCGGAGCGTCCCCAATCCAGCCTAAGGGGCGATCCCCAACGCCTGCCACAGGAACGCATACGAGATCACGCGCCGTCCCTGCTCCTGTGCTTGTTGCCGCTCGCTCGCCTCGTAGCCACGCAGCAACCCCTTCACCCGTTCTGACCCGGCGGGTGTCTTTATAGCCTGCCGCGGGGTCTTGCCGTCGAGCGCCGGAATCGGCTCGTCGGCCCAGTTGGCGTACATGCGATGGATGGCCTGCTCGACCACCTCGGCCATCACTTCGGGCGGCAAACCCGGCCCAGTTGCCTTGGCCTTCCGCTCCTGACCGACAGGCCGCTTAGCCAACATTCCTTTGGGGTCGGACAGCTCACGCGAAATGAACTGCACTGAAGTGCCCGCCAGTACCTCGAACCAAGGACGACCTCGGTTGGCATAACCCTGCGTCTTGTAGAACACTGAAATCCGGTCCGCGGTCTTGCCGGGGTTGATCCCGAGTGCCGTGCGCGTCTGCCCATCCTCGCAGTCGATGAGACGATTCCAGCCCGATTCGCGGTCACCCTCTACGTCAGATTGGCTAGACAACGTCTGCAGGAGGGCCGACCAATCCTTGACCCGGTAGTGGTCGGTGACAAGCAACAGGGGCTCGCCGGTATGGGCGTCCATCATCGTCGGCAACGGCGGGGGTGCGAAATACTGCGCCAACCACTGTCGCCGAATGATCGAACTCAACAGCTCCGGCAGGTCAGGACGCCGCGGGCCGAACTGCTGCGCGGCTTCCCGCATCGTGGCGACGACGGATGATCCCGCCAGACGCGAGAACGGGTACGCGGCCCCCGACAGTTCAAGATGATCCTCGACTGCCATTAACCGGACGCCGATCTGGGTGCCTATCAGCGACGCTCGGCTCCCGGATTTCTCGCGCACGATGACTGGCGGTACCTCCGTATCCAGCGCGTCGCACAGCGTCATCTGCTGGCCTGGGACCACGTCGGTAATGTCATACAAGCGCAACGGGCGCTCGGCCAACTGCGCGATCCATTGACGCTGACCGGCGGTGAACAGCGGCCCACCCTGGCCGAGCAGACATTCCGACACCCGCTGGGGCTCACCCTTAACCAGGATTTCGCCCTCGGCGAGAAGCCACTCCGTGGCATTCAGCTGGATGCCTCGCCAGGTGTCAGGATCCTGCGCTCCCAACGCGGACCGCTCATCGTCGTCCAAGCCGTCGAACAGCATTGCGTCGAGGGCGACGCTGACCGCCTTTCGGTGCTTGTTCGTCAGCCAATCAAGGGCGCGTTCGACCGCACCGTCGTGTCCCTTTCTTTCGGGCTCGACGACCGCACCGGCGCGACCGCAGCAGCGCTTGAATTTCTTGCCACTGCCACACGGGCAAAGATCATTGCGCCCGACCTTGGTACTCATGGCCTTATGTCCACACGTGATCGCCCACAGCGACCTAGAGAACTGGTTCCCGGCCTTGCGCCAACGGGCTTCAATTGTCGTGATGCTCGGAAACTCGACAGACTCGAGAGCGACGCGTGCGCGCCACTTTCGTTCACTTCATGGCGCAACGACGGTCAGCTCGTTTTCGAGATCGAAGCCCTGAAAGGCTACCTCCGCTCCCAGGAGGTTGACCCGATGGAACCCCCCAAACATTTCCTCGATACACGCGAGCCAGGCAGAGACTTGCTCGTATTCACCATAGGCATCCATCAATGCCAATTAACACAAGCTTGACGGATTTGCATTGCTGCATTTCCTCAGGAAGGCTTTGCATAGGGTCATTGATCCGCTTCGAGATAGGCGACACCGAGTTCAGTGGCAAGTTCTCGCAGTCGCTTGTCCCTCGTCCACAAGAGGGAGCCACTGATTGACGCTGCCGCCAGCAAGTGTGCGTCGACGTAGCCGATGCCGCGTCCCATCAGTTTGTGTCTTTCGATGAAGTAAAGCACCTCATCGTCCATTGCCATCGCTAGCTGCGGCAGCGCCTGGAGCAAATCGATCACGCGCACGCGCGATTTCAAGTTGCCGCAGGCAAGTTCCCCGATTACGAACGCGTGGGCAGCGGCTTGGCCAGACTCCAAGACCTGAACGACCAAAGAATCGCCGCGGCGAAGGTGATCTACCCAAACCGATGTGTCCAACAGAATCATTGTCCCTTGGCCTCGCTGCGGCGGCGTACCGGCTGCTTGAGCGCGCCCTCGGTGCCACCCAAGCGAGCCAACCTGCTGGCGCTCTCGCGCTGGATTAAGGCAGCAAGTGCCTCGCGCAACAAGGCTGAACGCTCATGCAAGCCACTCAGGCGCTGGGCACGGTCGAGTAACGCATCATCGAGAGTTACGGTCGTCCGCATGATTCGTCTCCCCAACAGGATGAAAGTATTAATTATAGCATCATTTGATGACATTTGTGGTGCAGCAGCGAGCAATGCGCCGTAAGCAGTGGATCTGGCGTCAGCCGCCACGCCCAATTGGTAATCACGCAATCCAGCGTCCCGCTTGCTTTGAGTCGAGCGCCCCTCTACAACAATGCGGGCTGGCCTGGACAAAGCCAACCTGTACTCGCTCCGTATCCCCAGAAATCTCTTGCCGTCGACACGCGCGCGTGATGTGCGTGACCTGTAGGAGTGCCGTTGCAGAGCGCTTGACGGAGGATCAGGCGATCCGTCGCTCGCTGACTGGCTATCTTCTTGAAATGAAGGCAGCAGACAAGATGACTTGGCGAAGCAGGGGACGGAATATTCCCCAGAATATTCCCCACAGTCCGCCGCTCTCTTGCGGCCTATGTTCTTGATTTGATGGCTCCCCGACCTGGGCTCGAACCAGGGACCTGCGGATTAACAGACTGTCGCGGAGATTCGCGTTTTCAAGTACTTACGCCAAAATCCGTTCCGCAATTATCGCGAATTTCGCGTCCCCAAAGCCCAGATTACCGTGGATTCGCTCGGATTTGCGGAACAGAATTCAGAGGCGTTTCCCTCTCCGGTGGCACGACGGTCGCCCGTGCCGACCCGGCAGGGATGCCCCCCGTTACGCTCCGATAACGCGCAGCCCGCTTGCCTTCGCGGCGACGGCCAACGCCACGTCGTGAGTCGCCATCGACAAGTCCTTTCCCGCTTGCTCCTTCCACAGCAACGCCGAAGCAAGATGGATCGCGTCCAGCGTTCCGAGTGCCGTCGGAAGCGGTTGCGCCGCGCGTGAAAGAACTGGGTGTGTGATCTCCACGATCTCCATTGCCTCCAACAACCGGTATACCGCCTCCCGCTGTTCGGCGATCATCTCGTCGGCGAATCCTTGCGCCAAGCGCAACCGGTCAAGTGTGCGCAGACATTCCACCTCCGCAAGCGCCGAGGCGATGCCTTGCGTGACTCGGCCCCACTCCTTCAATGCGTTGCGCTGGCCGAGAACTACGCGCAGCAATACTGACGAATCGAGGTAGGCGATCACCGGTCGCCTTGCCGCTCTTCCATGAGCAACTTCACGACGTCTCCGCGGAGCCGGAGGGGTGGCGGAAGAGGCACGCGCTGGAGTTTCGGCGCTCCCGGAAACGGTGCCCGAAGCTTGAGGGAACCATTGCCCGCCTTCCACGGAACAATGCGCGCGATCGGCGTGTCCCGGTCCAGAATCGTCAACGAACTGCCCGCCCGTACCTTGCGCAGATGTTCGCTCAGGCGGCTCTTCAAGTCGGCGATGCGTATCCCAGTCATGGTCATATAGTAGTCATATCTAGTCATCATAGCAAGCTGACGATGCAGAGCCCGGCAGACGTCACATTCGGTAGAATGCCCGCGCATGTCAATCGCCGCCACCGACTTCCTCGTGCCGCTGGTGACCCCGCACGGCCACCTTCGGTTGGCGCCGGATTCTGCCGCACCGCCCTTGCCTGCCGCGCTTGCCCAGCGTCTGAGCGCTGCGTTTGCCCGTGGCTCCGGGCATGGCCTGCTGCATCTTGGGGCCGCTGAAGTTGGGAGCATTCTGCCGCCCTCTTGGGCTTGGTGGCGTGATTTTGCCGCGCGCTATGTGACAGCGTTGTGCGCCACGCCCGAGGGCGACGCCATCGCCACGCCCGACAAGCAGGCTCTCGACGCCTTGATCGCCGACGCCCCTCCGATGACCGGCGCGGAGTATTTGACGACGGAAGTATTGATCGCGTTCTGGACTGCACTCGATACCGCGTTGCGCGATGAACTTGTCGCATCGAACGGCCCGCTCCAGGAATTTCTCAGGTCACTTCATCCGGTCTGGAATCTGGTTGGCCGCGTCCATTTCAATCTCGCGGAGAACCGCAGAGACGCTGAGGCGCCGTTTGCGTTCCTCGCCACCTACACTTCGCGCGTCTCGGCCCACGGCAAGGCGCAACACCTGCCGCTTTCCCAGGCGCTGGCCGAGTTCTCGGACGGAAAGAGTCAGGCGCGGCTACTTTCGCTGCTGACGCCGGTGCAGCGCGCGGCGGAGTTGTGCGGATGGCTGCGCGCGATGGTGGACTCCGGCGAGATCTATCACCCGCTGCGCTGGCTGCCCGCCGATGCCTATCAGTTCCTTACCGACGTGCCGAAGCTGGAGGCTGCCGGCATCATTGTGCGTGCGCCGGGGGCGTGGCATGCCGGCCGTCCCGGGCGACCGCTGGTCAAGGCCAGCGTAGGTACACGACCGCCTTCATTGCTGGGAAAGGATGCGCTGCTGGACTTCAGCATGGAGGTCACCCTCGATGGCGAACGGCTCAGCGCTGCCGAGATCAAGGCACTGCTGGCCGCTGGCAGCGGCTTGCAACTCCTCCGCGGACGCTGGGTCGAGGTGGATCGCAAGAAGCTCGGGCGCATGCTGGAGCGGTTCCAAGCCATCGAACGGGCGGTGGCGGAAAACGGACTGCCGTTTGCCGAGGCGATGCGTCTGGTGGCGGGAGCCTCACTCGACGAGGCGGGCAATGCCGCCGATGCCGACTGGTCGCAACTGGTCGCCGGCCCTTGGTTGGCCCAAACCCTGCAGGGCTTGCGCCAGCCGGAGGGTCTGGCGCAGGTCAGCCCTGGGGCGGAACTCAAGGCCACCTTGCGCCCGTATCAGCAGGCCGGCGTTCGCTGGCTGTATGTACTCACCCAGTTAGGGATCGGGGCGTGTCTTGCCGATGACATGGGCCTGGGCAAGACTATCCAGGTGCTCGCTCTGCTGCTGATACTCAAGCGTGAGGACAACGACAAGGACAAGAAATTCCGTCCCAGCCTACTGGTCGTTCCCGCGTCGCTGATGGCCAACTGGGCCGCGGAATCCGCGCGTTTCTCCCCAGCCCTCCGCATCCTGATCGCGCATCCCTCGGAGTGCTCAGCCGCGGAATTGCGAGCGCTGGATGCGGGGCGTTTGAGTAGTATCGATCTCGTCATAACCACCTATGGCGCACTTCTGCGCTCGCCGGCGCTGGCCGACCTGCAGTGGCGGCTGGCCGTCCTCGATGAAGCTCAGGCGATCAAGAATCCGGGTGCGAAGCAGACGCGTCAGGTGAAGAAACTGAACGCACAGTCGCGCATTGCGCTTACCGGCACGCCGGTGGAAAACAGGCTTACCGATCTGTGGTCGATCTTCGACTTTACCCACCCCGGCCTCTTGGGCACGGAAAAGGTCTTTGCCAACTTTTCCAAACGATTGGCTCAGGACGAACACTTCGGACCGCTGCGCGCCCTGGTACGCCCCTACATCCTGCGACGCTTGAAAACCGACAAACAGGTGATCGCCGATTTGCCGGACAAGACGGAGCTCAAAGCATGGTGCCACCTTAGTGCGGCGCAGGCCGCACTGTATCAGCGTGCGGTGAAGGAACTTGCCGCCGCGCTGGACGATGCCGAAGGGATTGGTCGCAAGGGGGTGGTGCTTGCCTTCCTGATGCGCTTCAAGCAGATCTGCAACCATCCCTCTCAGTGGTTGGGCGATGGGGCCTGGAACGCGGAAGACAGCGGCAAGTTCGCCCGCCTGCGAGAGCTGGCCGAGGTTATTGCCGCCAAGCAGGAAAAAGTGCTGGTGTTCACTCAGTTCCGCGAAACGACCGAGCCACTGGCGGCATTTCTTGGCGCCATTTTCGGTCGCGAAGGTCTGGTGCTGCATGGGGGCACTCCGGTGGCCAGGCGTCGCGAGTTGGTCAAGCGGTTTCAGGAGGACGAGCCGACGCCCTTCTTCATACTCTCGCTCAAGGCCGGCGGCGCGGGACTCAACCTTACCGCCGCCTCGCACGTCATACATTTCGACCGCTGGTGGAATCCCGCCGTGGAAAATCAGGCTACTGATCGTGCCTTTCGCATCGGGCAGCAGCGCAACGTACTGGTGCACAAGTTCGTCTGCCGCGGCACCATTGAAGACCGGATCGACCGGTTGATCGAATCGAAACAGCAGCTGGTCAAGGAAGTGCTGGAGGGCGGAGCGGAGCTTCTGCTCACCGAGATGAGCGACTCCGAGCTGCTCGATCTGGTGAAGCTTGACATTCATTCCGCTCAGGAAAACTGATCCCGACAGAGGAATTACATGAGCTTCTACGGATGGAAGCCGTACGTCTCGGTTGCCGAGCGTCGCAAGAAAGCGGAGAAAGCCGCCGCCAGGGCCAGAAAAGGGGGCGCCGTTCTCTCGCCCGTTGCAGCATCTCGTGGCGCTATCGCCAAGACTTTCTGGGGCAAGGGTTGGTGCCGCAATCTGGAGTGCTACAGCGACTTTGCCAACCGCTTGCCGCGCGGACGCACCTATGTGCGCAACGGTTCGGTGATCGACCTCAAGATCACGAACGGCGAAGTGCGCGCCAAAGTAATGGGGTCGAGTCTTTACGATGTCAACGTCACTGTCGTTGCCGTTCCCGGGAAGCAATGGCGGTCCATCAGCGCCGATTGCGCGGGCTCGATCGATTCGCTGGTCGAACTTCTGCAAGGTCGACTTTCCAACGCCGTAATGGAACGAATCTGCAGGCCGAATACCGGCCTGTTCCCTGCGCCGAAGGAGATCAAATTCAGTTGCAGTTGCCCGGACTGGGCTTCCATGTGCAAGCACGTCGCCGCTGTGCTCTATGGTGTGGGCGCGCGCCTTGATAGCCAACCGGAGTTGATCTTTGCATTGCGCCGCGTGGATCCCAAGGACCTCGTCGCGCGAGCAGGCGCTGGCCTGCGGAGAGCAGGACAAAGCCCGACTACCGGAAAGGTGCTCGATGATGCGCATCTGGCCGATGTGTTTGGCATCGAGATGGCCGATGTTGCTCCGGCGAAGAAACCTGCCGCTCCTCGCCACGCGTCGACGGCCATCGGGATGAAGAAGGCACCGGCCAAGGCGGCCACCACGGTGGCAGCCGGCGCAAGCCGCACGGCGGCCACCGTCGGGAAGACGGGGGCCGCCAAGTCCGCGGTGGCGCAAAATGTGGCAATGGTGAAAGTGCCGGCCAAGAAGAGCAGCAACACGCCGAGCCGGATCAGCAAGGGTCGGCTGGCGGCCATGATCGAAGAGGCCACGGTCGACGCGTATGGCGAGTCGGAACAGACCACCGGCTGGTACACGATGCTCGAGAAACACCTCGCACTGCCGTTTGATACCGCGGTGCTCGGTGTCCTGGTGAAAGTGGCCAGGCTCGACCTTCGTGGCGACAACGACATCGTCGCTATCTGCATTCGCGGACGCAAGCGACAGTCTGTCCCCATTCTTGATCTGCCACTGCCATCGCCCAAGCCCGTGGGGGCCGAGTGGATCGAGGCATATCGTCGCTGGGTCAGAGGTTGACAGAGGTGTCTACGCCGCCTTAGCCTCCTCACCACCGGCCATCATGATTGTCGTTCCACCGTGTTGCATCGGCGCGGCGTTCGCGTGGATCGCCGTGAAGCGTTTCAATTGGGAGGAATGAGCGGGATACCCTGGCCGCCAAGTCATTGAATGATGACCTGAGCGACAAATCCGTCGTCCGGTCCGGCAAGTGTGGGTCGTGATCTGCATTACGAGATCGGGCGTGCGCTGGGCGTTGACGGGCCACCGCACCGCCGGCCTCGCCCGGCAGACGGCGTACCCGACCGCGTGGAAACGCCGGCGCCGCGTTCTGGCCTGTTGTCCTGTTCACGGCCGCGCTTCGCCTTCGATGTTCTTGTGAGGCAAGGGGCAAACGGGATGGCAGGCGGAATGCATCCCGCGTTTGCGGAACGCGGAACATAGTCCGTCGGTCCGAGATGACCTAACCTATTGATTATTGGCTCCCCGACCAGGGCTCGAACCTGGGACCTGCGGATTAACAGTCCGTGGGGAGCATTCGTAATTTCATTGCATCATCAACTGCTTACGGCGTCCGCGCAGCTTCGCCATCGCAGTCGAATGCAGTGCAATGCAGGGGCA
>JANMBN010000122.1:0-9826 GCA_031360485.1 Betaproteobacteria bacterium | reverse complement strand
GCAAGCGCGTTCCTGTTGTTCTCGTCCAGCCGGTCATGGCGAAGCAGATCCTGCCCTGGTTCGGCGGCTCGGCGGCGGTCTGGACCACGTGCCTCGTCTTTTTTCAGGCCGCGTTGCTCGCGGGCTACACGTACTCGGACCTCGTCGTGCGCCGGCTTGCGCCGCGCGCACAGATCAAGCTGCACACGGTGCTGCTGCTCGTCTCGCTCGCCGTGCTGCCCATCGTCCCCGCGATCCACTGGAAACCCACGGGCGCCGAGAATCCCTCGTGGCTGATCCTCGGCATGCTCGCGGCGACGATCGGGCTTCCGTATTTCCTGCTGTCGACGACGAGCCCGCTGGTGCAGGCGTGGTTCGCCGCGGCACGACCCGGCGCGAGTCCCTACCGGCTGTTCGCGCTCTCCAATCTCGCGTCGATGCTGGCGCTCGTCGGCTACCCGTTCCTGCTCGAACCCTGGTCGCCGACGCGCTGGCAGGCGCTCGGGTGGTCGGCGGGCTATGCGCTCTTCGTCGCCTTGTGCATCGCCGCCGGCTGGTCGAGCCTCAGCCGATCGCCGGGCGGGGCGTTCGTCGCTGCCTCCGGCGATGCGAACCCGGGACCGGACGCGAGCCTCGACGAGCCGCCACCCACGGCGGCACGCCAGGCGCTGTGGTGCGCGCTCGCCGCCACCGGGTCGATGCTGCTGCTCGCGGTGTCGAACCACATCACCCAGAACATCGCCGCGGTGCCCCTGTTGTGGATCGCACCCCTTGCGATCTATCTGCTCACGTTCATCCTCTGCTTCGACGGCAAAGGCTGGTACCGGCGCGAGAGTTTTCTGGCCATGCTCGCGGCGGGGCTCGCCGTGATGGCGTGGACGCTGGCCGACCCCAAGCTCACGCACGATCTCGCGATCCAGATCGGGGTATTCTGCGCCGGGCTCTTCCTTGCCTGCATGTTCTGCCACGGCGAGCTCGCAGGGCTCAAGCCGGCGCCGCGATATCTGACCCGCTTCTACCTGATGATTTCGCTGGGTGGCGCCCTCGGCTCGGCGCTGGTGGGGCTGGCCGCGCCGCTCGTGCTGCCCGCGTACTTCGAGCTTGCGGGCGGCCTCGTCGTCGCGGCGTTGCTTCTGCTCTGGCAGGTGCGGCGCGCGCACTTCGTGTTCAGCGCGCTTGCCGTCGGCGCGCTCCTCGTCACGTCGGGCTGCACCATCTGGTCGATTCGCGAGTTCTACAGCAACACGATCATCGCCACCCGGAATTTCTATGGCGTGCTGCGCGTCCAGGAATTCGGCAACAACGATTCGAGTCAGCGCCGGTCGCTGATTCACGGAACGATCCTGCACGGCACCCAGTACCTCGCTCCGGAATTCAGTCAGCAGGCGACGACCTACTATGGGAGCACGTCCGGAATAGGGCGGGTTCTCGAGCTGTTGAATCCGAGCCTGACGCCGCTCAAGGTCGGCGTGATCGGACTCGGTACGGGCACGCTCGCGGTCTACGGCGCGAAGGGCGACGTCTACCGGTTCTATGAAATCAATCCGATGGTTCTCGCCATCGCGCAACGCGACTTCACGTTCCTCGAGGACAGCGACGCGACGATCGAGCTGGCGCTGGGCGATGCCCGCCTCACGCTCGAGCGCGAGCCCGATCAGGCGTTCGACGTGCTGGTGATCGATGCCTTTTCGAGCGACGCGATACCGGTCCATCTCATCACGTCGGAAGCGCTGGCCATTTACCGGCGGCACATGAAGCGGGGCGGAATCATCGCCTTTCACGTGACCAATCGATTCCTGAACCTGGTCCCCGTCGCCGAGGCGCTGGCGCACGCGCACGGCATGCACGTGATCCACGTCGCCGACGAAGGGGAAACTGCTCTCACGAGCCGCAGCGACTGGGTGCTCCTCTCCGGCAGCCGCGAGCTCTTCGACCGGCCCGAACTCGCGGATGCGGCGACCGAGATCGTGCCGCGCCGGGACTGGCGGTTGTGGACCGACGATTTCAACAACCTGGTGCAGGTGCTGAAATAGCGGAATGCTTCGCGGGTCCGACCTGCGCCGGAGCGCGGCGCTACAATGGCTCCGTGCCCTCGTTAATACCCCAGCACGCGCCCGGCCGCGACCCGGCTTCCTACCGCGCGCTCGTCCACCCGCCCGGCACGCGCTTCATCGAGGCGATCGATCAGCGCGCGCTGCCGCATGCGGTCGTCACCGCCAGGATCGGCGATGCCGACGCCGCGGCGCTGGCCATCCGCAAGATGTGGGTGCGCGGCGCGCCGCTGATCGGCGCGGTCGGCGCCTACGGACTCGCGCTCGCCCTCGATCGCGACGCGACCGACGCGGCGCTGGCGAAAGCGCACGCGGCGCTCGACGCGACACGGCCGACCGCGATCAACCTGCGCTGGGCGCTCGATCGCGTTCGCTCCGCCGTCGCCTCCCTGCCGCAGCGCGAGCGCGCCGACGCGGCGTGGCGCGAGGCGGACGCGATCTGCGCCGAGGACGAGGCGATCAACCACGCGATCGGCGCGCACGGGCTCGGAGTGCTCCGCGACATCGCGCGGCGCAAGGGCGGCCCGGTCAACGTGATGACCCACTGCAACGCCGGCGCGCTCGCGACCTGCGGCTGGGGAACCGCGACGGCGCCGCTGTTCCTCGCGCACGCCGAAGGCCTGGCGCTGCACGTCTGGGTGAGCGAGACGCGGCCGCGGCTGCAGGGGGCGAATCTCACCGCGTGGGAAATGGGCCGGCGCGGCGTCCCGCACACGCTGTTCTCCGATGTGGCCAGCGCGCTGCTGATGCGGCGCGGCGATGTCGACGTCGTCCTGGTCGGCGCCGATCGCGTCGCCGCCAACGGCGACGTCTGCAACAAGATCGGCACTTACGGCAAGGCTCTCGCCGCGCGCGACACCGGCGTGCCGTTCTACGTCGCGCTGCCTTCGCCGACGCTCGATCCGCAGCTCGCGTCGGGCGAGACGATTCCGATCGAGGCGCGCAGCCCGGACGAAGTGCTCACGATCACGGGCCGCGACAGTTACGGGCACACGGCGACAGTCGCCGTCGCGCCCGAGGGAACGCACGCGATCAACTATGCGTTTGACGTGACGCCCGCGCGGCTCGTCTCGGGTCTCATCACCGAGCGCGGGATCGCCGCGGCGGAGCGCGGCGCGATCGGCACGCTGTTTCCGGAGCGCTTCCGATGAATTCCCTCGCCGGCAGCGAATCCGCGCTGCGCGAAGGCGTTGTCGCGACGGCGCGAGCGATGAACGGGCTCGGCATCAATCGGGGCAAGTCCGGGAACGTCAGCGCACGGCTGCGCCACGATGGATTCGACGGCTTCCTCGTCACGCCGACGGGGCTCCCCTACGACGTGACGGGGCCTCCCGACATCGTGCCGATGACGCTCGACGGGCACGCGCGGGGATCGCGGCTTCCCTCCTCCGAATGGCGCTTTCATCGCGACATCTACCGCGCGCGACCGGTGGTCACTGCCGTCGTCCACACGCACCAGCCGTTCGCGTCCTCGCTCGCCTGCCTTCATCGCGGGATCCCGGCATTTCACTACATGGTTGCGGTCGCCGGCGGCAAGGACATCCGGTGCGCGCCGTACGCGACGTTCGGCACGCAGGCGCTGTCCGATCACGCCACCGCCGCCCTCGAAGGCCGCCGCGCGTGCCTGCTGGCGAACCACGGGATGATCGCCGTGGGCGCTACACTCGCGGCCGCGCTCGGGTTGGCGGTCGAGGTCGAAACGCTCGCCGAAATGTACTGGCGCGCGCTGCAGATCGGACAACCCGAGCTCCTCCCCGACGCCGAAATGGATGTCGTGCTCGAGAAATTCAGCACTTACGGACAGCCGCGAGACGCGGAGAACTGAGGTACGGCGCAACCCGCCGGCAACCTGCCCGCCGATCCGATTCAGCGAGATCCGCATGCCCGACTTACCGATCGATGCCGCAAGCGCGCCCGCGGGGGGCGCTTCGGGCGATGCGCAGGCGAATCCGGCCGCGTCGCTCGAGCTTGCCCGCGCGGCCGAAGCGGCCGGCGATCTGAAGGCTGCGTTTGCCCATTACCGCGAGGCCGTGCGGCTCGACGCGCGCCATGCGCGTGCGCTCGTCGGCATCGGTCTCGCGCTGTACAGAGCGGGACACGTTGCGGCCGCGACCGAGGCGTTCCTGCGCGCGACCGAGGCCCAGCCCGGCTTGACCGAAGCCTGGGGTAATCTCGCGGCGATGCTGGGCGAGAGCGGGCAACTCACCGCCGCGCTGACCGCGCTCGACCGCGCGCTGGCGCTCGCCCCCGATCGCGCCGACCTCTACGCGCTGCGCGGCGATCTGATGCGCCTCGGCGGGAAAACCCGCGATGCCGCGGCGGCGTATGCGCGCGCGGTCCGGCTTCGCCCCGATGCGCCCGAATTTCTGAACAAGCTGAGTTCCGCCCAACGGCTGGCAAACGATGCCGGGGCCGCCGAAACGTCGCTGCGCCGGGCGCTGGCGCTTGCCCCGGCGTTCGCACTCGCGCGTGTCAACCTCGGCACGCTGTGCGTCGAGCGGCTCCGGCCGGATGAAGGCCGGGCGCTGCTTCGACAGGCACTTGCCGCCCCGGGGCTCGATGCGGAAGCGCACCGGGAAGCGACCGTGACGCTTGCGGTGCTGGACGAGCACGCGCGGCTTGCCCCGGTCATCGCCGAGGCCGTCGCACTCGGAAACGATGCGCCGATCCTGCGCTCCGTCTCGACCCAACACGACACCTCGCTGCCGTTCGACGAGAGCCTGCTCGCGACGCTCGCCGAACTCGCGGACAAGGCGGCGCGCGCGAAGGACGCTCGCGGATTCGCGCGTGGCGGAGACGCATGGCCCGGATGGCCGGCGGTCGAGGCGCACTTTGCGCTGCACCTCGGCGACAGCCCGGAAGCCGTTCGGCAAACCGCATCGCAGCTCGCAACCCCCTACGACCCCGGTACGGGCGAGCCGGCATCGAAGACCCTGCGCGACCTCTACCGCCATGTTCGAGCCATCGAAGGCGGGCAGGCATCCGCTCTTCCGGAAGGCGGCGCAGCGTGGGAAGCGCGCCTGCGCTTCTGGCATGCCCTGCTGGCCTGGGAGCATCCGGAGTTCTTCCCTGGCCAGGTCAAACCCACACCCAATCTTTTCGTCGGGAATCCGCTGGTCACCCGAACTCGTCCCGAGAATGTCGCGGGTACGTTCCGGCGCTTCTTCGCGGGGGCCTACCGCGACGCGCCTCCGGGACCTTGGCGCGCGGCGCTCGTCCACTTCGCCATCAACGCCATCCACGGGTTCGCCGACGGCAACGGGCGGCTCGCGCGGTTCGCGGCCAATCGCGAACTCGAGAGTGCCGGATTCCATCCCATCGTGCTGACCGATCGCGCTTCGGAATCGGTCGAAGCAGCGCTGAACGGGGTGCGCTTCCTCGCCGATCTCGAGCCCCTCGTCGAAATCTTCGCGAGAGCCGGCGCGGAGACCGAGACCCTGGTCGAGTCGCTCGCCCGCCATTTGTCGCGATAGGAGTCCGCCGGCTCCGCTAAACTGATCGCTGTTCACGACCACGAGAGTCCCCATGCCTGATCCGCTGCTGATCGCCAAGAATCCGCAAACCGAACTTTTCCTGCTGCCGGCGCTCGCCAATCGCCACGGCCTCATCACCGGCGCGACCGGAACCGGGAAGACCGTCACGCTGCAGGTGATGGCCGAGCGTTTTTCGCGGATCGGCGTGCCGGTGTTCATGGCCGACGTGAAGGGCGACCTTTCCGGCATCACGCAGGCCGGGGCCGCCTCGCCCAAACTGCTCGAGCGGCTCAAGTTGATCGGCGTCGAAGAGCCGGCGTATGCGGGGTCCGCGGCCGTTTTCTGGGACGTTTTCGGCGAGCAGGGCCATCCGATCCGCGCGACCGTTTCGGACCTCGGTCCGCTGCTGCTGTCGCGCGTTCTCAACCTGAACGAAACGCAGGCGGGCGTGCTCGCGCTGGTCTTCAAGTTCGCCGACGACAATGGGCTCCTGCTGCTCGATCTCAAGGACCTGCGCGCGATGCTGCAGCACGTCGGGGACCACGCGCAGGAGCTGCAGACCAACTACGGCAACGTTTCCGCCGCGAGCATCGGGGCAATCCAGCGCGGCCTCCTCTCGCTCGAGCAGCAGGGCGCCGAAAAGTTCATCGGCGAGCCGATGCTCGACGTCGACGACCTCATCCAGACGGGCCCCAACGGGCACGGCATCGTCAACATCCTCGCCGCGGACCGGCTCCTCAATTCGCCGATGCTCTATTCGACGATGCTGCTGTGGCTCCTCTCCGAGCTCTACGAACGGCTGCCGGAGGTCGGCGATCGCGACAAGCCGAAGCTCGTTTTCTTTTTCGACGAAGCGCACCTGCTGTTCACCGACGCGCCGAAGCTGCTGCTGGACAAGATCGAGCAAGTGGTGCGTTTGATCCGCTCTAAAGGGGTCGGCGTGTACTTCGTCACCCAGAACCCGCTCGACGTGCCGGAGACGGTGCTGGGACAGCTCGGCAATCGCGTCCAGCACGCGTTGCGCGCGTTCACTCCGCGCGACCAGAAGGCCGTGAAAGCCGCCGCCGAAACGATGCGTCCCAACCCGAAGATCGACACCGAAAAGGTGATCTCCGAACTCGGCGTCGGCGAGGCGCTCGTGTCGTTCCTCGACGCCAAGGGGCGGCCCACGGTCGTCGAGCGCGCGTACATTCTGCCCCCTGCGGGCCGCATCGGACCCGCGACACCGGAAGAGCGGCAGCGCGTGATCGCGGGCTCGGGTCTCGGTGTTGTCTACGACAAGCCGGTCGATCGCGAGTCGGCGTACGAACGGCTGAAGGGTCGCGCCGCAGCGGCGCCACTGCCGGGCGGCGGCACATCGGCGGGCGCCGCAACCCCCGCGGCGGGCGGTAGCTGGACCGATTCGATCAAGGACTCGCTGGGCGGCCTCGTCTCCGGCAGCGGGCGCAAGGACAGCCTCGTCGAGGCTGTCGCCAAGAGCGCCGCGCGGACGGTCGGCTCGACGATCGGGCGCGAGATCATCCGCGGCGTGCTGGGTTCGCTGCTGGGCGGACGCCGGCGCTGATTGGCCGCGCCGGATCGCGTTCGTCGAGACGCGGTCCGCGACAATCGCGCCGATTGAAGCGGCGCGCGAAAACCTGATTCGCAGCCCACGCGGGCATCCGTCCGCCGCGCTCCGCGGCAGCGGTCATTTGGCATGACATTTGCTCAATCGACGGTGCTGAGTCCGTCGGACTCATTGCGTCGTGTACGCGACAGGGCAAAGGGGTCCGACTGTGGCGTGGCGCGGCGGCGCAACCGGTGAACCACGCATGTTCAGACTGCTACGCTATTTCTCGCTGACGACCTTCGTGTCGATCGTCGTCGTCGCGGCAGTCCTGGGCCTTTTCTATCGCCAGATCGAAATGCGCTCGCTGATCGCGATGGGCGAGTCCAACAACCAGGCGCTCACCCGGGTTCTCGCCAATTCGCTGTCGCCGATGCTCGCGCCCTACCTCGCGACGGGCGACGCGCTGCCGGCCGATCAGCTCAAGGACAATCCGAACGCGCAGGAGCTTTCGAAAGCGATGGTGGCCCATCTGCAGGGCCTTTCGGTCGTCAAGGTCAAGGTGTTCGACCTGCGCGGCCGCACGGTGTTCTCGACCGAGGCCGCGCAGATCGGCGAGGACCGCAGCGACAATGCGGGCTTTCAGGCGGCGCGCGACGGAATCGTCACCAGTGAACTGTCCCACCGCGACCAGTTCAGCGCGTTCGACCGCACGATCGTCAACCGCGACCTGCTCTCGACCTATATCCCCATGCGCCTCACTCCGGACGGAGCGGTTGCGGCGGTGTTGGAGGTCTACGACGATGTCACGCCGTTCCTCGCGGGCATCGACCGCAGCGAGCGGCAGGTGATGCTGGTGGTGCTGGGGACTCTGTTCGTGCTCTACGGCGTGCTGTTCGTGATCGCGCGCCACGCGGACGCCGTGCTGCGGCGGCAGTATCGGGAGCGCGAGATCGCCGAGGAAGCGCTGCGCCAGGTGCAGGGCACGCTCGAGCGCCGCGTCAAGGCGCGGACGGTCGACCTCGCCCGCGCGAACGCCGGGCTCGAGGCGGAGATCGCCGAGCGGCGCCTCGCCGACCAGCGCGTGGTGCACATGGCGCATCACGACGCGCTCACGGGTCTGCCGAACCGAACGCTGCTCGCGGATCGCGTCGGGCAGGCGATAGCGCGTGCGCATCGCAGCGGCGGCAAGCTCGCCGTCCTGTTCCTCGACCTCGACCGGTTCAAGAACGTCAACGACTCGTTCGGCCACGCGGTCGGCGATCTGTTGCTCACCGCCGTCGCGGCGCGGCTCACCGCGTCGCGGCGCGAGGAGGATACGGTCGCGCGCCTCGGCGGCGACGAGTTCATCGTCAGCATCCCCGACGTCGCCGGCGCGGACGAAGCCGAGACCGTTGCCGCCCGCATCCTCGCCGACCTCGCGAAGCCGTTCAAGGTCGCGGGACACGAACTCCACGCCGACGGCAGCATCGGCATCGCGCTCTATCCGCAGGACGGAGATACGGCCGAAACGCTGATGCGCAACGCCGACACCGCGATGTATCACGCGAAGGAGTCCGGACGCGCCAACTACCAGTTCTTCAGCGCCCAATTGACCGAGCGGGTGAGCCGCCGGCTCTCGACCGAGACCAACCTGCGGCGCGCGCTCGAGCGCGGCGAATTCTCCATGCACTACCAGCCGCTGGTCCATCTCGCGACAGGGCGACTCGATGGCGCGGAAGCGCTGCTGCGCTGGCCGCAGACCGATCAGCGCCTGGTGTCGCCGTCCGAATTCATTCCGATCGCCGAAGACACCGGGCTGATCGTTCCGCTCGGCGAGTGGGTGCTGCTGGAGGCCTGTTCGCAGGCGCAGGCGTGGCAGGCGCAACATCCGGGCCTGCGCATCGCCGTCAACCTCTCGGCGCGGCAATTCCGGCAGAGGAATCTGATCGGCATGATCGAGCAGGTGCTCGGCGAAACGCGGCTCGCGCCCGGCTTGCTGGAACTCGAGCTGACCGAGGGCATGCTGATGCACAACGTCGAGGAGACCGCGCTCATTCTCGAGCGCCTCGACGAAATCGGCATTCGCCTCGCGATCGACGACTTCGGCACCGGCTACTCGAGCCTGTCCTACCTCAAGCGCTTCCCGATCCACACGCTGAAGATCGACCGCTCGTTCGTGCGCGACATCAGCACCGACCCGGACGACGCCGCGATCGTCACCGCCATCGTGGCGATGGCGCGCAGCCTCAACATAAGGGTCACCGCGGAGGGTGTGGAGACGCCGGAGCAGGCGACGTTCCTTTCTTCGCTCAATTGCGACATGGCGCAGGGCTTCCATTTCGGCCGGCCGATGCCGGCAGCGGAATTCGCGGCGCGGCTGTCCGCTGCCGGATCGTCGCAATCCATCCGCGTGGCGGCCTGACGCATCGACTGCGGTCGGCCCGGTGCGGGCCGGGGCATTCGGTGTTAGATTTGCGGCCATTCCCCTTTCGCGGTGAAAAGAACGATGGCGCCTGTGGACAAGAACGTGCTCGGAGGCACCCTCATGCCCTGCTCGAATTCGCCGCGCACCGGATTCTATCGGGACGGCTGCTGCAACACGGGGCCGGAAGATGTCGGCCTGCACGTCGTCTGCGCGCAGGTGACAGCCGAATTCCTGGCGTTCGCGCGGGAGCAGGGCAACGACCTCGTCACGCCGATGCCGGCGTTCGGATTTCCGGGACTGAAGCCCGGCGACCGCTGGTGCGTGTGCGCCGCGACCTGGCGCCAGGCCTTCGCCGCGGGCGTCGCGTCGC
>JANMBN010000363.1:0-9063 GCA_031360485.1 Betaproteobacteria bacterium | reverse complement strand
TGCGAGGCGCCCATGGACACGAACAAGCCGGCGCGGGGATTCACGACCGCCATCCTCCATTCCGACCGCGACGCGGGCGTCGAGCACGGCGCGCTGCACAAGCCGCTGCACGTCTCGGTCGCCTACGGCTACCGCGATGCGCGCGAGCTCGCCGCCGTCTTTCAGGGCCGCGCCCAGGGCTACGCCTATGGCCGGCAGGGCAACCCGACCTCCGCGGCGCTGGAGGCGAAGGTGACGAACATGGAGGGCGGCCGGGCGACCGTCTGCTTCGCGACCGGCATGGCGGCGATCGGCGCGGCGATGCTCGCGCTTCTGCGCAAAGGCGACCACGTCGTCGTGAGCCAGTTCCTTTTCGGCAACACGGTCAGCCTGTTCAACACGCTGGCAGGGCACGGCGCCGATGTCACGTTCGTCGATGCGACCGACGTCGCCAACGTCGAGCGGGCACTCACGCCGTCGACGAAGCTCGTGTTCGTCGAGACGATCGCCAATCCGCGCACGCAGGTCGCGGACCTGGCGCGGATCGGCGCGCTTTGCGGTGCGCGCGGAATCCTCTACATCGTCGACAACACGATGACATCGCCGGCGCTGTTCCGGCCGAAAGCCGTCGGTGCCGGCCTCGTCGTCAACGCACTGACCAAGACCATCGGCGGGCACGGCAATGCGCTTGCCGGCAGCATCACGGACACCGGGATCTTCGACTGGACGCGCTACCCGAACATCGCCGACAACTACAAGTCGCAGCCGCCGGCGCTGTGGGGCATCCAGCAGATCCGCAAGAAGGGGCTCCGCGACTGGGGCGGAACGCTGAGCGCGGAAGACGCGCACCGCGTCGCCGTCGGCGCGGAGACGCTCGCCCTGCGGATGGAGCGCACCTGCGCGAACGCGCACGCGCTCGCGACGTTTCTCGCCGCGCATCCGAAGGTCCGCGCGGTGTACTACCCGGGCCTCGCAACGCATCCGCAGCATGCGCTCGCGAAATCGCTCTTCTGCGGCTTCGGCGGGCTCTTTTCGTTCGAGCTCGCCGACGGAATCGACTGTTTCGATTTCCTCAACCGCCTCGACATCGTCGTGTCGTCGTCGAACCTCGGCGACAACCGCACGCTTGCGATACCCGTGGCCCATACGATCTTCTGGGAAATGGGGCCCGAGCGTCGCCGGGAGATGGGAATCGCGGACTCGCTGATCCGCATCTCGTGCGGAATCGAAGACCGCGACGACCTGCTCGGCGATTTCGCGCACGCGCTGGAGTAGGGTCAGAGACGACTTTCCCCGCATTCGCGCACTGCTCGCCCCTTCGCCACAGCAAAGTCGTCTCTGACCCTACCCCGCTACGTCGCGGGCACGCCCGCCGTCGGCATCGTATTCGAGGTAGCTTCCGGTGTCGTACCAGTCGGCGAGGACCCAGCGCTCGCAGCCGCGCCCGTCGATGACCAGGTGGTGGCGCGCGGGACGGTGCGTGTGGCCGTGGATGATGCGAACGACATTGGCCGCGCGGAACGCTGCTTCGACGGCGCGAGGTTCGACGTCGAGAATCGTTTCCGGCTTGGCGGCGGTCGCGGTCCCGCTCTTGCGGCGGAGCCAGGCCGCGATGCCGCGGCGCATCGCGTACGGCAGCGCGAGGAAGCGGCGCTGGTATTTCGGGTTCCGGGCCACCGCACGGAACCGCTGGTATCCGACGTCGCCGGTGCAGAGCTCGTCGCCATGCAGGAGAAGCGTCGGCGTGCCTGCGAGGTTGATGACGATCTGCTCCGGGAGCAGCGTGGCGCCGGCAGCGTCGGCGAACCGCTCGCCGAGGAGGAAATCGCGATTCCCGGCCATCACTCCGACGGGCACGCCCGCGTTGGCGATCCCGCGCAGCGAGAGGGAGACGCGTTCGGCGAGCGGGTCGCGCAGCTGGTCGTCACCGATCCAGGCGTCGAACAGGTCGCCGAGCACATAGACGCCCGCGGCGCCGCGCGCCGGGCCCGCGCAGAACGTGTCGAATGCCGCGACCAGCGCGGGCCGTGCCTGCGACAGGTGGAGATCGGAGAGAAACAGCGTCGGCTTTATCGGACTTCCTCGGCGCGCTCGATCACGACGTCCTCGCGCGGCACGTTCTGGTGGGACCCGCTGTTGGCGGTCGCGACGCCCTTGATCTTGTCGACGACGTCCTGGCCGGCGGTGACGCGGCCGAACACGCAGTAGCCCCAGCCCTGGGGACTCGGCCCCTTGTGGTCGAGGAAGTCGTTGTCGGCGACGTTGACGAAAAACTGCGCGGTCGCCGAATGCGGCTCGGAGGTGCGGGCCATCGCGATCGTGTAGCGCTTGTTCTTCAGGCCGTTGCCGGCCTCGTTGGCGACCGGGGCGCGGACGGGCTTCTGCTTCATCCCGGGCTCCATGCCGCCGCACTGGATCATGAAGCCGTCGATCACGCGGTGGAAGATCGTATTGTCGTAGTGGCCGTCACGAACGTATTGCAGGAAATTCGCGACGGTCGCAGGCGCGTTCTCGGCATCGAGTTCGAGCGTTATGTCGCCTTGGCTGGTGTGGAGAATGACCATGTTCGTTTGCCTTCACTTTGCGTCGATGACGACGGCCTTGTTGATGATGACCTTCTCCGCGGGAACGTCCTTCGGGAACGGCCCTCCGGAGCCCGTCGGTGCCTTCGCGATCTTGTCGACCACGTCCATCCCCTCGACGACCTTGCCGAACACCGTGTAGCCGTAGCCCTGCGCGGTGGGCTCGCGGAAGTTCAGGAATTTGTTGTCGGCGACGTTGATGAAAAACTGCGCCGTGGCGGAATTCGGATCGCCGGTCCGCGCCATCGCCAGCGTGCCCGGCACGTTCATGAGGCCGGCCTTGCTCGACTGCTCCGCCTCGATGGCGATTGGCGCCTTCGTCGCTTTCTGCTTGAAATCGGGGGTGAATCCGCCGCCCTGGATCATGAAGCCGGCGATCACGCGGTGGAACTGCGTGCCGTCGTAGTGCTTGGCCTTCACGTAATCGAGAAAATTCGCGACCGTCTTCGGCGCGGCGTCGGGATAGAGCTCGACGCGAAGCTTGCCGGCGGTCGTGTCGAATTCGACCTGCGGGTTGGCGGCGTGCGCGGGCAGGACGAAAGCGGCCGCGAGCGCGGTGACGGCAACAAGGAACGGGCGGACCAACATCGGAATACTCCTCGGTGAATGGATCGGAAGAAAAATTGCTACGACTTCGGGCGTGCTTGCGCTCCCGGCGCGAGCAGATCGCGAACGAGCGTGAGCTTCACCGGCGCCGTCTTGTTGCCGCGATCGAGCTTGGCCGCACGGTCGTACTGCGCCGCGGCGAGCCGGGCATAGATGTCGCCCAGATTCTCGTGCGCGACGGCCCAATCGGGCGCGGTGCGGATCGCGGTCTCGAGCGCCAGCCGCGCGCTATCGTATTCGCCCCTTTGCGCATGGAGCACGGCGAGGTTGTTGTAGGGTTCCGGCAGTTCCGGGTAGTCCTCGATCAGCGCGCGGAACACGGCAATCGCCGCGTCCGTCCTGCCCAGCTCGGTTTCGGCCACGCCCTTCAGGAACCGCGCCTGCGGCTCGCGCGGCCGTTGGAGAAGCAGCGCGTCGAGCTTGACCTCCGCATTCGCGTACTGCCGATCCTTGATGAGCGCGGACGCCTCCTTCAACCCCATCGCGTATTGCTTTCGCGCTTCCTCGGTGAGTTCGCGGCTCTCCTGCGCGAACGCCGGGACGCCGGACGTCAGCAGGAAAACGGCGAAGATGCAGAGTTTACGGAGCATGGAGCCAGTCGGACTTGCTCTTGCGCAGGCGACGAAGGCCCGTCGGGCAAGAGACCCCGGCGCGCATTCTATCAGGGTCGCGCCGCGTCTCTCGCCAGCCGCGCGATGGTCGCGGTGATCAGCCGGCGCGAGATCGAGATGCTCGGCGGCAAGTCGGGAACCGCGTCCCATGCGAACCACCGCGCTTCGGCGATCTCGGTCTCGTCGGGCCGTAGTTCGCCGCCGGCGTACTCCGCGGTGTACGCGATCATCAGCGAATGCGGAAACGCCCACGACTGGCTGGCGAAGTACTCGATGTTGCCGATCTCGATCCCGACTTCCTCGCGGACTTCCCGGCGGATGCAGTCCTCGATCGTCTCGCCGGGCTCGACGAAGCCCGCCAGCGCGCTGAACATTCCCGGCGGAAAGCGCGGCGCGCGCGCGAGCAGCAGCTCGCGGCCGCGCGTGACCAGCACCATCATCGCCGGCGTGACGCGCGGATACGCAACGTAACCGCACGCCGGGCATTCCTTCGCGCGCTCGCCGGGCTTGTCGCGCGTCGGCGTTCCGCACCGGCCGCAATACCGGTGCGTGCGGTCCCACTCGACGACCTGAAATGCGCGGGCCGCGATCGCGAGCAAAGGCTCGGGGAGCTTGAAGAAGAGCGAACGCAGGCCCGCGTATCGCCAGCCTTCGGGCTCGGCGACGCCGTCGGCGAGACAGACGGCGACGCATGCCGTGGCATCGAGGTCGCCGAGATAGTGCACGGGACCGGCGATCTCCAGCTGCTGCAACACGGAAAAACCGGGGACCACGGGCGCCTCGTCGGCGCCACCGACCAGGAGCCCGGCGTCGCGGAAGGCAAATGCGAGCGTGCCCGCCGGGAGCACGGAGGGCAGGACGTGTCGCGGTGTGAAGCCTTCTGGCGTATGCATGGGAGTCGGCGCGGGTGCTCGCGCGCGCCGGCGGCCGCACGGAGACAATGAGCTGCAATGATAGGTGAAAGCGCCGTGCGCCCCAAGGTTCCTCGCCCGAATCCCTCGACCAGGCAAGGGCTTGGCACCTGGATCGGCTATAATTTCCGATTGTCACGAAGGAATGCATCGCCATGGAAGCCGAACAGCTCAACCAGATCGCCGCGGCACTCGAGAGCCTCCGGGCGCGCACCGCCGATCTGCGGAGGTATCTTTGACTTCGACGTGAAATCGGGGCGCCTCGCCGAAGTCGAACGGGAGCTCGAGAATCCGAAGATCTGGGACGACCCGAAGCGCGCGCAGGAACTCGGCAAGGAGAAAAAGGCGCTCGACGGGGTGGTGAACGAGCTGATTGCGCTGGATGCCCAGCTCAAGGACAGCGCGGAGCTCTTCGGCCTGGCGCGTGCCGACAGCGACGACGCGACGCTCGAGGCGGTCGCCAACGATGTTGCCGCGATCGAAAAGCGGGTCGCCGGGATGGAATTCCGCCGGATGTTCAGCAATCCGATGGACCCGGCGTCGTGCTTCATCGACATCCAAGCTGGATCGGGCGGCACCGAGGCACAGGACTGGGCGGCGATGCTGGAGCGCATGTACCTCCGCTACTGCGAGCGAAAAGGGTATCGGACCGAGGTGCTCGAGGAGTCCGCGGGCGAGGTCGCGGGGATCAAGAGCGCTTCGATCAAGGTCAGCGGCGACTACGCGTACGGCTATCTGCGCACCGAGGTAGGCGTCCACCGGCTCGTCCGCAAGAGCCCGTACGATTCGAACGCGCGCCGGCACACGTCGTTCGCGAGCGTTTTCGTGTACCCGGAAGTGGACGACTCGATCGACATCGAGATCAATCCGGCCGACCTGCGCGTCGACACGTTTCGCGCGTCGGGCGCCGGCGGCCAGCACATCAACAAGACCGACTCGGCGGTGCGGATCACGCACCTGCCCACCAACATCGTCGTCCAATGCCAGAACGACCGGTCGCAGCACCGGAATCGCGCCGAGGCGATGGCGATGCTGAAATCGAAGCTCTACGAGCTCGAGATCCGGAAGCGGCAGGAAGAGCAGCAGAAGCTCGAGGACTCGAAGACCGACATCGGATGGGGCCACCAGATCCGCTCGTACGTGCTCGACCAGTCGCGGATCAAGGACCTGCGGACGAACTACGAGGTCGGCAACACGCAGGCGATCCTCGACGGCGACCTCGACGACTTCATCGCGGCCAGCCTCAAGCAGGGCGTCTGAGATGGACCGCCCCCACGCTCACTGCGTTCGCTGCCCCCCGAGGGGGCGCACAGTGTCCTTCGGGCGGCCGGGCGGACACTGAGGGCGCGCAATTGGCGGCCTTCATCTTCGACATCGACGGGACGATCATCGACTCGATGCGGTTTCACGAGCGTTCGTGGGATGTGTTTCTCGCGCGCCGCGGCGTGCCGACGGTCGGAGAAGACTTTTTCCGGCGCACCGCCGGGCGCACCGGCGTCGAGGTGATGCGCGAACTCTTGGGCCCGCTGTCGGATCGCGACGCGCACGCATTCGTGGGCGAGAAGGAGTCGATCTACCGTGAGCTCTTCGCACCCGAGTTCCGCGAGATCGCGGGCTTCACGGCATTCGCGCGCGCCGCGAAAGCCGCGGGCGTTCGCGTCGCCTGCGCGACCGCCGGCGACCCCGACAATATCGCGTTCGCGCTGGCGGGGCTGCAGTTGCAGGAGTTTTTCGATGCGGCGGTCGGTGCGCACGACGTGGAGCGCGGCAAGCCCGAGCCCGATCTCTTCCTGCTCGCCGCGGCGCGGATGAACTCGCCACCCGCCGAGTGCCTCGTGTTCGAGGATGCGCCGCTGGGGATCGAAGCCGCGCGCCGCGCCGGGATGCGCGCCGTCGCGATCGCGTCGACGGTGCCGGCCGACGAGCTCGCGGCGCCCGCGCACGTCGTCGCAAGGGCCCGCGATTTCACCACACTCGACGCGCAGACTCTCGCCGCGCGCCTTCTCGCCTGACCACCACCCCGGAATCCTTCGCCCTTCATGGATAACGCCGACAACACGACCGCCGCGCCGGTCGACGAAAACCAGATCATCGCCGAGCGGCGCGCAAAGCTCGCCCAGCTGCGCGCGCACGGCAATCCGTTTCCGAACGACTTTCGCCGCGACGCGTTGGCCGCGGATCTCCACGCGCGATACGACGCGATGACCAACGAGGAGCTCGAGCCGCTCGCGATCACCGCGACAGTCGCCGGGCGGATGATGCTGAAGCGCGTGATGGGCAAGGCGAGCTTCGCGACGATCCAGGACATGTCCGGCCGCATCCAGCTCTACGTCCAGGCGGACGCCGTCGGCGCGGACGTGCACGACGCGTTCAAGCACTGGGATCTGGGCGACCTCGTCGGCGCCACCGGGCGCGTGTTCAGGACGCGAACGGGCGAGCTGTCGGTCAAGGTCGCGTCGCTCCGGCTCCTGGCGAAAGCGCTGCGGCCGCTGCCCGAAAAGTTCCACGGGCTGTCCGACCAGGAGCAGCGCTACCGGCAGCGGTACGTCGATCTCATCACGAATCCGGACTCGCGCGACGTGTTCATCAAGCGCTCGAAGATCGTCCAGGCGATCCGCGAGTTCTTCGTGGCGCGCGGCTATCTCGAGGTCGAGACGCCGATGATGCACCCGATCCCGGGCGGCGCCGCGGCGAAGCCCTTCGCCACGCACCACAACGCGCTCGACATGGAGCTTTTCCTGCGCATCGCGCCGGAGCTGTACCTGAAGCGGCTCGTGGTCGGCGGCCTCGAGAAGGTGTTCGAGATCAACCGCAACTTCAGGAACGAAGGCATTTCGACGCGGCACAATCCCGAGTTCACGATGCTCGAATTCTACGAGGCGTACCAGGACTACCGGTACCTGATGGACCTCACCGAGGCGATGTTCCGCGAGGTCGCGCTGAAGGTCGTCGGCACGACGTCGTTGACCTATCAGGGGGATGCCATCGATCTCGCCAAGCCGTTCGACCGCCTCACGATGGCCGAGGCGATTCACCGGTACCACCCCAGATACCCGCTCGCGGAACTGGCCAAGCCGGAATACCTGAAGGTCGCGCTGGCGCCGCTCGACGTCGAGGTGTTCGCGAGCGACGGCGTCGGCCTGTTGCAGCTGAAACTCTTCGAGGCGACGACCGAGGACAAGCTCGTCCAGCCCACGTTCATCGTCGCGCATCCGACCGACGTTTCCCCGCTCGCGCGGGCGAGCGACGCGAACCCGGCGGTGACCGACCGCTTCGAGCTTTTCGTCACCGGCCGCGAACTCGCCAACGGTTTCTCGGAACTCAACGACCCCGAGGACCAGGCGGCGCGCTTTCGCGGCCAGGTCGAGGCGCGCGAGGCGGGCGACGAGGAGGCGATGTTCTACGACGCCGACTACATCCGGGCGATGGAATACGGGCTCCCGCCGACGGCGGGCGAGGGCATCGGCATCGACCGGCTGGTGATGCTGCTCACCGATTCCCCGTCGATCCGCGACGTGATCCTGTTTCCGCAGCTCAAGCGGGAAAGCTGAGCACCGCGGCCGGCTGAAGCGGGCGCCACGAAGGGGGTCGAGACATGGCAACGGATTTTCGCAGTGACACCGTGACGCGGCCGACCGCCGCGATGCGCGCGGCGATGGCCGCTGCGCCGGTCGGCGACGACGTTTTCGGCGACGACCCGAGCGTGAACGCGCTCGAAGCCGAGGTCGCGGCGCTGCTGGGGTTCGAGGCGGCGATGTACGTGCCGTCGGGGACGCAGTCGAATCTCGTCGGCGTGATGACGCATTGCGCGCGCGGCGACGAATACATCGTCGGGCAGGAGGCGCATACGTACCGCTATGAAGCCGGCGGCGCCGCGGTGCTGGGCAGCGGTCAGCCGCAGACGCTCAACACTGCCGCGGACGGAACGCTGCCGCTTCCGGACATCGAGGCCGCGATCAAGCCGGACGATTCGCATTTCGCCAGGACGCGCCTCATCGCGCTCGAAAACACGATCGGCGGCCGCGTGCTGCCGACCGGATACGCCGGCGCGGTCAGGGAAATCGCCGACCAGCATGGCCTCGCGATGCACCTCGACGGCGCGCGCTTGTGGAACGCCGCGGTGAAGCAGCGCGTGGAGCCGCGCGCGATCGCACAGCACTTCGATTCCGTCTCCGTGTGTCTGTCGAAGGGTCTCGGTGCGCCCGTCGGATCGGTGCTTTGCGGCGGCCGCGATTACATCAAATCCGCGCGCCGGTGGCGCAAGATGCTGGGCGGCGGCATGCGGCAGGCGGGCATTCTCGCGGCGGCCGGCCGCCACGCGATCGCGCAGCACATTCCGCGGCTCGCCGAGGACCACGAGAACGCGGCGCGGCT
>JANMBN010000090.1:0-17357 GCA_031360485.1 Betaproteobacteria bacterium | reverse complement strand
CAGGCAGATTGCCTGCGCCCCTTCCGGGAAGCTATCGAAATCCTTGCGGGCGGCACTGACCCAGGAAATCGGTCGCGTTGATCTTGTCACGTCGGACTCCGAGGGCGAATGTTGTCATATCTGACAACAAATGGCAAATGCATTCGTGTTAGTGGTAGCTAGGCGCATTGATCAAGAGCCAGGCGGTCTGAGAAAAAGCAGCGCCGGCCGGAGACGGCTCCGGTGCGATCATCGCTTCTGACTCGGCGTAGTAAAGTGAAAAAAGCCGGGTCATCATGACGGGGCCAATGGCGCCGGGATCGAAATCTGGCTTGCTATGAATTGACGCAGTGAAGTCTGAGAATACGACTGACGCTGTGTTCGACCCCGCTACCCAATGCACGAGTGCCTGAATCGAATTTCGATCGCGGCTACGGTATGACCTCGACCTTGAGCGCGGCGCAAGCCGTGCGCAGCCGTGCGTCGAGCGTGGCGAGAGGCAAACGCCGCCGCGCCGCAAGCTCGACGTACGCGGCGTCGTAGCTCGTGATTTCGAGCCGCCGGCCGAGGTCGGACACCGCGGACAGTACGTGGTCGCTTGCCACCGCTTCGACCTCGATTGGCAACGCGGCCAACGCGCGCCGCATGCGGACCAGGTCATCGTAGCCAATGCGCGCGCGATGCTGCGCCACGAGCAGCGCATTAGCTACTTCGTAGGGCCAGATCGCAGGCGCGACCGCCGTCGTCCGCTCCAGTTCGTCAACCAACGCGTCGGTCGCGGCGTCACGCTCATCGGGCAGCAGCCATGACAACGTGACCGAGCAATCGAGCACGAAAGCCATCAATAGCGATGATCCTCATGCGCGAGGTCGCGCACGTTCTTGCTCTTGCCGAGCACGTCCCGCAGCCGCACCCCGCGCCGCGCCAGGCGAAGGCGGACCGCCCGGATCTCAGCGATCGCCCGTGCGATCGCCACCGCGTCCCGCGCGGCAACGGGAACCAATTCCGCTACCGGCTTGCCGTGGCGGGTTATTACGAAGCGCTCTCCCTTCTCCACACGTTCGAGAAGCTGGGGCAAGTGCGTTTTGGCGGCGTATGCACCGATATCGGCCATGGTGGAAAGCTTGTTAAGCAAGTTTGGACTAGTCTAAACTAGTCTGAACCCCACGGCAATCAATAGGCTGCTGCGTTCGAAAGTTCGTTCAGTGCGACATCAGCACGGGAACGGTCATCGACGACAGCATCACACGGGTTACTCCGCCCCAGATGAGCGCGGTGATCCGCGGCCGGCTATAGGCGCCCATCACGATCATGTCGGCGCCGAAATCGGCCGCCTGCGAAAGCAGCAACTCGCCCGCGCCGATGTCCGGGGCGGTGATGCGCCGCACAGTGGCATCGACCTCATGGCGGCGCAGGAACGCGGCGACCTGCTTGTCCGAAAGGAGGTCGCGAAGGCTGTCGTCGGCGTCGGGAGTGATGGCCACCGCGAATACCTTCTTCGCGTCCTTGAGCAACGGCAGCGCGTCGGCGACGGCCCGCGCCGACTCGCGAGAATCTTTCCATGCGATCATGATTCGTTCGCCCACGCTCTTGAACTGGCCCGCGTACGGGACGAACAATACCGGTCGGCCGCTTCCCATCACGACCGCCTTGGCGAGCTCCGTGGCAAAGGTCGCGTTAGGCTCGCCCCGAGAGGGCTGACCGATCACGGCGAGATCGGCGTAGCGCGCATGCAGGACCGCGGCCTCCAACGGATTGCCTGCCGGCGCGCGCCACTCGAAGGACGCCACGGCGGCGCTCGCTGCGGCCGCGCCAAAGCGCGCCTCGGCGCTGTGCTGGAGGTCCGCGTTCTCACGCAGCCGGCGCTGCACGACCTCGTCCGGCAGCATCACCGACGCCGAGGACATCAATTCGCCCGAAGGCACGAGGTACGCGCCGAGAAGCTGCGCCGGATACGTCTTCGCGAGACGAGCGGCGAGCTCCAGACGGCGTTCGCAGGGCTCGGCGTCGTCGACGTGCACGAAAATGGACCGGTATGTCATCGCGCCTCCTTGCCTTGATAGATAGACACATTCTGCGCGCCATGACAACTCGAAGCCTTGATGTGGCTCAGAGGTCGCTCAGAGCCCTTCGCCATAGCGGGGAGGCGGTTCCAATAGCGTCGTCGTCCGCGATCGTTCGACGAAGAAGCCGCGAAAAAGCCGATTTCGTGACCTGCTTCAGCTCACTTTCCGGAGCTTCTGCAGCGAGCGCATGCCTTTCGCGATCGGAATCTCCGGGAAAAGCCTCGGCCACTCGGTGTAGCTCACTTCGCCGACGTAGATGTCGCCGCGTGAGTCGAGCGCAATCCCGTGCGGCGCAACGAACTTCCCGGGTTCCAGGCCCGGGCCGTCCTTGCCGCCGAGCCGCGCGATCAGCTTGCCCTCCCTGTCGACGAAGCTGAGGCGAGGCCCAAGGTTGGGGTGGTCCCGATTGACGGACATTCCCGAGCCGAGTTCGCCGATGATGAATTGGAGTTGCGGCGCACGGCAGCAATACAGGCCGCAGGGCCGGTGCATGTTGACCCACTGCGTCTCGTACTTGCCATTGCCGTCGAAGACCTGCACGCGATGATTTTCGCGATCGGCGACGTAGACCCAGCCTTCCGCGTCCGTCACGATGTTGTGCACGATGTTGAATTGACCGGGATCGGTCCCCGGCTCCCCCCAGGACATCAGCAGCTTTCCGTCCGGCGAAAACTTGTGGACCTTCGCATTGCCGTAGCCGTCGCTGACGTAGATCTCGCCCTTCGGCGAAAGGGCCGTGTGCGTGCAGCGGTGGAACGGCTCGCCGCTCATGTACGGCGCCGGCTTGCCGGGAACGCCAAGCTCGAGCAGCACCTTGCCCTCGGTAGTGCATTTGCGCACTACGTGGCCGCCATCGTCGGTGCAGTAGAGGATGTCGTTGGCGTCGATGTGAAGGCCGTGCGCGCGCGGGTACATGCCTTCGCCCCAGGAGCGGAGAAAATTTCCATCGCGGTCGAACACGATCATCGGGTGCTCGCCGCGGTTGAAGACGAAGATCTGGTCCTTGCTGTCGACCGCGACCGCGGCGACGTCCATGAACTCCCACCCGTCAGGGAGCTTCGCCCAGTTTTCCACGACGCTGTAGCGGTGCTCGCCTGTGCCTAGAACGACGGTCATCATGGGTCCTTTCGAAAGCGATGCTATTCGGGTTTCCCGCGGCCCTAGAATACGCGCCTTGCGCGACCCTGTGCCGGCCGCAATGCGCGCCCGGGTCTCGCATCCTGTCTCGCGTTGCCACCCGTATTCGCGAGGGACAGGTGCAACCTAATCGTTGCCTACGAGTTCGACGAGCGCCGGACCGTAGCGCTCCAGCTTCTTCCCGCCGATTCCGCTGACTCCGCCAAGGGCCACCAGGGTTTGCGGCCGCTGGCGGGCGATTTCCGCAAGCGTCTTGTCGTGCAGGATCACGTAGGCGGGCACGGACTGCGTCCGCGCTTCCGCAAGGCGCCAGGCCTTGAGGCGTTCGAGCAATGCGGTGTCCCCGGATCCGGACCCGCCACCCGCCGGAATGGCCGGGCGCGAAGAACCCGTTGTGCGGCGCGGACGCGCAACGACGCGCCGCATCGCAACCCGTTCTTGGCCCTTCAGGACCGCGCGGCTCGCTTCGGTGAGCCGCAGGGCGCCATGCGCCTCGTGGTCGACGCGCGCCAGTCCCAGCGCCACCAATTGCCGGAAGATGATGCGCCACGCGTTTTCATCGAGATCGGCGCCGACCCCGAAGACGGACAGCTTGTCGTGGTCCCACCGGGTGATCCGCTCGCCCGCCTTGCCGCGCAGAACGTCGATGAGATGCACGGCACCAAAGCGCTGGCCGGTGCGATAGATCGCGGAGAGCGCCTTCTGTGCCGCAGCGGTGGCGTCGAAGGTCTCCGGCGGGTCGAGGCAGGTGTCGCAGTTGCCGCAGGGCGTGCTCGTTTCGCCGAAATATTCGAGCAGACGGACGCGCCGGCAGCCGGCGCTTTCGCACAGTCCGAGCAGTGCGTCCAGCTTCGCGACGGACACGCGTTTGTATTCTTCGTTGGCGTCCGACTGCTCGATGAGCCGCCGCTGCTGCACGACGTCGGCGAGACCGTAGGCCATCCATGCGTCGGCGGGTGCACCATCGCGGCCCGCCCGTCCGGTTTCCTGGTAGTACCCCTCGATGCTCTTGGGCAGGTCCAGATGGGCGACGAAGCGCACGTCCGGCTTGTCGATGCCCATGCCGAAGGCGATGGTCGCGACCATCACCAGACCGTCGTCACGTTGAAAGCGCGCCTGATGGTCCGTCCGCGTCGCCGTGTCCATGCCGGCGTGATAGGGAAGGGCGCGCACGCCTTTCGCGGCCAACCACGCGGCGGTTTCGTCGACCTTGCGCCGCGAGAGACAGTAGACGATGCCGGCGTCCCCCGGATGTTCGATGCGCAGGAAATGCAGCAGCTGGGAACGCGCATCGTTCTTGTCGACGATCGTGTACCGGAGGTTCGGGCGGTCGAAGCTCGAGACGAACACGCGCGCATCCGCGAGTCCCAGGCGCGCCCGGATCTCGGTCCGCGTCTGCGGGTCGGCGGTCGCCGTCAGCGCAATGCGCGGAATGCGCGGGTAACGCTCGTGCAGCAGCGACAGCTGCAGGTAATCCGGCCGGAAATCGTGTCCCCATTGCGATACGCAGTGGGCCTCGTCGATGGCGAAGAGCGCGATTTGCGCGCGGTCCAGCAGATCAAGGCAGCGGGGAGTGGCCAGGCGTTCGGGCGCAACGTAGAGCATGTCGAGTTCGCCTGCCACTAAAGCGCGCTCGGTGGCGCGGGCAGCACCCGCGTCGAGCGATGAGTTGAGAAACGCCGCGCGCACCCCGAGCTGGGCCAGCGCCGCCACCTGATCCTGCATCAACGCGATCAGCGGCGACACCACGATGCCCGTGCCCGGCCGCACCAGCGACGGGATCTGATAGCACAGCGACTTGCCGCCGCCCGTCGGCATCAGCACCAGCGCGTCGCCGCCGGCCACGACATGGTCGACCACCTCTTCCTGCCCGTCGCGGAAGGCCGGGTAGCCGAAAGTCTCGCGGAGAACCTTGCGCGCCGGGGAAAGAATCTTTGACATTGTGTTGCTCAACGAAGGGAATGGGCGCCGCTCCGCTGCCGCCTGGCGGCGCCCGACACGGCAAAGCCGCCGAGCGTTGCGGGAAGCACGCCAAAGCGAAGAATCCCGATCTTACGTGCATCCATGCGGGTTCCGCGTGCTCCGTTTACTTGACCCCGCACGAATTCAAGCAGCAACATCCACCCATGGGCGACCACCCGGCGCGGGCTTTTTCCCAACAAGGATCGCCTCGAATGGCCGGGCTCCGATCATACCGACTCACTCGCACAGGATAGGGGAAACGGACGATGCCGGGCGACTCGATCTCCCAATCCTTGGCCGTCGGCGGGATTGAAAGCTTGCGCCCCTGCCTGATGGGAACCCGCCACATGGCGGTCGCCGGGCATTACGGCGCGGCGCATGCCGCGTTCACCATCCTTGAAGGGGGCGGCAATGCCGTGGACGCGGGCGTCGCCGCGGGCATCGCGCTGGGCGTGCTGCAAAGCGATCTGGTGAACGTCGCCGGCGTGGCGCCGATCTTGATCTATCGCGCGAAAGAGCGTGACGTGCTGACCATCAGCGGGCTCGGCACCTGGCCGCGTGCCGTGACGCTCGACCTGTTCGAGAAGCACGGCGGACGCGGGATCCCTGACGGCCTGCTGCGCACTGTGGTTCCGGCCGCGCCCGACGCCTGGATCACGGCACTGGAGAACTACGGCACGATGAGCTTCGGCGATTGCGCCGCGGCGGCGATCCGCTTCGCGAGCCAGGGCTTTCCGATGTATGGGCTGATGTCGGACATGATCGGCATGCATGTAGCGGACTACCGGCGCTGGCCGTCGAATGCCGGAATCTACCTTCCGGATGGCGGGCCTCCGCGCCGCGGCGAGATATTCCTCCAGGCCGATCTTGGCCGCACGCTCCAGTACATGGCGGATCAGGAGAAGGCAGCGCGCGGCGACGGCCGCGCCGCCGGGCTGCAAGCGGCGCGCGACGCCTTTTATCGCGGCGATATCTCACGGGTTATCGTCGCCTACCACGAGGCGAACGGCGGCCTGCTGACGGAACAGGACATGGCCGCGTTTCGCGTCGCCATCGAGCCGCCGGTCACGATGCGGTTCGCCGGAATCGACGTCTACGCCTGCGGTCCCTGGTGCCAGGGTCCGGTGCTGCCGCAGATGCTCGGCGTGCTGGCCGGCATCGATCTCAAGGCAATGGGTCACAACTCGCTCGACTATGTCCATGTGGTGACCGAGGCGATGAAGCTCGCCTTCGCCGACCGCGAACGCTATTACGGCGATCCGCGCTTCGTGAACGTGCCGATCGAGACGCTGCTGTCCGATGCCTATGCGCAGCGCCGCCGAGCCATGTTGCGCCCCGACCGCGCCTGGCCGGAAATGCCTCCCTGCGGCGAGATTCCCGGCTTTGCCCACCGCCAGGGTCCGATACCGACCATCAACCGAGCCTCTGCCGGCGCGCGAGACACGTCCTATGTCTGCGTCGTCGACAAGAGCGGAAATGTGTTTTCGGCCACGCCGAGCGACACATCGTACGATACGCCGGTGATCCCCGGCACCGGCCTGTGTCCTTCCTCGCGCGGCTCGCAGGGCTGGACCGACCCGACGCACGCGTCTTCCGTCGCGCCGGGCAAGCGGCCGCGCCTCACGCCAAGCCCCGCGCTCGCGATCCTGCCGGATGGCAGCCCAATGCCCTTCGGCACCCCTGGCGGCGACGTGCAGGCGCAGGCGATGCTGCAGGTTTTCCTGAACATCACCGTGTTCGACATGAACCCGCAGCAGGCGGTGGAAGCCGCTCGGTTCGCGTCCTACAGCTTCCCCGACTCGTTCGAGCCGCACAGCTACTCGCCCGCGCTCCTGAATGTGGAAAGCCGCGTGCCGCAAAGCGTGCGCGATGGCCTTGCGGCGCGCGGCCACTTGATCGCGGACTGGCCCGAGTTCGTGTGGCGGGCCGGCGCCGTGTGCGTGCTGCGCGCGGACCACACCAGCGGCGTGATCTCCGCCGGTGCCGACCCTCGACGGCCCTGCTACGCGGTGGGCTGGTAGCGCATGGCCAGCACCGGCCCCGAATCGCGCCTATTGGGACCGGCAATGCCCGCTCATGCCCTGCGGTCGCCGCGCACGATGCGGGCAAGCCCGACCAGGCGCTCCATCACCACGATGAGCACGACGATGAGGCCCACCTGGACGGTCGAGGCGGCGGCCACGATCAGCTGGTTGCCCGGGAACTGCAGGAAGCCCAGGAGCTCGATCGGCATCGTGGAATAACCGGGCGAGGTGAGGAACAGCGCCGCGTTGTTCTCCCCGAACGAGATGATGAAGGCGAACAGCGCGCCGGCCATCATGCCAGGCCAGATCAGCGGCATGATGACGTAGGCGAACGTGCGGATCGGGCCGGCTCCAAGGCTCTGGCTTGCTTCCTCCAGCGTCGGGTCGAAGGCTTGCAGGCTGCCCGTCACCATCCGGAAGCAGTAGGGCGTACCGATCAGCACATGCGCCACGATCAGCCCGAGCCAGAGCGGGGCGCCGATCACGCGCACGAACAGCAGTATGGCGAGCCCGAGGATGATCGGCGGGAACACCATGGGCGCCATGAACAGCGATTGCATCCCGGCGGCTGCGACGCCGCGCCGGCGCGCCAACGCGAGTGCGGCCAACGTGCCGAGTACGAGCGACAGAATGGCCACCGTCAATGCCGTACGGAAGCTGAAAAGCAGCGAGCCCAGCAGTTTCTCGGACGCGAGAAAGCTTGCATACCAGCGCAGCGACAGACCCGCCGGCGGGAAGACGAAGCCGTCGACCGGCGAGAACGAGATGCCGATGATGACCACGATCGGCCCGAGTACCAGGGCCACGCACAGCCCGAACGCAAAGTAGAGCAGCAGGCGGATGGCGATCATGCGCGCCGTCCGCGCACGCGCTGCGGCCGCGTGAGCGCCAGGATCACGGCGCCGCCGGCAAGTGCCAGCAGCAGTAGGATGAAGGACAGCGCTGCCGCGCGCGGCCATTGCAGCGTGACCACCGTGTCGAACACCAGACTCACCAGGAGCTTGAAGCGCGGACCGCCGAGCAGGCTGATCGTGACGTAGGCGCTCAGCGCCAGGAAAAAGACGATGAGGCAGCCCGACGCGACGCCGGGGCTGGAGAGCGGCAGCGTCACGTGCCAGAACGTCCGCCAGGGGCCGGCGCCGAGCGACTCGGCTGCTTCGGTGTAGGAGCGGTCGATCGCGGCCAGCGCGTTGGCAATCGATATGATCATGTAAGGCAGCAGGATCGTCAGCAGCCCGAGAACGACGGCCTCGAACGAGTAGAGCAGCGCGAGCGGCGCCTCGATGATGCCGAGGTCGAGCATGATCGTGTTGGCGACGCCACGCCGGCCGAGGATCGAGATCCAGCCGTAGGCGCGAACGACGTTGCTGACCATCAGCGGGAACAGCAGGATCGCCAGCACACGGATCCGCCATTTCGCCTCGAAACGCGCGATCACCATGGCCGCCGGATAGGCGAGCAGCAGGCTGATGACGAGGACGATCGTGGTCGCCAGCAGCGAGCGGCCGATGATCATCAGATAGAAGTCGTCGGTGACGACGCGAGCGTAATTGGCGATGGTCAGCCGCTTCTCGTAGAGCTCCACCTGCGAGGGCTCGAGGAAGCTGACGACGAACAGATAGAGCAGCGGCAGGAGGAAGCAGGCGGCGAAGACGACGAGGGGCGGGCCGAGGACTGCGCCTTGACGCACGTACCGTCGCCAATCGAGCGGACGAAGGTCGGTGAGCCCGCTCATGGGCGCACCCTTGGCGCTGCGCGCCTTCCCTCCGAGGGACGCCCGCGCGAGCAGGGCGGAGCCAAGGCCCGAAGGGCGCGTCTGCAAGAGCGGGCGGCGGCCGACGTCACGATGCAACGGGTCAGGAACGACATTGCGGAGGCCGCAGCGATTCGCTCTTGGGACGGCCCGGCGGCGCTCATGGGCGATCGGCGAGGACGATCGTGCTTTCCTCGCTCCATCGGCAATAGACGGTCTCGCCACGCTGCCACTCCGCGTCGCCGCCGGAGCGATTCGGCAGATGCGCCACCATCGGCGCGCCGGCATCGGCCGGACCGGCGACCAGGTGCACGTGCGTCGTCGCGCCGTGGTAGACGACCGAGGCGACGTTCGCGCGCACACCCATGTCGCCCGCCTCGCGCGCCAGCGAGACGTTCTCCGGGCGCACCGTCACCAGCACGCGGTCGCCGCTGCGCTTGCCCCCGGCGCGCGCGCGCGCGTTGCCGGTGCCGAGGTCGATGGTCTGAACACCTCCATCGGCGGCGACAACGCGCCCCTCGAGGACGTTGCCCGCGCCCATGAAGCGCGCCACGAACTCCGTGCGCGGGCGCTCGAACACCTCGCGCGGCGTGCCAAGCTGCTCGATGACGCCGTGGTTCATCACCGCAACGGCGTCGGACATCGTCAGTGCTTCGTCCTGGTCGTGCGTGACGAAGAGGGTGGAGATGGCGAACTGGCGCTGCAGGTCGCGGATCTCCACCTGCATCTCTTCGCGCAGCTTCGCGTCGAGCGACCCCAGCGGCTCGTCCAGCAGCAGTACGGCAGGGCGCAACACGAGCGCGCGCGCCAGCGCCACACGCTGCTGCTGGCCCCCGGACAATTGGTTGGGAAAGCGGCGCTCGAAGCCCGCGAGCTTGACCAACGCCAGCGCCTCGCTGACCTGGCGCTCGATGCTGCCGCGATCGACCCGCCGCATGCGCAGGCCGAACGCCACGTTGTCGGCGATCGACAGGTGTGGAAACAGCGCGAAGTTCTGGAACACCATGCCGTAATCGCGCCGGTAGGGCGGCACTTCGGTCACTCGCCGGCCGCGGATCAGCACGTCGCCGCGGTCCGGCCGCTCGAACCCCGCGACGATGCGCAAGGTCGTCGTCTTGCCGCAGCCGCTCGGGCCCAGGAGCGAGAAGAATGCGCCGCGCGGGATGTCCAGCGTCAGGCCGGCGACGGCCACGACGTCGCCGTACGACTTCCGCACGCTGCGCAGCGAGACATCGACCTCCGTCATGCCGTCCTGCGATTCACGTAGGGGTCAACGCGTGCTCGACCTTGGCGAGCCGTTCCCATGCCTCGGCCAGACTGATGACGAGCTCGATGTTCATCAGGCGATGCGGGAGCTTGTAGTCCTTCGTGCGCTCACCCGTGAGCTCGGGGAGCGCGAGGGTCGCGATGTTGCGCCATTCGGCCACGACCTCGTGGCCGGCGGCGAGGCCTTGCAGCGCTCCGAGGAGCGCCGGGATCACGGCGGCGCGTTGCTCGAGGTCGGCGACGACGCGACCTACCACAGCGTCGTATTCGCTGGCGCCGAGGTGCTTGACGACATCTCCCAGCGCCGCCTTGACGTCACGGTGCAGCTTGTCCGACCGTTCGCCCAGGTCGTCTGCGCCGCGCTCGCCGGGGCGTGCCGGTGCGGGCGTCGGCAGGGGCTTGGACATGAGGATGTGCGCGGCGTTGAGGAACAGGCGGAAGGATGGCGCGTCGGTCGAACGGTAGAAGGCGAGGGTCTCGTCCATCACGCGCGCACCGCGGATCGGCAGGTAGTGGCGGACATAGCCGTCGAGCACCATGTACTTGCGCACGAGGTCGCCCATCTCCGGGTGCGGGGACAGAAGGATGGCGCGGCCCCGCGGACCGTCGGCGGCGAGGATCGCGGCGCGACCGCGCATCTCCTGCTCGAAAAAAGGCCGCTCCAGCGGGTTGTCGATGAAGAGACGGCCCGGGAAGCAATGTTCGTGGAAACGCGCGAGCGGCCTCACTCCCGGCCCCCACTCGTCGTAGATCGGTCCGTGGTAGTAAGGCAGGTCGATGGTCGGGGGAAGGCCGATGCCGAAAAGTTCGTCCTCGATCTTGAGCGTGACCACGCCGACGCCCGAGTAGAGGTACTCGTGCGGGAATCGAGGGCACGCGGCGGCCGTGCCTGTCCAGCCGGGCCGGCCCATCGACAGGTAGTTGGCGCCACCGCACGCGCCGATGCAGACACCACCGCGGTCCAGAAAGGCACGCACCTCGGCATCTGCGCCGGGCGCTGCCTCGCCACGATCGAGTCCCCAGGTCGAGAACCCTCCGGGGAGCACCAGGAAATTCGCTTCCTCGAGCGCTCCGCCCGCGATCGATGGACCGCTCACCAAGCGGTAAGGTAGGCCGAGCCGAACCAGCGCCAGGGCGGCAAACCCGAAATACGGGTAGGCCGACACCTGCCCGCCCAGTAGCGCCACGCGGGCGGGGCTGAGACGCTGCGCATGGTCAGGCGGCTGATCCCCGGGCCAGGGCGCGACCTTGAGACCGAGCTTGTCGAATGCGGTGGACCGGGCTGATTCCGCGTCGAACAGGTAGTCGCCGGCTTCACCGTCGCCGGACGCGCGCGTGCACCACCAGACCGGCACGCCGCGCGCCGCCAGCCGGCTCGCCACCATGGCAACATCGTAGCTGTCGCCATTGCGTCGCCACGACAGCATGCTGAGACCGGCCATGGCTGGAACTCAGGTCATGGTGCGGTTCCAGCGTTCGGTCCAATCCGCGCGCCGATCGCTCATGAACTCGTGATCGAGGACGATCATGCGCTTCAGCTGGTCGTCGGTGAAGAACGCGCGTTCCTTGTACTTGGGTTCCAGGTTGGCGAGCATCTTCGGGTTGGAGCCCGGGTAATTGCCCCAGCCGGTGAAATACGGTTGTATCTTCGGGTCCATGGCCAGATTTATCCAGCGCTCGGCCCATGGGCGGTTCTTCGAGTTCTTGGCGATGCCGTAACCCCAGCTGATCTCTATTCCGCCCTCCTTCGGAAATACCCAGTCGACCGTGGCACCCTTGTCCTGGATCGTGAAGGTCTGCGACTTGTAGAGCAGCCCGATCAGCGCGTCGCCGCTTTGCAGACTGTTCATGATCGTATCGGTGTCCTTGGCGACGATCGGTTTGAGATCAGCCAGACGCTTCAGCATCTCGAAGCCCGCTGTCGCGTCCTTCGGGTCCTTGCCCTGGGCCAGTGCGCCCATGACCACGGGATAGAGCCCGATCGTGTGCGTGACATCCGGTATCACGATGCGGCCCTTGAATTCGGGGCGCCAGAGATCGGCCCATGACGTCGGGGGATTCTTGATGCTCCGGCTGTAGGTCAAACCCACCGCGGAGAAGTAGCACGTCACCCAGTGCGGGTGGACCATCTTCGGATACATGTCCTTGAAGTTCGAGAGATTGGGCGAACTGCGGTCGAAGGTCTCCAGAACGCCCTGCTTGATCGCGAGCGGGAAGAGCCCATCGCCGATGTTCAGGACGTCGTAGTCCTGGTTGTCGAGGCTGAGCTTCAGCTTGGTGATCCGCTCGACGGGGCTCGACCCGGTGTCGAGTACGACCTTGACGCCGAATTGGTCCAGGTAAGGCTTGTTGATGCCTTTCTCGACAGCCTCCGCGTTGAAGCCACCCCAAGTCATGACGACGATCTTCTCGGGCTTGGCCTGGGCCGAGGCATGCCGCGCGCCAGCCGCCATCGCTGTCGCAGCCAAGGCTGTCGTTCCTGCGATGAATTCGCGCCTGCGCATGTCAGGACCTCCCCGTAACCGTGTTGCCCCGATGGACCGCATCGGCATCGGTCTGCAAATTCCGGACGTCGTGCGTCCGGACGGAGCAGCCCGGAACCACTGCGACATGCACGATGGTGGCGCCGTAGGCTGCAATTTTCACGCTGCGAGATTTCATCGTTCTCATCTCCTTACGAATCGCCTTGCCATCCCCGGGGAACGGCGAGGCGCTGACCTGGGACTCCACTTTCCGGGAGGCAGTAGACGACTGCGGGACACCGGTCACGAATGCTATTCCATCTTCGTGCTTTGTCAATGTGCGGCGGCTCCCGATGCCAAGACGGACTGCCTGATCCGAATCATTGTGAACGATGCCGTCAGGAAGGCCGGCAGGTCCAGCCAAGTTGCTGGCGAATGGACCATCCTGTAGCATCGATTGCTGCAGGACGCGGCGCACACGTATTCGGTGCAATTCGAAGCCGTCTGCCGCGATCCCGCGTTCCCGCTACGATCGAGCGCCAAACGCCGGGGGCTCGCCGCGAGGAGACATGAATGGCAAACCATCCGTTTCCCGACGGTGCGGTCGACTGGTCAGGAGACAATCCGGGAATCTACCTGAAAGATGCGGCCGACGGCCCGTTCGTCTCGTTGATGGTGTGGTTCCGGATTGCCTTGTCCGCCCACGGGAAAGGACATGCGCTGGTGCTGTTCGAAGACCCGACGCGGGCGGCCGGCTGGCCCGAACTGGCGAATTTCTGCATCTGCGACAACGAACCCCTCGCCCGGTACCTGGTTGAAAATTTCTGCAAGAAGTTCGGCGCGTTTCGGGAGGCCCGGGCGTTCGCGGCGCTCCCCTACCTCCCGATGCAAACGCACGTGGCGTCCGGCGACAATGTGGCGTCGAGCGCGGTGTCGGTGACGGCCCCGGGCGTTCAGGTCGAGCTGATTTGGGACAAGCTCGGCAGGCCGTTCGCGGCCGATGTGCTTCCCGAACAATCGGCGACCGGCGCGCACGAAATGTACAGCGTCTTCGTCGAAAGCGCGGATGCGTCGATCGTCGTCAATGGCCGCAGGCTGCGCGGGCGGCCCTATCCGCGACCGTTTATGGGACGGTCGGCAAGCTCCGCCTTTCTGGCCTTTTCCGAAACCTGGCTGAAGGCGTGATGCACGAACTGACCGCGAGCGACGCGGCCGCACGCATCCGCGCCGGCGAACTGACTTCCGAATCGCTGGTGAGCGCGTGTTTGGCGCGGATCGGGATGCGTGACGCCGAAGTGGGCGCATGGCAATACATCGATCCCGAACTGGCGATCGAACAGGCGCGCGCGGCCGACCGCAGCCAATCCCGTGGGCCATTGCACGGCGTGCCGATCGGCGTGAAGGACATCATCGACACCGTCGACATGCCAACCGAGCTCGGCTCCGCGATCTATGCCGGGCGCCGCCCGCAATGGGATGCGGCGTGCGTCGCTGCGGCCCGCGCCGCCGGCGCTATCGTTCTCGGCAAGACGGTAACCACCGAGTTCGCCTATTTCCAGCCGGGAAAAACGCGCAACCCGCACGGGGTGCGGCACACGCCCGGCGGGTCGTCGAGCGGGTCGGCGGCCGCGGTCGCCGATTTCATGGTGCCGATCGCGTTCGGGTCGCAAACCGCCGCGTCGGTGATCCGTCCGGCGGCGTTCTGCGGCGTATTCGGGTACAAGGCGAGCTTCGGCGAATTCAGTCTTTCGGGCATACGTCCTTTCGCCGAGTCGCTGGATACGCTCGGCATTCTCGCGCGATCGGTGGGCGACATCGCGTTGCTGCGCCGCGTGCTGCTCGGCGCTCCGGACGGCGCACAGCTCATCCCGCTGCCGGCGCCACCGAAAATCGGCGTCTGCCGCACGGCACAATGGGCACTCGCCGAGCCGTGCTCGCGCTCGGCGGTCGAAGCCGGCGCGGAAAGTTTTCGCCGTGCGGGCGCGCGCGTGTCCGACGTGGCGCTTCCGGCGCATTTCGCCGCGCTGATCGACGCGCAAAAGACGATCATGGCCTACGAGGCGGCGCACAACTACATCTTCGAAACGACGCGTTTCGCGCACCGGCTGAGCGCGGCATTTCGCGAGTTGACGGATGCGGGCCGGCGTATCAGCCACGAATCCTATGGGATTGCGAAGCGGGCCGTCGCGGTCGCCGGCGCGGAACTCGCATCGATTGTCGGCGACTGTGACGCGTTGATAACGCCGGCAACGATCGGCGAGGCGCCGCTTGCCGAAACGGGTACCGGCGACCCGGTGATGAGCCGCATGTGGACCGCGCTTCATGTTCCGAGCGTCGCTGTTCCGATCGCCAAGGGCCCCCAGGGGCTTCCGGTCGGCGCGCAACTGATCGCGTTACCGGGCTCGGACGAATTGCTGCTGCAGGTGAGCCTTTGGGCGAGCCGGGCGCTGGCAGCGGCATGAGCGCAGTCAACGAGCGGGAATTCCGACCATTCGAGTCGAGGAGCGAGCGATGAACGACGCAACCCGAATCGGCAACGAACCCTTCGGCGGTTATTACAAACCGAAGGACCGTCCGGCAGACGACGAGTTGTCCAGAGTCGGCCCTGGTACGCCATGCGGCGAATATCTGCGCCGATTCTGGCACCCGATCATGATGTCCTCGCGTCTCGCCGACCGGCCATTGCCGCTGCGAATCCTCGGTGAGGACCTGGTTCTCTTCCGCGATCTTTCCGGCGACGTGGGGCTCGTGCACAAGTATTGCAGCCATCGCGGCATGTCGCTCGAATTCGGGATCATCGCCAACCACGGCATCCGTTGTGCTTACCACGGGTGGTGCTACGGCACCAACGGCCAGATCCTGGAAACGCCGGGCGAGTCGCCGAAGAGCCTGTTGAAGGAGCGCGTTTTCCACGGCGCTTACCCGGTCGCCGACTACAAGGGGTTGATCTTTGCCTACCTCGGTCCGCCGGAATTGCAGCCGGCGTTTCCGCGCCTGGACATGATGGAGCTACCCGGCAACGAGATGGTGCCGTGGCAGATTCATTCGCCCTGCAACTGGTTGCAGGTGAGCGAGAATTCGATGGATCCATTCCACACGCCGTTCTTGCATACACGAATGTCAGGCGTGCAATTCGAAGAGGTCTGGGGCGAGCTTCCGATCGTCGATTTCCATGAACGCGAATTCGGCTTCTTCTATACCAACGCGCGGCGCAGCGGCGACAACATCTGGGTTCGCGTGCACGATCACCTGCTGCCCAATTTCTCGCAGAACGGCGCGCTCTACGAACGCGGCGAAGTGGTGCGCTACTTCGGTCGCTCCAGCCTGACCCGCTGGGTCGTGCCGATCGACGACACCAATACCTACGTCATCGCGTGGCGCAACCTGAACCGTCTGGACGACCCCGAGGGGCGATCCCAGCGCGCCGAAATCGGTTGGGAGTCCGTCGACTTCTACGGCCAGAGCGCCCATCGTCCCGCGTTGCAGCGACAGACCAACCCCGGAGATTGGGACGCCTGGGTGAGCCAGGGACCGATCAACAGCCACCAGCGCGAACATCTGGGCGGGACCGACCATGGCGTTCGCTTGCTTCGGAACGCGTTGCGGAAAGGCATTCGTGACCTGCAGCGGGGCATCGAACCGGTGCGTCCGGAACCGGCCGATGGGGGATTGGTTCCGACCTTCGCCGGTGACACCATCGTGCGAGTGCCCAAGGGCGCGGGCGACGACCGCACACTGATTCTCGAAACGTCGCGGCGGATCGCCGAGGCCTACGTCAGGTTCATGGATTTGCCCGACGGCGAACGCAGGGCCGCGATCGGCCGGGAACTCGCGCCGCTTAACGTTGCATGAGACGTCGCCTCTTGACCGCGTCCCGACACGTCGTCGTTTCCGCGCGACCTGCAACCCCGCTAAATCGAACGAGATGGCAATGACCGTTGTCGAGGCAAGGAAATTTTTGAAGCAGCACGGGATCGAGTTCGTCCTGGCGCAGTTCGTCGACATCCACGGCTCGGCAAAGGCAAAGTGCGTGCCGGTCGGACATTTCGAGGATCTGCTGACAACGGGCGCCGGATTTGCCGGGTTCGCCATTTGGGGCCTCGGCATGGGTCCGCACGGCCCCGAATACACGGCAGTCGGCGATCTGTCGACACTGACGCTCGTCCCCTGGATGCCCGGCTACGCGCGAATCGCCTGCGACGGCCACGTGCTCGGCAAGCCCTACGAATACTGCCCGCGGGTCGCGCTGCGGGCGCAGCTCAAGAAGCTCGACGCGCTCGGGTGGACGATGTACACCGGCATCGAGCCGGAATTCATGCTGCTCGAACGGCGGCAGGACGGCACGCTCGCCCCGTTCGATGGTACCGATACCCTCGACAAGCCCTGCTATGACTACAAGGTGCTGGCGGGGGGCAGCGAATTCCTGGGGACGCTCGTCAGGGCGCTGCAGGCCGCCGGCCTCGATGTCTACCAGATCGACCACGAGGATGCGAACGGCCAGTTCGAGGTCAACTTCGCCTACCGCGACTGCATGGCCACGGCCGACAATTACACGCTGTTCAAGATGGCGGCCTCCGAGATCGCGCGCTCGCTTGGGATGGTCTGCACGTTCATGCCGAAGCCATTCTCGAACCGCACCGGCACCGGTTCGCATTTCCACATCTCGGTCGGCGACACGAAGCACAAGAACCTGTTTCACGACGACAAG
>JANMBN010000074.1:0-4519 GCA_031360485.1 Betaproteobacteria bacterium | reverse complement strand
TGCGCCAGGTCTACGCCGGCGTGATGTCGGGCACGAGCCTCGACGGCGTCGATGCGGTCATAGCTGATTTCGCGCCGTCGGCTGATTCTTTGTGCAAACTCGTCGGCGCCGCCCACCTTCCGTTCGCGCGCGCCCTTCGTGACGAACTCTTCGCGCTGCAGCGCACCGGCGGCGACGAGCTCGCGCGGGCTGCACGCGCGGCGAACGATCTTGCCGACACCTACGCAGAGGCGATCGCCGCGGCCCTGGGTAACGCGCGCCTTTCGCCGGCCGACGTAGTCGCCGCCGGCGTCCACGGGCAGACGCTGCGGCACGCGCCCGACCAGGGCTGGACGCTTCAGCTCAACAATGCGGCGCGCGTCGCCGAGCGGGCGGGCGTGTGCGTCGTCGCGGATTTCCGCAGCCGCGACGTCGCGGCGGGCGGGCAAGGGGCGCCGCTGGTGCCCGCGTTCCACGCGGCGCTCTTCGGCGGGGCCGAGCATCGCGTCGTCGTCAACATCGGCGGTATCGCCAACCTGAGCGATCTTCCCGCGAACGGAGACGTGCGCGGCTTCGACACCGGACCCGGCAACGTCCTCCTCGACCTCTGGCACGCGCGTCATCGCGGCGCCGCTTGCGATCGCGACGGCGCATGGGCGCGGTCCGGCCACGTGGACGATGCGCTGCTGGCCGTGTTGCGCGCCGACCCGTATTTCGCGCGGACCCCGCCGAAGAGCACGGGTCGCGACCTGTTCCACGGCGAATGGCTCGACGCGAGGCTCGCCGGCCGCAAGGTCGCGCCCGTCGACGTGCAGGCGACGCTCGTCGCGCTGACGGCACGGACCATTGCCGACGCCGTGGACACGCAATGTGCGGCGGCAACGGAAGTGCTGGTCTGCGGGGGCGGCGCAAAAAACGCGGCGCTGATGGATGCGCTGACCGAATTCCTGGCGCCGCGCAGCGTTGCCACCACGGCCGCGCGTGGCGTGGCGGTCGAGCACGTCGAGGCGCTCGCGTTTGCCTGGCTGGCGCGGGAAACGCTGGCGGGTCGCCCGGGCAACGTGCCCGGCGTCACCGGCGCGCGCGGGTTGCGCGTGCTCGGCGCGATCTATCCGCGTTGATCGTGAAAATGCGAACGGGGCCGCGAGGGCCCCGTCGTCATTGCGGCAGAGATGCGGTCAGGCGGAAAACGACGAGCCACAGCCGCAGGTCGACTGGGCATTCGGATTCTTGATCACGAACTGCGCGCCCTCGATGCCGTCCTGATAATCGATTTCGGCGCCGACCAGGTACTGGTAGCTCATCGGATCGATCAGCAGCGTCACGCCGTTCTTCACCATTGCGGTGTCGTCTTCGTTGACGGCTTCGTCGAACGTGAAGCCGTACTGGAAGCCCGAGCACCCGCCGCCGGTGACGAACACCCGGAGCTTGAGGTCGGGATTGCCCTCCTCTTCGATGAGCGACCGGACCTTTTCGGCGGCGCTGTCGGAGAAGACCAGCGGGGCGGGCATTTCTGTCATTGCGTTCATTGCGGCTCCTGTTGTCGCTTGGCGCTGATTATCGTCCGCCGGCCCGGTTGCCGCAACCCTGCCGCCGATAGGGGCGGGTCAGGGCTGCGGCCGGGGCTTCGGCACGCCCGGTCGGATGAACCGGCTACTCGGACACCACCCGCTTCAATTCGACCACGGACGCCGTGCCCGGTTCGGCGTGGTTCAACCGCCCCCGGACCATGGCGCCCACGTGCATTTCGAGCGTCTTGTACGTTACATCGCCGAAGACCCGCGCCTTCGGCTGCAGCTCGAGGTAGTCGTTGGCGATGACGGGGCCGTTTACCGTCCCGTTGATGACCACATGCGAGACCCGGATCTCGCCGTCGACCTTCGCCTGTTCGCTGATCACGAGCGTGCTGGGCTCGCCATTGGCCGCGATCACGTTGCCGTGCACCTGGCCGTCGATTCGAAGTCCGCCGGTGAAGGTCACGTTGCCGTTCACGACCGTGCCGGCGCCGATCAGGCTGTCGATCCGCTTCTGCGGCGTCGAACGCTTCCTACGTTCCCACATGGGTCCTCCTCACGGGATCACAAGGTTGCGCGTGGCCCGGGGATTGGATTGTCCGGACTCGAACGCGCGGACGGTGACCGATCGCACGGCGGCCCCCCTCGGGACGTCGATCGTTCCTTCAAGCCGCTGATAATACTTGAATTTGAGCTTCAGCGCCGCGGCGGTGCCGGGCTGTTCGTCGGGGAGTGCCACGATGGTCGCGCGCGGCGCGGGCCCGCTCGCGGCGACCGGCTGCACGGCAACCTGCAGCGTGACGTGACCATCGAATTCGTCCTTCGGGCTGCCGCCACGGACGAGCAGCAGGCTGTAATGCCAGGCGTCCTCGCGCTCGCGCTCGACGATGAGGCGCTGGATCGACAATCCGACCTGCTTGTTCGAGTCCGCGACAAGCTGCTGCAGGAAGACGAGCTCCTCCTTGATCTGCGAGTTTTCGTTCTGCAACAGCAGCACCTGTTTCGACAGCGATGTCTGCGCGCCGGTGGTCATGGCGAGCTCGCTTTCCAGCTGCATCCCCCTTGCCTGGAGCTGCGCATTTTCGGCGCGCAGCCGCGCGTTGTCGGATTCGACCGTCGCGATCCGGGCTTCGACTTCCTTGCGGTTGAATCCGCCGAAGATCTGGCCGAAATCGTATCCCCACCACCACATCCCCGCGACGACGGCGACGAGGACGACGCCGACGACCGCGCGCCATGGCCACGGCAGGCGCGAGCGCACCGACATCCGGGGCGCGTCGATCGAGAAGTGCTGGCGCGCACGGCGCCACCAGACGGACAGGGCCATCAGCCGGCTAGGGCAGAACCGGGAGCGCGGTGAGGCCGCTGGTCTCGGGCAGACCGAACATCAGGTTCATGTTCTGGATGGCCTGGCCTGCGGCGCCTTTGACGAGGTTGTCCTCGACGGCGAGGACGAGCGCCATGTCGCCCCCTTGCGGGCGATGGACCGCGATGCGGCAGACGTTCGCCGCGCGGACCGAGCGCGTGTCCGGCATGGACCCCGCCGGCATCACATCGACGAACGGCTCGCCCTCGTATCGCCTTTCGAATAGCGCCTGCAGATCGACGCTCGTATCCGTGAGACGCGCGTAGAGCGTCGCGTGGATGCCGCGGATCATCGGGACCAGGTGCGGCGTGAAGACGAGCTTCACCGGTGATTTGCCGGCGGCTTCGAGACCCTGGACGATCTCCGGCTGGTGTCGATGGCCTTTCACGCTGTATGCCCTGAAGTTATCCGAGGCCTCGGCGAAGAGCAGTCCCATCTCCTCCTTGCGGCCCGCCCCGGACACGCCGGATTTGCAGTCGGCGACAAGATGCGCGTTGTCGACGATGCCGGCCTCGATCAACGGCAGGAAGCCCAGCTGCGCCGCCGTCGGGTAACACCCCGGATTGCCGACGATCCGCGCGCGCTTGATCGCGGCGCGGTTGACCTCCGGGAGGCCATAAACCGATTCGGCGAGAAGGTCCGGGCACGCGTGCGGCATTCCGTACCACTTCTCGAACACGGCGGGGTCCTTCAGGCGGAAGTCCGCGGCGAGGTCGATGATCCTGACGTCGGCGCCGAGGAGCTCGCGCGCCTGTGCCATCGCAACTCCGTGGGGCGTCGCGAAAAAGACGACGTCGCAGGACTCGAGGCCGGCCTTGGCCGGGTCGGCGAACGCGAGGCCGTAACGTCCGCGAAGGCTGGGGAACATGTCGGCGACCTTGGTGCCGGCATCCTTGCGCGACGTGATCGCGCGGACGTCGGCTTCCGGATGCTGTGCCAGCAGCCGCAACAGCTCGACGCCGGTGTAGCCCGTGCCGCCGACGATACCGACCTTGATCATCGCGTCCTCGCTCGAAAATCGTTCGGTGCTTCGATTCTAGCACCCGGATTCCGCGGCCTTTTCCGGCGCCGCCGCGAGTCGCCGCGGCGACTCGCGGTCCCCAAAGCACGAAGGCCGCCTCGCGGGCGGCCTTCGCGATCAAAGCGCGGTGTCGATCAGCGCTTCGAGAACTGCTTGCGCTTGCGCGCCTTGTGGAGGCCGACTTTCTTTCGCTCCACTTCGCGGGCATCGCGCGTCACGAGCCCGGCCTTCGACAGCGCGGGCTTGAGCTCGACATCGTAATCGATGAGCGCGCGGGTGATGCCGTGGCGCACGGCTCCGGCCTGGCCGGATTCCCCGCCCCCTTCGACGTTGATCATGATGTCGAACGTCGCTTCGTGGTTCGTGAGCTTCAGCGGCTGGCGGATCACCATGCGGCCGGTGTCGCGCGAGAAAAATTCGTCGGCCGGCTTGCGGTTGACGACGATCTTGCCGGTGCCTTTCTTGAGAAAGACGCGGGCGACCGCGCTCTTGCGCCGGCCGGTGCCGTAATAGTAGATGCCGATCATGGGGGGTCAGATGTCCAGTGTCTTGGGTTGCTGGGCGGTATGCGGATGCGCGCCACCGGCATAGCACTTGAGTTTCTTGAGCATCTTGTAGCCGAGGGGGCCTTTGGGCAGC